>NZ_KV788275.1:0-52600 GCF_001807225.1 Corynebacterium sp. HMSC05E07
GGACAAGGCAGAAGAAAAGAAGGAAGAGCCAAAGGCAGACGACAAGGCTGACAAGTCCGAGGAGAAGAAGCCGGCTGCTGCTGCTTCTGCGTCCTCCGAGCCGAAGGCTTCGGAGACCTCCACCAAGGTCAACAACGGCGACAACATTCCGTACGTCACCCCGCTCGTGCGCAAGCTCGCTGAGAAGCACGGCGTGGATCTGTCCACTGTCTCCGGCACCGGTGTTGGTGGCCGCATCCGCAAGCAGGATGTTCTGGCTGCTGCAGGCGAGGGCGAGGCTCCGGCAACCTCTGCTGGCTCTGACTCTTCCAACCCGCGTGCTCGCTGGTCCACCAAGTCCGTGGATCCGGAGAAGCAGGAGCTCATCGGCACCACCCAGAAGGTCAACCGCATTCGCGAGATCACGGCCTCCAAGATGGTTGAGGCTCTCCAGATCTCCGCTCAGCTGACCCACGTCCAGGAAGTCGACATGACCGCTATTTGGGACCTGCGCAAGCAGTCCAAGCAGGCGTTCATTGACAAGTACGAGGCCAACCTCTCCTTCCTGCCGTTCATTGTGAAGGCCACCGTTGAGGCACTGGTGTCCCACCCGAACGTGAACGCCTCCTACAACCCGGAGACTAAGGAGATGACGTACCACGCTGACGTGAACGTGGCCATCGCCGTGGACACCCCGAAGGGCCTGCTGACTCCGGTCATCCACAAGGCTCAGGAGCTCTCCCTCCCGGAGATCGCGCAGAAGATTGCTGAGCTGGCTGACAAGGCCCGCAACAACAAGCTCAAGCCGAACGACCTCACTGGTGCCACCTTCACCGTGACCAACATCGGTTCTGAGGGCGCCCTGCTGGATACCCCGATTCTGGTTCCGCCGCAGGCCGGCATCCTGGGCACCGCAGCCATCACCAAGCGTGCTGTTGTGGTGACCGAGGACGGCCAGGATGCTATCGCTATCCGCCAGATGTGCTACCTGCCGTTCACCTACGACCACCAGGTGGTCGACGGTGCCGACGCTGGTCGCTTCATCACGACCATCAAGGACCGCCTTGAGACTGCGGACTTCTCCGCAGATCTCAACCTCTAGTTCTTAGAGTGTCCTAGCTCCCCGTGCTTCGGCGCGGGGAGCTTCGTCGTTTTCCGTGGACATAAACAACCACCGGATGTGATTCAGCACACTAGACTGGGCCGCATGGTTTCTCAGAAGTGGTTCCGCATTGCTCTCGGCATGTTTCTCGTAGCGTGCGGCGCCAACCTCTTCGCCCCCATGGTGGTGGTCTATCAACTCACCACGCCCTTGGGAATTCTGCACACAACGTTCCTCTTCGGCATCTACGCCTTCGGGATCATGCTGGCTCTTTTCATAGCCGGGCCCCTGTCCGATTCGTTCGGGCGCCGTGCGGTTATGCGCCCAGCAGTTCTGACCACCACGGCAGGCTCGCTCATCTTGCTTCTCGGCTTCCACGGTGCGTTTCTGCCGCTGTTAATCGGCAGACTGTGCATTGGCGCAGCCGTGGGCATGGCCATGTCCTCGGGAGCAGCGTGGATTAAGGAGCTCAGTACGCACGTGCACGTCGGCGCCAAGCGTTCCTCCGTTGCTTTATCCTCCGGCTTTGCGCTGGCCCCCGGCATGGCGGGCCTTAGCGCGCAGTACCTGCCGTGGCCCACGGTGCTTCCCTACCTTTTCCATATCGCACTCGCGCTGGTTGTGGTTCCCCTGGTGTGGATGGTCCCAGAGCTCCCCACCACTTCGGGGCGGACCACCCGCCAGCCTTTCTTCCCCACTAGTCTGCTAACCCCGCGTTATCTACACGTCATCGCGTATGCGCCATGGGTCTTTGGCACGGTCACCACAACCTTCGTCTTCCTGCCTTCGCAGCTCAGTGAGCACCTGGACCGTCCCATCCTGGTAGCGGGGCTCATGGCCATGGTGACTATGGGAAGTGGTGTCATCATCCAGCAGCTTGCCGGCCGCATTCGAATGACGCCTTTCCACGGCATGGTGCTCGCCGCCCTCGGCATGGGGTTGTGTCTGGTCATCCTTGCCGCCGCGCACCACGGCTGGGTTGTAGCGTTGTTGCCGATTGCGGCGATTGTCATGGGCAGTTCCTACGGCATCGGTATGCTCACGGGCTTGGCGGAAACGCAGGCGATTGCGCACCCGGATCAGCTCGGCGCGGCGACGGGGGTGTTTTATTCGCTCACCTATCTCGGCTTCTTCGCGCCCTTCATCCTGTCGCTTCTGGGGCCTGCGGTGGGTTATTCCTCCGCGTTTATTCTCGGCTTGGTAGTCGCCGCAGTAACCGCTGGATGGTTGGGCATTAAAGCCAGGGGTAGCCGGGGTTAATGTCATACGCCACGCCTTATACTAAAAGGCGGTTTAGGCCATACTGACTAACGCCACGAAGGAGTTCAAACACATGGATTTCATCTCTCGTCATCTCGGCCCCAATGAAGCCGAGCGTGCGACGATGCTCAAGGCCGTGGGCTATGACAGCGTTGAGGCGCTTGTCGATGCCGCCCTCCCCACCACCATCCGCGCCGTTGAGTCTCTCAATCTTCCGGAGGCGCTGAGTGAGGACGATGCCCAGGCCAAGCTGCGCGAGTACGCCTCGCAGAACGTCGTGCTGAAGTCTTTCTACGGCCAGGGCTACTCCGATACCCTCACCCCCGCGGTCATCCGCCGCGGTTTGCTGGAGGATGCCGGTTGGTACACCGCCTACACGCCCTACCAGCCGGAGATTTCGCAAGGCCGCCTGGAAGCCCTGCTCAACTTCCAGACCATGATCGAGTCCCTGACCGGTCTGCCCATTGCGAATGCCTCCCTGCTTGATGAGGCCTCCGCCACCGCCGAAGCCGTGGGCCTCATGGCTCGCGCGGTGAAGAAGGGCCGTCGCGTTCTGCTCGATTCCCGCCTTCACCCGCAGGTTCTCGCCGTGGCTGCGGAGCGCGCCCGCGCCATTGAACTCGAGGTGGAAATCGCCGATGTCCGCGATGGCATCGTTGGTGAGGACCTTGTCGGCGCCATCCTGGCATACACCGGTACCGAGGGTGACATTGTTGATCCGCGTGCGGTGATTGAGGAACTGCACACCCGCGGTGCGCTTGCCGCCGTAGTGACTGATCCGCTCTCTTTGCTCCTCCTTGAAGCCCCCGGCGCGATGGGCGCGGACGTCGTCCTCGGCTCCTCGCAGCGCTTCGGTGTTCCGCTTTTCTTTGGCGGCCCGCATGCAGCCTTCATGGCTGTGACGGAGAAGCTCAAGCGCCAGATGCCGGGACGCATCGTCGGCGTGTCCAAGGATGCTGCTGGCCGCCCGGCCTACCGCCTCGCACTGCAGACCCGTGAGCAGCACATCCGTCGCGAACGCGCGACTTCTAATATTTGTACTGCCCAGGCACTGCTAGCCAACGTGGCTTCCATGTACGCGGTCTACCACGGCCCGAAGGGGCTGAAGGACATCGCGCAGCGCGTCCATGACCGTGCCTCGGCCTTCGCCCAGGCCGTGAGCGGCGCCGGCAAGGAGCTGGTTTCCCGCGAGTTCTTCGACACCGTCACTGTGACCGGTGTGGATGCCGCGGCCATCAAGTCGCAGCTGCAAGAGCGGGGCTACCTGGTGCGCGCAATTGGCGCGGACAAGGTTGCGGTCTCCTTTGGTGAATCCGCCACCAACGAGGACGTGGCCGCACTGGCCCAGGCCTTCGGCGCGCAGGCCTCCGATATCCCTGAGGAAGCAGCCACGGGTTCCTCCTCCTTCGGCATCCCGAACTCGGTGCAGCGCTCTGAGGAACCGCTGCAGCACGAGATCTTCAACTCCATTCACTCCGAAACCCAGATGCTGCGTTACCTGCGCACCCTGGCCGATAAGGATCTGGCGCTTGATCGCACCATGATCCCGCTGGGGTCGTGCACGATGAAGCTCAACCCCACCTCCGCCATGGAGCCCATTTCCTGGCCGGAGTTCGCGGGTATCCACCCCTTCGCCCCAGAAGAGACCACCGCCGGCTGGCGCGCGCTCATTGAAGAGCTTGAGGCTTGGCTGTCAGAAATCACGGGCTACGCCCAGGTCTCCATTCAGCCCAACGCGGGCTCCCAGGGCGAGCTCGCCGGTTTGCTGGCTATCCGCCGCTACCACGTGGCCAATGGTGACCACGGCCGCGATGTCATTCTCATCCCAGCTTCTGCCCACGGCACGAATGCGGCTTCGGCTACGCTGGCCAACCTGCGCGTCGTGGTGGTCAAAACCGCTGATGATGGTTCCATCGACGTCGCTGACCTCGACGCCAAGATTGAGCAGCACGGCGAACACGTTGCCGGCATCATGATTACCTACCCCTCTACCCACGGTGTCTTCGATCCCGAGGTCCGCGAGGTCTGCGACAAGGTTCACGCGGCCGGCGGCCAGGTCTACATTGATGGCGCGAACATGAACGCACTGGCCGGTTGGGCCCGTCCGGGTGCTTTCGGTGGCGATGTCTCTCACCTCAACCTGCACAAGACCTTCACCATCCCGCACGGCGGTGGCGGCCCGGGTGTGGGCCCGGTGGGCGTCGCCAAGCACTTGGTTCCCTTCTTGCCTACCGACGCCAACGATCCACAGCTCGATCCCTCCCAGCCGGCGCAGGATGGCGGGGGCGTGCCGTCCACGGCTACGCGCTATGGTTCGGCCGGTGTGCTGCCGATTTCCTGGTCTTACCTGGCCATGATCGGTTCCCAGGGCCTTACCGATGCCACGAGCCATGCCATCCTCGGTGCGAATTACCTGGCGCAGAACCTCAAGGATTCTTTCCCGGTGCTGTACACCGGCAACGCGGGCCTGGTGGCCCACGAATGCATCTTTGACCTGCGCGAGCTTACCGACGCCTCCGGTGTCACCGCCGCCGACGTGGCCAAGCGCCTCGTGGACTACGGCTTCCATGCCCCGACCTTGTCCTTCCCGGTGGCCGGCACACTTATGGTGGAGCCCACCGAGTCCGAGGACCTGGGCGAGCTGGATCGTTTCATCGAGGCAATGCGCTCCATCCGCGCTGAGATTCAGGAGATCATCGACGGTTCGGTGACTTACGAGGACTCCGTCATCCACCACGCGCCCTTTACCGCAGAGGCTGTCGCCGCTGATGACTGGGGCTTTAACTTCAGCCGTCAGCAGGCCGCCTATCCGGTGGCATCGCTGCGCCGCGGCAAGTACTTCCCGCCAGTGCGCCGCATCGATGAGGCGTACGGTGACCGCAACCTCATGTGCAGCTGCCCGCCGCCCGAGGCCTTCGACTACTCCGATGAGAACACCCAGGAGGATTAATTCATGACTGACCAACTGCACTCCCCGCTGCACGCCGAGCACGAGAAGCTTGGCGCCACCTTCACGGCCTTCGGACCGTGGGACATGCCGCTGAAGTACGACAACGAGCTGGACGAGCACCGCGCCGTCCGTAACGCCGCCGGACTCTTCGACCTCTCCCACATGGGTGAAATCTGGGTCAACGGCCCGGATGCCGCCGAATTCCTGTCCTACTGCTTCATCTCAAACCTCACGACCCTCAAGGTGGGCAAGGCGAAATACTCCATGATCTGCGCCGACGACGGCGGCATCATGGATGACCTCATCTCCTACCGCCTAGAGGAGACCAAGTTCCTCGTCGTCCCGAACGCCGGCAATGCCGACGCAGTGTGGGAGGCCCTGAACGAACGCGCCGAGGGCTTTGATGTGGATCTGAAGAACGAGTCCCGTGACGTAGCCATGATTGCCGTCCAGGGGCCGAAGGCAATGGAAATCCTCGTCCCGCTGGTGGAGGACACCAAGCAGCAGGCCGTCATGGATCTGCCCTACTACGCCGCGATGACCGGCAAGGTGGCCCGCAAGTACGCATTCATCTGCCGCACCGGCTACACCGGTGAGGATGGCTTCGAGCTCATCGTCTACAACTCCGATGCCCCGGAACTGTGGGAAGAACTGCTCAAGGCCGGCGAAGAGTACGGCCTCCAGCCCTGTGGTCTGGCAGCCCGCGACTCCCTGCGCTTGGAGGCCGGCATGCCGCTCTACGGCAACGAACTGACCCGTGACATCACCCCGGTAGAGGCTGGCATGGCCCGCGCCTTTGCCAAGAAGGAGCAGGACTTCGTCGGTGCTGAGGTACTGCGCCAGCGTGCGGAGGAAGGCCCGAAGGCTGTCATCACCGGCCTCATCTCCTCCCAGCGCCGTGCTGCTCGTGCTGGCTCCGAGGTCTTCGTGGGCGAGAAGAAGGTCGGCACCGTCACCTCTGGCCAGCCCTCCCCCACCTTGGGGCACCCAGTAGCGCTCGCTCTTCTCGATACCGCAGCTGGTCTCGAGCCGGGAACAGCCGTCGAGGTGGATATTCGCGGCAAGCGCTACCCCTTCGAGGTTTCCGCGCTGCCGTTCTACAAGCGTGAGAAGTAAACTCCCTACTGAATTCATCTACTGAAAGGACCCCCTTCCAATGGCTACCCTTCCTTCTGATTTCTCCTACTCCGAGGACCACGAGTGGATCAATGCCACCGCTGACTCCGTGGCCGGCGCCACCGTTCGCGTCGGCATCACCTCCGTCGCCGCTGACCGTCTGGGCGAGGTTGTCTTTGCTGAGCTGCCGGCCGTGGGTGACACCGTCGAGCACGGCGAGACCTGTGGTGAGGTCGAGTCCACCAAGTCCGTCTCTGATCTCTACTCCCCGGTCACTGGCACCGTCACCGCCGTCAACGAGGATGTTCACGATGACTACGCCGTCATCAACAACGACCCGTTCGGCGAGGGCTGGCTCTTCGAAGTTGAGGTCACCGAGGCCGGCGAGCTCATGACCGCTGAGGAGTACGCCTCCGCTAACGGAGTCGCTTAAAAGTTCTGGCGACGCGAGGACTACCATGGGTTGCCATGACTGCTCCCCGCGAACCATTTTTCCCCGCTGATCGCTCCATCCGTGCTTCCGCCGAGCCACTGGAGATCCGCCACCTGGGCCGCATGGGTTACCAGGAAACCTGGGATCTGCAGGCTGAGCTCGCGGCGGCGCGGGCGGCGGGCACGCAGGGTGATGTCATCCTCGTGGTGGAGCACCCTAACGTCTACACGGCCGGCAAGCGCACGCAGCCAGAGGATATGCCGGATAACGGTCTGCCGGTCATCGACGTTGACCGCGGCGGCCGCATCACGTGGCACGGCGAGGGCCAGCTCGTGGTCTACCCCATCATCAAGCTGGCGGAGCCGGTTGACGTCGTGGACTATGTCCGCCGCCTCGAAGAAGCCATCATTCAGGCCGTCCGCGAACTGGGTGTCACCACTGCTGGACGCATCGACGGCCGCTCCGGCGTGTGGGTCCCATCCACGACCCGTGCCGCCGACCCAACCGCCCCTACCCGTGACCGTAAGCTCGGCGCCTTGGGCATCCGCATCACTCGTGGCGTGACGATGCATGGTTTGGCGCTCAACTGCACCAATACCTTGGAGTACTACGAGCACATCGTGGCCTGCGGTATCGACGACGCCGACGTCTCCACCCTCTCTCTAGAACTCGGCCGCGAGGTGACCATGGACGAGGCAGAGGCCCCGCTTCTCGACGCCCTACAGAAGGCTCTTTCCGGTGAACTCACCGTGGCGGACCACACCTTCGCCTCCGCCCCCGATCCCATCAAGGTGGCCAATGAAAAGGCACGTCAAGCCCGCCAAGCACAGAAGGAGGCCCACCCCGGGGAATAAAGGCTTATGGGCCTTTGATTGTATTAGGAAGAGCACACACCGACGCGTAAAGTGAGTTTTTGTGACTGTAAAGCCTGAAGGACGCAAGATGCTCCGCATTGAGAAAAAGAATGCGGAGTCGCCCATCGAACAGAAGCCGCGCTGGATTCGCAACCAGGTCCGCACGGGACCGGGCTACGAGGATATGAAATCCCGCGTTGCCGGGGCTTCCCTGCACACGGTGTGTCAGGAAGCCGGCTGCCCCAACATCCACGAGTGCTGGGAATCGCGTGAGGCCCCCTTCCTCATCGGCGGTGACAAGTGCACCCGCCGGTGCGACTTCTGCGACATCGCCACCGGCAAACCGGAAGAGCTGGACCGTGACGAGCCTCGCCGCGTGGCCGAAAACATCCAGGAGATGGATCTTAACTACACCACCATCACCGGCGTCACTCGTGACGATCTACCGGACGAGGGCGCTTGGCTGTATGCCGAGGTGGTCCGCAAAATCCACGAGCTCAACCCGCACACCGGTGTAGAAAACCTCACCCCGGACTTCTCCGGCAAGCCGGATCTGCTCCAGGAGGTCTTCGAGGCTCGCCCGGAGGTCTTCGCCCACAACCTGGAGACCGTTCCGCGCATTTTCAAGCGCATCCGCCCGGCTTTCCGCTACGAGCGCTCCCTCGACGTCATCCGTCAGGCCCACGAGTTCGGACTGATCACCAAGTCCAACCTCATCCTCGGTATGGGTGAGACCGCGGAGGAGATCGAGGAGGCGCTGCGTGACTTGCGCGAGGTAGGCTGCGACATCATCACGATTACGCAGTACCTGCGCCCGGGTCCCCGCTTCCACCCGATTGAGCGCTGGGTGCGCCCGGAGGAGTTTGTGGAGCACTCCAAGTTGGCCAAGGAGCTCGGCTTCGGCGGCGTCATGTCTGGCCCGCTGGTTCGCTCCTCTTACCGCGCCGGCCGCCTCTACGTCCAGGCCATGGAGGCCCGCGGCCTCGAGCTGCCAGAGAACCTCAAGCACTTGGCGGAGACCTCCCAGGGCGCTACCGCCCAGGAGGCGTCCACCCTGATTGAGAAGTACGGCCCATCTGAGGAGACCCCGGTAACCACGCGCATGGTCAAGACCCCGGCGGGTGCCGACTCTGCTGCGTCGACGATCCGCTAGGCGTTTCCCTTTTTAATCCTCTGACCTTTAAAGTAGGAGCCATGGCTAACGACGACAAGGCATCGCTAAAGGAAGCGAAGAAGCAGGAGCGCGCGGCAAAGCGCGCTAAGCGCAAGCAGACCCGGTCACAGATGTGGCAAGCGTTCAACATGCAGCGCAAGCAGGACAAGGCGCTCATCCCCATCATGCTCGCTGCCTTCCTAGGCATGGGCTTGCTCTTCTTCCTCATTGGCTGGCTCTTCAACGGCCAGTGGTTCATGCTCATTCTGGGTTTGGGCATCGGCGCCATCCTCGCGATGTTCCTGTTCACCCGCCGCCTTGAGCGCGACATGTACAAGCAGGTCGAGGACCAACCTGGTGCCGCCGGGTGGGCGCTTGAGCAGCAGCTGCGTAACACCGTTGGTGTGGTGTGGAAGGTCAAGACCGGCGTGGCCGCAACCCGCCAGCAGGATCTCATCCACCGCGTCATCGGCAACTCCGGCGTCATCTTCGTTGTCGAGGGCGACCGCAAGCGCGTTGGCCCCACACTTAACCGCCTGAAGAAGCGCGTCGACCGCCTCGCCGGTGGCGTGCCGGTGTACGAGGTCTTCGTCGGCAACGGTGACGACGAGGTTCCCGTATCGAAGCTGCGCAGCCACATCATGAAGCTCCCGCGCAACTTCAACAAGAACGAGACCTACGACAACATCCGCCGCATTGAGGCCATGGATGATCTCCCCGGCACCACCCCGGGCCTGCCGAAGGGCCCCATGCCGCGCCAGGCTCAGAACATGTCCGGTATGAACCGTCGTATGCGCCGTATGCAGGAGCGCAAGGGCGGCAAGTAAGCCACCGTCCTCCGTTCATGAGACAGGTCCCTTTCCGAGTGGGAAAGGGACCTTTCTCATTTTGTTTCTTGCTCTGACATAGCCTCAGCGAGAAGTTCATAGGCCACACCATGTGGATTCTTCATGGCATCTGCTGCACGTCTCGATGGCATCTGCTGGACGGCATCTTTGGGGCTGAAAACACCATCTAGAGGGCCTACAAGGTGTTTTCAGGTGTGAAAACACCTTCCAGCACATGCCTTATGAAAGATGCCGTCTAGCCGGGCAACGGCTGGAAAACTTCGACAACCTCCGACCATAGGCCAGCCAGAAGCTGGTTTTAGGCATGATAGCTGGTTTTAGGCCATGATGACGGCGGTGCCAGTGGCGCGGTCGTGGAGGCCACGGCCATCGGCGTCCACCATTGCGGCTGGGAAAAGCACACCGGTGAGCAGCGTGCGGACAGCAGCGCGCCAGAAGCCCACAGTGGCACCCGGCTCATCCAGTCGGGCCACGCCCATCCCAAGAATGAGCATCCCCGGGGTGCGGGCAAAGAGCCAGCCGCACACAATGCCCATGACAGCCCAGACCGCATAGCCAAGAAAGGCAGGCCCGCCAAGAGAACTGGTGAATAGCTCAAGAAGGTTCGCTATGAGCATGGCCAAAAGCCAATCTATGAGCACGCCCCCTGTGCGGCGCATCACGGAGGCGAGTGCACCTGCCCCCTCCTTGGGGAGGCCGAGATCCTTTCCGGGCCACTCCCCCGGCCCGAAGCCATCTTTGTTGTCTGCCATGCCCACCAATCTAGTCGGCGGGCGGTAACGGGATGAAATTTCCCATTGCCTACCCCACCTGCCCCAGTGGTGGGCTCACTACCTGTAAACTGATCGGGAGTACTACAGGTCAACCAACAGGAGACAACCGTGTCCTTCGAGACAATCCAGGACGTCGTCAAATTCATCAAGGAAGAGGACGTCAAGTTCGTTGACATCCGCTTCACGGACGTTCCCGGCGCCGAGCACCACTTTTCCATTCCAGCAGATGAGTTCACCGAGGACGCGGCCGCTGAGGGCCTCGCTTTCGATGGCTCCTCCATCCGCGGATTCACCACCATCGATGAGTCGGATATGACCCTCCTGCCGGATCCGACCACGGCTTTCGTGGATCCGTTCCGCACCGCGAAGACCCTGAACATTAAGTTCTTCGTCCACGATCCGTTTACTCTCGAGTCGTTCAGCCGCGACCCGCGCAACATCGCCCGCAAGGCCGAGGAGTACCTCGCTTCTACCGGTATCGCCGATACTTGCAACTTCGGCGCAGAGGCAGAGTTCTACATCTTTGACTCTGTTCGCTACGGCACTGAAGTGCACAACGGTTTCTACGAGGTGGACACCGATGAGGGCTGGTGGAACCGTGGTTCCGAGACCAACTTCGATGGCACCCCGAACACCGGTTTCAAGACTCGCGTGAAGGGCGGATACTTCCCCACCGCGCCCGTCGACAAGCACGGCGAAGTCCGCGATGCCATGGTGCAGCAGCTACAGAAGGCCGGCTTCGCCATTGAACGTTTCCACCACGAGGTAGGCAGCGGCCAGAACGAGATCAACTACCGCTTCGACTCCTTGCTGCACGCGGCGGATGATATTCAAACCTTTAAGTACATCATCAAAAACACCGCTGAGCAGTACGGCAAGACCGTCACCTTCATGCCGAAGCCGCTGGCTGGTGACAACGGTTCTGGTATGCATGCCCACATGTCCCTGTGGAAGGACGGCCAGCCGCTCTTCCACGATGAGGCTGGCTACGCTGGGCTGTCTGACATGGCCCGCTACTACATCGGCGGCATCTTGGCCCACGCCCCGGCTGTGCTGGCGTTCACCAACCCAACGCTGAACTCCTACCACCGTCTGGTTCCAGGCTTCGAGGCCCCGATCAACCTGGTGTACTCGCAGCGTAACCGTTCTGCTGCTATCCGCATCCCGATTACCGGTTCCAACCCGAAGGCTAAGCGCATCGAGTTCCGTGCACCGGACCCGTCCGGTAACCCGTACCTGGGTTTCGCTGCCATGATGATGGCCGGCCTGGATGGTGTGAAGAACCGCATCGAGCCGCATGCTCCGGTGGATAAGGACCTCTACGAGCTTCCGCCGGCAGAGGCTGCCTCCATCCCGCAGGCCCCGACCTCCCTGGAAGCTTCTCTCGCCGCGCTGGAGGAAGACAATGACTTCCTGACTGAGGGCGATGTCTTCTCTGAGGACCTCATCGAGACCTACATCGAGTACAAGCGTGAGAACGAGATCGCGCCGTCTCGCCTGCGTCCGACTCCGCTGGAGTTTGAGATGTACTACGACTGCTAATCTCGCAGGATTCCCTGGTCTGGCCGTTTGGGCAGGCCAGGGATTTTTCATGTGTTCAGCGGACGGCGAATTCTAAGGGTGTGTGGAACCAGCGCGTCACTCAACCCAAAATGGCACATTATAATTCACATGCCAGTGTCCACAGCTTGGTCCGGCGAACTCACCCGGGGCTCTTCTGGGCGAGTAGAAATAGAAGCACACGGCAACTTCCCCATGAAAAGGCAAGCAGTATGAAAAAGCACACCCTCATTCTCGCCGCTACAGTTCTCGCCGTCGCTGGATGCAGCAGCCCCAGAGAAGAAACACCACACCCCGTCCCTTCTACCTCTAGTGCGCTGTCCAGTAGTACAGCCTCAACCTCGCCAAACTCCACCTCGGAGGAAAGCTCCATCCAAGCCGAAACCTCCACCTCAGACCAAGCCCGAACACCGGATCCCACAGTCCCAGACAACGCTCGACAGGAAAAGGACGCCCCGAGTGCGGAGCCGACCGTTGTTGAGTGTCTCGACGGATCCCCCGGCTCTGCCCGCTGGTCAGACGGCTCAGTTTCCTACTCCCAATGGTGCTTCGACACTCAAGAGGGAGAACAGGTCCTGGACGATGAACACCAGTCCGCCCCAGTAGATAGTAAGGAATGCGTAGGCTCGGCAGCAGAATGCGGCTACGGCACCGCTGACAATGGCGCACGTAACCCCACCTCAGGAGAAATACAGACCTACCACGGCTGCCAAGATGGATACATCACTGACCCTGCCCTGTGCTCTGCGGTAGAAGAGGTAGTCCGAGCTGCCGACCCGGACGGGACAATCTACAACTAGGCAAGGGGTCGCCGGTCACGCATCTCCACTTTCAGCCACGCACGACACACCGCCTTGTGTCCTCAGCAACTGCATACAACAAATCAGTGAAAACTCACCGCGCTTTTGGCCTTCAGGATGGGGCGTACAGGATCGAAAGAAACTACTATGCCATCTGTGACTGATAGATTCCGCCAATTGCCGCCGCCTGGCCCCGCGTGGGGAGGCAGCCTCATGGGTACGTCGATCGTCTCTCGCCTCCTCGTTGAGGACGGCATCATGATCGGCTCGGCACTTTTTGCGGGTATCGCCTGCGTCATCTTCTTGGTGCTCACGATTGGCTTTGCGCACTACCGTCAGCCCAGCTTCGCGCGCACCACGATGGCGGAGTGGTCGATGTACTTCATCGGCATTTTGGCGCTCGGCGCAGCGCTGTCGGGTCTGACAGGCATGCCGATTTTCCGTCTCGTCGGTTTCTGGATTGGTGCCCCCGTCACCGTCATCACATGGGCCATTCAGCTCACCCGCTTCGATGGAGAGCCCCGATTTACGTGGGGTTTGCCGCTGGTGGGCCCGATGATTTCCTCTTCCGTCGCCGGTTTCTGCGCCCGCGACTACGGCCAGATCTACCACGTCATGGGCACCGCCTTCTTTGCCATGTCGATTCTGACGGCGGTACCAACGTTCATCCGCGTCTACTGGGCCGCCTGGCACGGCAAGGTGAACCTCGAGGGCGCGAATTCCGCCACAGCCTGGGTGCCGCTCGGTGTGGTGGGACAGTCCACCACCGCCATGCAGATCCTCTACCCCGGTAAGTTCTCCGTGTACTACGGCCTCACCGCCATGGTGATTGCCATTCCCCTCGCGCTGTGGGCAATGGCAAAGTTCTACCCCAACATTGCTCGGTGGACCGAGTACACGCCAGCTTGGTGGGCGTGCACCTTCCCGCCGGGGACGGTGAGCATGGGAGGCCATCAAGTCGCGCTTGTCAACGGCTCTCAGCTTTTGGATCTCATCTCCCTAAGCCTGCCTATTTTGCTCATTGCTCACTGGACAGCGTGCTCCAGCCGCTTCGTCAGCTGGGCTATCGAAGGCCGCCGAATTGCTGAGAACGCAAAAGAAGGTGGCCAGCCCGTCGCGCGCTAGCCACCGTACAGTGCAGTTTATTTACTCCGCAGCTTTAACAAACTGAATGACCTGGCCCTGAGCGGCAAAGGCAATGGTCGAGTCATCAATGACGTAGACCTGCGGCTTGGTCATGACAAGATTGAATGCCCGTGCATCCTCCATGACGGACTGTTCGCAGCCCTTCGTCGTGGCCATGACGTCCTTCAATTCCACGGCGCCAGTCTTCTCATTGACCGTGTACGTTCCGCTGCCGCCATTGCAACCGTCATCAAGGCCAACGGTGCCGTCTTCCTGGAAGCCAATGCTGACATTCTTGTTCTTCTTGGCTTCAAACGGACCGTCGAGGAGAACCTTGGTGGCCTCGTCGGCGGAGAGTGGTTCCTTCAGGCCCTCGACATCGTCGATCTTTTCAACGAGGCCGGATCCCTTCTCATCATCTTGGCCGCCAAAGATCGTGGAGCTCAACTGTGCGAGCTGGCTGGAGCTGGAGCCGAAGGGATTGGTGGGGGCGGATTCCACAGCACCAGCAACGCCGGTGCCGAGAGAGCCACAGGTTAGTGCTGCTAGCGCGGTTGCAATGGTCGCATTCTTGAGTGTGTGTGTCATCATGGTTTCACCCTAACTAGCACCGCACTCACACCTCAAGGCTTTTGATGAGTTTGCGCGAGAACTTTATACTTTCTCCAAGGAAAGCATTTCCTCCTAGGCAGGCACTCCGCCGCAATTGATGGTCATCACCCGCGCTCTTCCGGTGCTCGTGATGGCCTAGCATGCTGCCCCTCATGGGGGCAGAAAAGAAGCGGCCAGCCTGTTTTAGGCCGACCGCTAGTGTCGAATTTTTACTTGCCCTCAGACTTGACAAACTGAATGACGATGCCCTGAGCGCCGAGAGCGTAAGTGGAATCGTCGACCGGGAAGACGACGGGCTTGATGTCCAGAATCGACTTGAAATCCTGGGCATCAGCCATCACCGACTCTTCACACGCCATCCTGGTTTCAGCGAGATTTTCAATGACGATAGCGTTGGTCTGATCAAAGTGGTAAGTGCCCGTGCCCTGATTGCAGCCGTCGTTGAAGGACAGGGTTCCGTCCTTGTCGAAGGTGATCGATATGGCATCGTTCTTCTTTGCCGTGAAGGTTCCTTCAATAGCCTTCTGTGCTTCATCGGCCGGAAGCAAATCCTTTAGACCCTCGACTTCCTCATACTTCTCAATGAGGCCGGAGCCCTGCTCGTCGCCCTTGTTGCCTTCCTGGCTGCCATCCTTGTGGTCTAGGATGGTGGAGCTCAACTTGTTGAGCTGGGCGGAGCTGGAGCCGAGGGGTCCGGTGGAGGTCGGCTCGGCCGCGCCGGCCGCGCCGGTGCCGAGAGCACTTCCGGTCAGCGCGACAAAGGCGGTGGCAATGGTTGCTTTCTTCAGTGCGTGTGTCATCATGGCCCCACCATAAGAATGACGCAGTCCACACATCAAGCACATTCATGAGCCTCTGCTAATACTTTATAATTCCCCCAAGGAAACTACCTTCATCCCCAGGTTTGCCATGACGCCCCCAGTAACCTTCATTGCCCTCGACCACGCCAACGTTGACGCTGTGCGGGAGGTGCTCGGGGGCTTCCCGCGCGAGGGCATCTACCTGCGCCGCGGTCAGCTCCTGCTGGAGACCTCCTACTTGGGGCCAGGTGCGCGGGATGTCTACGCCACTGCGTGGAGCTATGCGCTTGGCGACGTCCCCCTCTTCCTCACCCTCTCCTCCCACGGGCGCCTGCTGATAACGGTGGCGGAGCGGGTCATCGTGGGCGTCGACAAGCACAGCCCCTGGATTACTAAGGAAGAACTGGAAGAGTCCATCGTGGATGGTGAGGTCATTGTCGTCACCGAATCTGCGGAGCTGGCTTACTGGTTACGCTTGACGTAACCCATCCGCGGGCGAAAACCCTGGGGGTGTTTCATCTGCGCTACCGCATCGCCGATGATCATGCGGTGGCGAGCACTGACGGACGTTGGCATCTGCGCCACGGAAAACCACTGCGCATCGAGATTTTCGTCGTCTGACACGACAGGCTCGGTATCATCCGGAACGGACACGCGGATAGCGGTATCCATAAACATGCACTGATCCCCGTTGGGAAAGGTCACGGGCCCAACCTGGCCCACACCGAGGAGGGCTTCAATGCGCCCATCGATGCCGATTTCTTCCTTAACCTCCCGCAGCGCCGTCGTAGTGATCTCCTCCCCCGGCTCACAAATACCGGAGACCGGAGCCCAGTTTCCGTTATCAGCGCGTTGGGCCAAGAGCACCGACGGCAGCTCCCAGATAGCTGAGCCAGTTGGTACCGCACGCACGATCACCGCGGTGACGGCGGGAAGAAAAAGCTGGTCGTGGCCAATTTTCTCACGCAGGGACAGAATATACTCAGGAGTGGGCATGGACCTTATCCTACTGGGTCACAGGTTGTCCAGAATCTCCGGGAGGACTGCTTCGATGTCCGCGGCCACCGTGAAGGACATTTCGGCGCCAGCACCGTTCGCACAATCAACGCCATCGATGTCCGCATCCGTCGTGCCCGATAGCACCCCCACGATGACACCTTCCTGTGGGATCCCTGGTGCACCGTACACCGGCGCACCGGAGTCGCCGCGGGCCGAGCAGGCTTGCGCCCGCGCAGAAACGGTATCCACCGTGCGCTCAGCATAGGTGAGCTTGCCAGGACCTTCGCGGTGCGTTAGTTGCCCGCAGGTCTCTCCTGTGATGCGCCCTAGCTTGCACACCTCCGCAGGCAAGGCACTCTCCCCCGCCGCAGCTACGGAGGTGGGCATGTCCTGTGGGGAGTAGAACTCCGCCTGACGGGAGATCTCTACGAGGGCGAAGTCCAGCCCATGCGTGTCTGGGGCAGACAAGTCCGAATAGATAATACTGCCCACCGGATCGGCAGGGTACGTAAACTCCCCCTCCGCATTGCCGGCCCACACCGTATCGCCGGGCTCGCCGCAATGGGAAGCGGTGACGGCGATCGTGCGGGCGTCATCAAGCACAAAGCTCCAGGCCACCGTGCACAGGTTGAAATCAAAGTTCTCACCGGGCACGGGCTCACGGGAGCTGACGTCCAGGGCGGTACCTGGAGGAACCGGCGACGAGCTCGGGCTTTCTGCCCGTGGTGTCGACGGCACAACGGTTGTGTACGGGGCGCTGCCTGCCTCGGAGTAGTTATCCTCCGCAGGTACGCAGGCCGCCACCCCCAGGCTCATGGCGCACACCACGCCGAGGAGGAAACGCCTAGTCATCCTGCTCTGGGCTAGCCTCTTCCGCCTTCGAGTTCTTCTCTTTCTCCATCTCCGCAACCTGCTTCATGTCACGGATAAACTTCTCCGGGTCAAACTCGGTGAAGTATTCCGGGCCTGAAAATTGCTCTTGTCCCATGGGTTTAGACCTCCGTGCTGCTAATCGACGCCGTAATGTAATCCTTCACCGCACCTGCGTCATTGGGCAAGTCCTTGACGTGGCGCTCGGCGTCCATGATGCCCGCGAAACGCTCGGGGACATCCGGCTCGGTACCGATGGCCTCCGCGATGGTCTCAGAGAACTTCACCGGCAGGGCAGTTTCCAAGCACACGATGGGGCTCTCTACGCCATGTTCATCCTTGACCGCGCGGGCCACCTTGATGCCATCGGCGGTGTGCGGATCAACAAGGACGTCATACTTCTCGTGCACATCCTTGATGGTGGCGAGGCGATCAGCATGTGTGGAAGCGCCGGACAGGAAGCCATACTCCTGGCGCGCAGCGTCGAGAGCATCCTTGTCCACGCTAAAACCGCCCTCCTTGACCTTCACGCCGAAGAGCTCGCCGACCTGGGCGGCATCGCGGCCCAGCAGGTCGAAGACAAAGCGCTCGAAGTTGGAGGCGCGGGAAATATCCATGGACGGCGAGGAAGTCTTGTGTGTCTGCGCAGAAGAGCGCGGGCGATAGCTGCCGGTGCGGAAGAACTCATCGAGGACGTCATTCTCATTCGTCGCGACAATGAGGCGGTCAATGGGCAAGCCCATCTGGCGAGCGATATGGCCCGCGCAAATGTCGCCGAAGTTGCCGGTGGGCACGCTGAAGGAAACCTTCTGGGCATTCTCCGTGGTGACCTTGAGGTAGCAGTTGATGTAGTAGACAATCTGCGCCATGAGGCGAGCCCAATTGATGGAGTTCACGGCACCAATGCGGTGCTGCGCCTTGAAGTTGGCATCGGACGACACAGCCTTGACTACGTCCTGGCAGTCGTCGAAGACCCCGTCGAGGGCGATGTTGAAGATATTCGGGTCATCGAGCCCAAACATCTGTGCCTGCTGGAACGGCGTCATCCGCCCAGCCGGGGTCAGCATGAAGACGCGGATACCATGGCGGCCACGCATGGCATATTCAGCAGAGGAGCCGGTATCGCCCGAGGTAGCGCCCAGGATGTTGAGTGTTTCACCGCGGCGTGCCAGCTCGTACTCGAAGAGCTCACCGAGCATCTGCATGGCCATGTCCTTGAAGGCGGCTGTGGGGCCTTCCGAGAGGTGACCGATGTACAGTCCCTCCCCCAGCTCGCTGACGGGGACGATCTCCTCATGGGCAAACTTGGGGTAAGTGTAAGCGCGTTGCGCAATGCCCTCGAGGTCATCCTTCGGGATGTCATCCACGAAGAGCTTCAGCACCTCTGCGGCCAGCGCCGCGTAGCCGCCCTCCGCGAGCGTCTGACGCCACGCGGTCAGGGTGGCATCATCGATACGGGGATAGGATTCCGGCAGGTACAGGCCTCCGTCAGGAGCCAAACCTCCGAGGAGGATGTCCGTAAAGGAGGCCGGCTGGCGGTCGGTGTCTCGGGTCGAAATGTACTTCACCCCCTGCATCTTAGTGGGTGCGGCGTAAAGTATCAGCCATGTCAGCCCCTCATCCTCGCGAAGTCATCACTACCAAAGCTCTCTCTGTTTGGGTAGCAGCCATGCTGGTCTACATCGTGGCGATGACCGGGCGCACATCCTTTGGCGTGGCCGGGCTGGAAGCCATCGACCGCTTCGAAGTGGACGCCTCACGCATTGCGGTGTTTACCTCGGTTCAGCTGGGCGTCTACGCCCTCGCACAAATCCCCACCGGCATGCTCATTGATAAATTCGGTCCGCGCCGCCTGCTTGTTATCGGCTCGGTCATCATGGGCCTAGGCCAAGTTGTGTTGGGTTTTACCACGAACTACTGGGTGGCCATCGCTGCCCGCATATTAATCGGTGCGGGCGATGCCACCGCCTTCCTGTCAGTAATGCGCATCCTCCCTTACTGGTTCCCACTGCACCGCACCCCCATGTTTACCCAGGTGACCTCCTCGCTAGGTCAGCTGGGCCAATTCATGTCCGCCATCCCATTCTCCCTCGTTCTGGGCTGGGCCGGATGGACCACGGCGTTTGTCACGCTGGGCGCGGTGGGCATCCTCATCGCTGTGGCTGCCGCGGTAGCGGTGGCGGACTCTCCGGAATCCCTCGGCATTGTTAAGACTCCAAAAGAACGCCCCAATTCTGGGTCCCACGGTCTTGGCTCGCTGCTAGCCACCGTGCTGCGCTCCCCAGTAGCCTGGCAGGCCTTCTTCATCCACTGGGTAGGCTTGGCAGCCACTAATGTTTTCGTCATGCTGTGGGGTATGCCGATGATGACGGCTGGCCTGGGCTTTTCCAAGACGGAAGCCGGCTGGGTTCTGACGTGGTTTAGCGTATGCATGGTTCTGGTCGGCCCTCTGCACGGCAAGCTCTCCTCACGGGCAAGCGGGTACCGCCCATGGCTTACCCTCAGCTTCGTCGCTGTCCATATCGCGGTGTGGGTCGTCTTCTTCCTCGCCGGCGGAAGCTACCTGTCCCTGTTCATCCTCATCAGCTTGGTCTCCCTGTGCACGCCGGTGGCGAATTATGGGTTCGACATTGTGCGCGAAAACCTCGAGCGCAGCGTTGTCGCCACCGCAACCGGTTTGGGCAATATGGGTGGGTTCATTTCCTCTATGCTGGGTGCGCAGCTTTTCGGCGTGTTTCTGGACCACTTGGGCCATGGCCCTGCGTATCCCATGCATGATTTCCGCCTAGCTGCCTGGGCAGTGCTGGGCGTGTGGGGCGTGGGCATCGTGGGCGTCATCATCACCCATATCCTGCGCAGACGGGGTGGCGACACGCGCCCGCGCACCACCATCGTGCAGGTGGGCTAGCCCCAGGGCAGCGTGTTGATCTGCATCTCCAGGGGCACCCCATTTGCCACCGCAAACATCCCTAATCCCCCACCGATGGGAACGAGGATGGCGAGGCTGACCCCGCATACCGTCCGCAGGAGCTCTCGTAACCGTCGACGTTTCTCCATCTCAACGCACCACCTTTACCGTTTCGTTATGTGTGCGTTTGAGACTAAGCACCCCGCCTGCCAGCACCATGCCGGGTCTCTGCCGAGTCTCTGCCAGTCGCTGCGCGCTCTCTAATCTGCTGGGGTAGATTCTGCGATGATGGGCCCCATCGCTGGGGTAACAATGCCGGCGTCGAAGGCGGCAAGAGTGCCTGCAGCATCGTCCTTTGTGATGGTCCCGCTCTCTACGGCCTTTTTCAGCTCTCCTTGCAGGACCTGGCGGGAGCGGTAAACATCAGTCGACACCGACAGGATGCCACGTGGCACCGACTCCGCAGGAATTCCGAGCGCTTCTGCTAGCGCCACAATGCGGTCTTTCTCCGCTGAATCCGCATTCACATTGACCGACTGGTCTTGGGGCACGCCGCCGTTAACAACGTCCTGCACTGTCAAAAAATCCTCCGGGGTATGTTGCCGCTCAGTAAACCACCAGCCAACACCAACAACCGCTAGGACTGCGAGCACCACCACAATCCACACGGCGATTATTTGCTTGGACTTCACGCCCATCACTCTAATGCGCCCTCGTTCCTACGGTTTAATCCATATCAGGGCCAAAAGTTCCGAAGGAACTTCCGCGCGGTGGGTACGGCGGATCTAGACGCTCAGAAAGTGCATCAATGATCGAGCGAATGGTGCTTTCTGCCACTGGGCGATCCATGCCGGTGCGTGGGCGCCTCTCCGGCTGCGGTTCCACTGGGCGCACGCGCGGCTTATCGACGTCCACCCGCATCACCGTTCCTTCCACGCTGAGCTCCGCCTTCGGATCGCTGTGAGCGGCACGCGCTGCAGCGAGGAATGCTTCAAGGTCAGCCAGCGTAGCACCGGCAAGGTCGAGAGAAAGGTTTAAGCTCATGGTCTGGTAATCCTTCGGTTTGGGAGGGGCACTGCGGAGAAGGGAAAACCTTTCATTCCGTTTGCTCCTCAGAGTATCGCTTTCGCACGGGAAAGAACAGGGTTTAGCAGCAAGTTCAGGGATAACCCTGAGATCTGAATCTTGTTGTTCTCATTAATCGTGTTCAAAGGATTCCGTTTCTCCCCAGAACACCTCATCCACCACCTTGCGGGCATGGCGAGTGACTTTGAGATAGTGCTCGAGAAATTCCTGGTTATTCTCCGGCGCCCAGCCGGATGCACCGGCGACCTGAGCTAGCTGTGGGCCGGGTGCTGGAAGCTGGTCTACGCGTTTGCCACGCACGAGGACGAGTGCATTTCGTGCGTCAGTGGCCAACAGCCACGCCTCACGTAGGTCCTGGACGTGTGAAGCAGGAATAACCTCATGCTCCTCCAGCGCATCCAACACGCGGAGCGTGGACGGATCATGCAGTTCCGGCACTTCGTGAGCATGCATCATTTGCAAGAGCTGCACGGTCCACTCAATATCGGTGAGGCCTCCACGGCCCAGTTTGGTGTGGGTATTACGGTCTGCGCCACGAGGCAGGCGCTCATTATCAACCCGCGCTTTCATCCTGCGTATATCCCGCAGAGTCTTTTCACTCGCGCCATCTGCTGGGTAGCGGAATCCATCAATCATGGTCATAAACTGCTCGCCCACCTCCTTGTCGCCAGCGACAAAGGCAGCGCGCAAGAGGGCCTGCATCTCCCAGGACTCACCCCAGCGGGAGTAGTAACGCTCATAGGACTCAATCGAGCGCACGACAGCTCCCGAGCGCCCTTCAGGGCGCAGACCCAAGTCAACGTCCAATGGTGGGTCACCGGACGGCTTGGCCAAGCGGCGACGCAGCTTATCAATGATGCTGATTGCCCACGAGATCGCAGCCGATTCCTCAACGCCCTCCGTCGGCTCGGCCACAACAATGACGTCAGCATCCGAACCAAATCCCAGCTCCATGCCACCGAGACGCCCCATGCCAATCACCGCGATGCGCGCCGGCGGCTCAGCATCCTCTTCCGCAAGGCGCCAAGCACGAACTTCGGCCCGCAACGCGGCCTCCAAAACGGCATTCCAGATGGTGGAAAGCTCGTGGCATACCTGTTGTACAGGAAGGAATCCCAGCAAGTCTGCCGACGCAATGCGGGCAAGCTCCACGCGACGCAATGACCGTGCCACTGCCACGGCTTTATCTGGGTTGGCATGACGTTTCGTTGAGTTGATGAGTGCTGAGGAGACCTGCTCCGGCTTGGTCTCCAACAGCTTCGGCCCCGCCGCACCGTCAGAGAGCTGTTTCACCACATCAGGGGCCTTGATGATGAGCTCCGACGTAAACGGCGAGGTGCCCAAGATCTTCATGAGACGCTGGCCCACCACGCCCTCATCACGGAGCATGCGGAGGAACCAATTCCTGTCATAGGCAGCCTCCGACAACTTCCGGTAGTTCAGCAGGCCCATGTCAGGGTCTGCCGTGAAGGAAAGCCATTCCATCAGTGTAGGAAGCAAAATAGCTTGGATGCGCGCCTTGCGTGAGCTTCCCGCGGCGAGCGAGGTGAGGTGCTCGAAGGCACGGTCAGGGTGGCGATACCCCAAGGCCGCCAGCTGTAGGAGCGCGGCCTCGCGGGAGAGCTTGAGCTCATCTGCAGACATCGACGCCACGGAGTTAAGAAGCGGCCGGTAGAACAGGCGCGAGTGCAATTCCGAAATCAGCACACGAATTTTACGCAGGTGCTCGTTCATCCTGTCTGCGGCTGATTGCTGCCCTTGGGAGTGGAAGCCTGCATTGAGGGCTAGCCACTTCAGCGCGCTGGCATCATCACTGGCCGGCATAGTGTGGGTGCGGCGGAAGCGCTCCAACTGCAAGCGGTGTTCCAGCAAGCGCAGGAATTCATAAGCCTCAATGAGCTGGGTACCGTCTTCACGGCCCACGTAGCCCGCGCGTACGAGAGCGGCAAGTGCATCCACCGTAGCGAGTGTGCGAAGAGTGTCATCGGAGCGCCCATGGACGAGCTGAAGCAACTGCACCGCGAATTCGACATCACGTAATCCACCCTCACCGAGCTTAAGCTCACGGTGACGCATATCTTCCGGCACGTTATCGAGGACACGGCGACGCATGGCCTGCACATCCTCAACAAATGACTCACGCTGCGAAGCAGTCCACACCATGGGGCCGATGTTGTCCACATAGTCCTTACCCAACGGCATGTATCCCGTCTGGGGGCGGGCCTTGAGCTGTGCTTGAAACTCCCAGGTTTCTGCCCACCGCTTGTAGTACGCAATATGCGAATCCAAGGTACGCACCAAGGCGCCAGACTTTCCTTCGGGACGAAGGTTTGCATCGACCTCGAAGAAACACGCTGAACCGATTCGGTTAAATTCTGAAGCTAGTCGGGTTACTCGCGGTGTGGCCTCCGAGCCGACGAAAAGGACGTCGACGTCTGAAATGTAATTGAGCTCGCCAGCACCACACTTGCCCATTGCGATCACTGATAACTGGGCATCGAGTGAGTCATCGCCGTAGACAACGCGCACCGCGCTTGCCAGGGCGGCCGTCAGTGCTGCGTCTGCAAGTGCCGTTGTCAGCCTGGTCACCTCGCGGAATCCAACGCGCGGCTGTGGCCGCGACTGTCCTTTTCGAGAATGAAATGTTCCTGCCAGGTCGTGGGCAGCAATGCGCATCATCAGCGTGCGGTAGACCGTCTTGAGCTGTGCTTTGTGCTCCCCCGCTTCCGCGCGGTACGTACCCGGCGTGGTGAGATCCTCGCTGGCAGTATCGGGACGATCCGGTTGCTCAGCAAACGTTGCCGGCTCTGCGCCAATCGTAGTGAGCAGCGTATGCAGCATTTCCGTGGGAGTAGGCAACGCCCGCTGCAGTTCTTGCCACGTGCCGGGGTTTGCGGCGAGATGATCTCCAAAAGCCGAAGAACCTCCGAGCAGAGCGATGAGTCGCACTCGGAATGTCTCATCTTCTCGCAGTGCCGGGCCAATCTCAGGAGCGCCGTCAAAGACCCTCATGAGGGTATTCAAGGCCAAGTCTGGGTCACCGGCAGCCGCCAGTGTCCACAACAAATCCAAAGAGTCAGCGTTGTCCCAGCCTAAGCGGGCAAGGTCCTCCCCTGCGGTCGGTCTGGTCAGCCCGAGAGTTGCTGGTGACGGTACTGATGCAGGACGCATGCTTCTCCTAGAAGTTCAGGTTGTGGCGAAGTTCAAAAGCCGTGATCTGCTGCTGGTACTCGTGCCATTCATCCCACTTGGAGCGCAGGAAGTATTCAAAGACGTGCTCTCCCAGAACTTCCGCCATAAACTCAGAACGCTCAAACTCACGAAGCGCCTGATCCAAGCTCATCGGCAGATCCTTATAGCCCATCGCACGGCGTTCCCGGCGCGTCAGCTGGTGGACGTCATCCTCTGCAGGATCACCAAGCTCGTAGCCTTCCTTGATACCCCGCAGACCGGCGGCAAGAAGAACCGCATAACCCAAGTAGGGGTTCATCGCGGAATCCAAAGAACGAATCTCTACCCGGCGAGACATCTCTTTGGAGAGCCGATACGTAGGAACACGGACGAGCGCGGAGCGATTCGACACGCCCCAAGTCACGGAACCCGGCGCCTCGCTACCGAACATGAGCCGCTTGTAGGAGTTCGTCCATTGGTTAGTGATTGCCGTCATTTCGACAGCGTGCTCGAGGATGCCAGCGATGAACTGCTTCGCAGTCTCCGAAAGGGAGAACTCATCATCCGGGTCGTGGAACGCATTCGAGTCCCCTTCAAAGAGACTCAGGTGCGTGTGCATACCGGAACCCGAGCGATGCTCAAACGGCTTGGGCATGAAGGTGGCGTGAACGCCCTGTTGCGAAGCGACCTCCTTAATGACGTAGCGGAAGGTCATAATATTGTCCGCCATCGCTAGTACGTCTGCGTGCCTCAAGTCGATTTCCTGCTGCCCAGGAGAGGTTTCATGGTGACTAAATTCCGTGGCGATGCCCATAGACTCCAGTGCGTACATGGAGCGCCGACGGAAGCTCGGCGCATTGTCATGAGTCGCTTGGTCAAAGTACCCGCCATTGTCGGTGGCAACCAACCTGTTAATGTCCCGGGCATCCTCGAGAAGGTAGAACTCCACTTCAGGCGATGCCATACACGTGAATCCTTCATTTGCAGCCTCAGTGACCTGTCGTCGCAAAATGTGTCGCGGGTCCACCATCGAGGGCTGACCATCAGGCTGCGCGATATCGCAGAACATCCGTGCCGACAGCAGCTCAGGTTCATCCTTGTCGAAAGGCATGATCTGGAACGTCGACGGATCTGGCATCGCAATGGTGTCAGCCTCAGAAATGCGGGAGAAACCTTCGACTGATGAACCATCGAAGCCAACGCCTTCTTCAAATGCAGATTCCAATTCGGAGGGGCTCATCACCACGGACTTCAATGCGCCCAGGATGTCGGTAAACCACAGACGAATAAAGCGGATATCGCGTTCTTCTACTGTGCGGAGGACGAATTCGTGTTGGCTGTTCATGCTTTAAACCCTACCGGCGGTCAGTACACCCCAGCCGAAAGTCATCAGGATTGCCCCCGCATCGCTGTTCGTTACCCCTGCTCGCAAGAGTATCTCGGGGGCAAGAATTTTCTAACCCAGGGACTTATGTCGAAGCAACATGCTTGAATGGCCACACAAGCGAACATTTGTACCAACCACAAAAGGATAGTCATGAACTCTTACCACTCAGCACTCAGTGACCGAGGCATCGATCTCGTTATTGTCGCCGCGCAACAGGGGTGGTCTCCCGCAGATCTACTCCACGTCCTAGGCAAATACTGCTACCCCATCGTTTACCGTGCCGCTGGGCGTGTACCAGCCCAAATCACCTCTACGGTTCTACGCAAGGAATGGCTAACCCTCGAACCACCCACGTCCATGAGCATGACCACTACCGAGCTCGAACAGTTCATTACAGAAATCATGAGGCTGCCTCGGTTAAGGGACGTTGACGCTTTGATTGATGAGTCGAGCGCTCAACAACCGCGTAGAACCAAAGAAGCCAAGGTGCGCACAAGAATCACTAATCTCCTCAAGAAGGCCGAATCGACGCCTTACGAAGAGGAAGCGAGCGCGCTTATTGCTAAGGCTCAGAGCCTTCAGCAACGACACCGAATGGAAGAGATTGACAGTAATGATGCAGCTGAGTTCGTGTCCAGGCGGGTTCACATCAGTGCTCCCTACATCAACCACAAGTCGACATTGCTCAGTGTTATCGCTGATAGAAACGGCTGTTCCGCGTTGCAGATTCACCCTAAAGGAATCATCACCATTTTCGGAACCGAGGGCGATCTTCGACATGTGCTCGATCTCTTCCGGTCTCTGCAGCGCCAATGTGATTGGCACATGCGCCATGGGGAGCATGCCGAGAATGCCCAGAAACTCGGCAACCTCGCGAGTTACCGCCGCAGCTTCATCCTGTCGTACGCGTCTCGGATCGGCGAGCTTCTCGATGAGGCTAACAAGACATTCGCACCCCATGAGCCTAGAGAAACAGACCTCAAGGATTCTGCCCACCAGGATGACCCCCACGCATTGGCACTCACCAACCGGGCCTTCAATGCATTGGATCAGCGCCGGCTAGACGCTGAAGCAGCCCGAGACCGACACTTCCCAAATGCGCGGACAATATCGCTGGCTATGGGCAGCCGCGCGGGCATGTCCGCTGGGGCCTCCGCTGCAGAAAAATCTCATCTTAACGGCGATTCCTCTGGAGTGGACGGACGCCGACAACTAACACGCTAGGCAACCACTCCAACCCCGTATAGCCCTGTGGCCAGGTAAACTATGTAGCGATATAAGGGCATTTCCTGCTCTTTGAGAAAGTTTCCTCCTCCCGACGAAGGTGTGTGTATGTCTCCCAAGACGTTCCTAGAAGTCGAAGCAAAGTTCGCCGTGGATGAATCCACGCCGGTGCCTGATCTCACCCAGCTCGAAGAGGTCGCCCGGGTAGCGGAAACTCGTCATCACTCAATGTCAGCGATTTACTACGACACTGCGGATCTTCGACTCACTCATGCCAAGATCACTCTGCGCCGCCGTACAGGCGGTAATGATGATGGATGGCACATCAAGATCCCGGGTGAGGCGGGACGTACAGAAATTCGTGCTGAATTGGGCGAGCCTGTTGACGGCCGCTATGAGGTTCCGGCAGAGCTCATCCACGAAGTGCGCTCGGTGGTCCGCAATCACTCTTTGGAGCCCATTGCACAGGTGGATAACAACCGTACGGAATTGCTCTTGGTCGACACAGCTGATCAGCCGGTCGCTGAGTTCTGCGATGACCACGTCACCGCCTTCTCGTTCCTACCGGGCGGCTCCCAGTGTGTATGGCGCGAGTGGGAGGTCGAGCTCGCAGGGGAACTTCCCGCCACCAAGGAGGGCGGCTCTTTCCTGCGCCACGCCACATCCCTACTCATCAGCTCTGGTGCTCGCGTATCGTCCTCACCTTCCAAGCTGAAGTCGGCCCTGGGGGACTCCATCAACAACGTGGAGCTGCCGCCGGCACTCGCCGTATCGAATGTTGAACCGGACTCCCCCGCCGCAGCCGTCGTCAATGCACTCAAAGCAAACCGTGACAAGCTCGTGGAGTATGACCCTCGAGTTCGCCGCGATGAGTGGGATTCCGTGCACCAGATGCGCGTTGCTACGCGTGAGCTTCGCAGCCACCTTCAGACCTTCCACGGCATTGTGGTGGGTCCGGAGATTAAGCGTCTGGAATCTGATCTCAAGGAACTCGCCAGCATGCTGGGCGTAGCCCGCGATGCAGAGGTTGTCGAAGAACGCTGGCAGAACCTCCTCGCGTCGGAGGACTCTGACGTGTTGGATGATGCAACCCGTGAGCACATTTCACACGACATGGGCCGTGACTACCGCCGTGCTCACCGTCGCGTTATCGCTGCACTCGATTCTGATCAGTACCTCGATCTGCTTGACGCCCTTGACGCCTTCTTGGCGAACCCTCCGGTTGCTCGTGAGGACGACGAGCGCGACGAAGCTGAGACTGATGCAAGCGTTGAGGTGGGCCCTGAGGCACAGGAGTCCGCTGACAATCAGGAAGGCCAGGGGTCTCAGGACGAGCCGAAGACTAAGACCAAGCACTCCAAGACTGAGGATAAGGAGCATCATGACCTCGATACTGTCATGGCTTTGCACCTCAACGAGGCATACGACAAGTTGGTAAAGCGCCACAAGAAGGCGGTGAAGAACTGGGACAACTCCGAGTTGTCGCTGCATGAGCGCGAGGAATATTTCCACGACATGCGCAAGGCTGCTAAGAAGCTGCGTTATGCTGCGGAGGCTGCAGGTTCGGCTACCAATCTCAAGACCAAGAACCTGTACAAGGCGTGCAAGCAGATGCAGTCGGTGTTGGGTGACTTTCAGGACTCAGTAACATCCCGTGACAAGCTCATCGAGCTGGCTGAGACTGCTCGTCGGCGCGGCGAGGATACCTTTGGTTACGGCCTTCTCTACCAGCGAGAGCGCGCCATTGGTCTGGAGGCGCTCGATGCCTACGCCGAGAGCTTCAAGGCGATTAAGGCGGCGTTTAAGCCGCTGCGCAAGAAGCTGCGAAAGTAACGCCGCTCGATAATCCGCTTTAAGCAGGCCCGTGAGACGTGGTTGACCCCGCTGCTTCCTTCATTAGGTGCACTAAGCGCCTACCTGATGGAGAGCAGCGGGGTCAGGTGTTTGTCAGTAGTGACGCCTGTGGCAGTGGCGCCTGTGGCTGTGGCCTTTAGTAGTCGTCTTCAGCTTCATCCTCGGCATCGGCAGCCGCGGTACGAGCGTTAGCAATCTCGATGGCGTGCTCGGCGGCCTCACGGGAGTCATACGGGCCCATACGGTTCTCCCAGCCAGAAACCTTGCCTTGGGTAACCTCACCGGTAGATGGGTCATAGAACCACTTGTTGTCAGCGTCAGCCATTGTTTTCTCCATTCTGAGACTCGTATCTCTACGTTGTGAATCGGGGAATGCGGAGACCTCTCCGGTTTCGGTCACCGGAAAAGTGCACCGTCGATTCGATGCACCCCACACTACAGACCCCTCGTGAGCCATGCGGCTAGAATGAACAGGTCACTCTCTCCTGCCCAGCCGCAGAGAACATACCGCCACCAGCAAAGGAGTACTTCCCCGATGCCCCTGTGGACCGCCCCTTCAACGCCGGTCATCGACCGCGTACGCACCGCACACAATGAGAACGTCGGTACCGAGCCCGCTCACATTGCGAGTGCCCCAGCCACGTGGTCGCTCATTGGTGAGCACATTGATCACTACGGCGGCATCGCCATCATGGGGCTGTCGGACCTGCGCGCAGCGGTAGGAGTCAGCCCACGTGACGACGGCACCGTCACCGTTCGCTGCCTCAACGCTGACGGCAGCACGACCGAGGATTTCATCACGTTGGATAAGGTCTCCGCCCTCGCCGCTGAACAGCAGCCCAGCGTTGATTCTGAGGGCCAGCCGGTGAAACCCCCGGCACCGGCAGGAGGCCTTGCCGCGCGTTTAGGCGGCATTATCCACACAATGATCACCCGCCAGCTGCTCTCCCGCGAGACCACCGGCGCGGACATCACGGTGGTCACCGACATCCCAGATAACGCGGGACTGGGTGCGGCAGCAGCGATCGACATCGCGACGGCTCTCGCTCTGCTGGGCAGCGCTGACGATCCGCACGACGCCCCGCTGCGCGCGCGTCTGGCTGAGGTCTGCTCGCAAGCAGTCGGGACTTTCGCACACTTCCCGGCTCTGCGCGCCCGCCATTCCGCAGCGCTGCGCGGAACTGGTGAATCCATCACCATCATCGACTATGCCGATGGTTCCGTCACGCAGGCTCCGCACCCAGTCAACCAGGACCTAGCAGCTTGTGTGCTCGCCGTACCAGGTGACTTCGACTGCGAAGAGGCTATCGCCGATATCCGCACCCGCGAGCGCTTCGTGGATGACGCTTGCCGCGCCTTCGGCACGGAATCGCTGCGTCTGTTGCCGGACGCACCGCAGCGCGTTCTCGACTGGCTGGCGGCCGTCCACAAAATCCACGGGCCAGAAAATCAGCCCACGATTCCCCAGGCCACCGCATGGCTGACTTTCTACGCAGAGGAAACCGATCGTGCCCAGGGCCTGGCCCGTGCGCTGCGGTCCCGGCGCGGAATGGAACTCTTCCCGCTGCTGACGCAGTCACAGTCAGCGTTGGCTACGGTGTACGGCTTCGACTCTGCCGAAAAGCTCGCCCAGCTGGCCACCGCCCGCGGTGCTGTGGCAGCACGTTCGGCGCATGCCGGAACGTCGACGGCGGTCATCGCCTATGTTCCTGCTTCCAAGGCCACCAACTTCGCCGCTGATTTGGCGGAAGATGGCTTGCTTGTGGTTCCGCTCAACGCGGGCGCGCCGGCAGTAACCGAAAGCTAGTCGGCCGGCCAAGCGAAGAGTACGTCGCGCTCCGCTACATCGGCCTTGACGAGGGACACGGTCGTCTCGCTGCCGGTTGCGGGCTGGCCCACGGCCTCCCCCATCACAGGAGGCTCGAGTACAAAGAGGCGGGCCTTCTCGCGCTTCTCGCTGCCGTCGAGCACAACAGCTTCGAAGTTCGTGCCCTCCCACGGTGCGAGGACGGTAGCCTCCGTGAGGTTGAGGCAGGCCCTGTCCACCTGGGAGGCCAGCTGCGATGTCGAGCGCATCGTGGAAATGACCGCAGCAGCGCGCTCGCGAACCCACTCCGGGATCTCGTAGCCGCCACTGAGCGCCAAGCAGACCTCGGTAGCGAAACGATCCACGAGGCGCCGCAGCGGCGCCGTGACGTGGGCATAGTACCCACCAATACCAGCGTGGACATCAGCCGGGGATTCCTCCAGCCACACATAATCCGCGCCGCGCAAGAGGCGTTGGGCTTCACGCATGACCGCCATGCCACGGGGCGAATCAGCATCGACAGAGTGCAAGAACTCTGAAATGGACTGCCCTTCCAGCGAGAAGCCCAGAGCTTGAGCTTCGGAACGGAATTCGGCTTCAGCCTCCGGTGTGGCAGCGGCCAACGTGCGCAGGAAACCGACGCCGTGGGATTCCATGAGTCGGCCCGCACACATGCCGGTCAACAAGGAAATTTCCGAGTTGTAGTCCATGACTTCATAGCGCGGCTCGATAATGAGCTCGTAGTGTCCCTGTTCCTCAGCCTGCCCCGAGTCAGATGTCTCGGAGACCCGCTGGGAGGGCAGACGCAGGTTGATCGCGTCTCGACGCAAAGAGGAAGCCTGGCGCAGCTTGCCCACCTGTGGCAGCAATGCGATGGAGGAATGCAAGGTGCCGTTCTCTAGATCCTCGTGGACCTGGTCGTAGTCAAGGCGTGCGCGGTTGCGCACGAGGGCGCGCTCGACCGAGAAGTCCTCTACCTCACCGGCGGAGTCGAGGTCGAAGGTCCAGAGGACGGCGGGCCGGTCGACGTCGGCAAGCAGCGAGGCCCTATCCTCTGAGAGCTCCGCCGGGTGTAGCCGCGCTGGGTCATCGGGGAGATAAATGGTCTGCCCGCGCTTGAGAGACTCCTCTTCTAAAGCTGAGCCGGGCTCGATGAAGGCGGCAACGTCCGCAATGGCGTAAAGCACGCGGTAGCCACCATCGCGGGCCTCAATGAACACGGCCTGGTCCAAGTCCATGGAACCGGCCGGATCGATGGTGACGAAGGGAATGTCCCGGGCGTCCCGACGCTGGTCTGCGTAGCGATCCTGCGCGGCGGCGGCCTGTGCGGAAACCTCAGACGGGAAGTCGGTGGGGACGGAAAATTCTTCCGCGATGGCGCGGAAATCCAACGGTGCGGCATAAAGCTTCATGCCGCCCCATTGTTCCAAAAAATTAACGTGTAGGAGCGAATGAGCCAACCTATAAGCCGGATTCTGTACCGCGCACGCGGCGCGGCGGTAAACATCCATCCAGGCCAACCGTTGCCAGTTGGCTCAAGCAGCTACCTTCAGACTTCGGCGAGCAACCTACTGACGTCTGATCGGGCCCGCATTCGTGGCGGGCCGTGATGCCTTGCTCCCAGTGGGGTTTACCCAGCCACCGCCATCGCTGACGGTGCTGGTGCGCTCTTACCGCACCCTTTCACCCTTACCGCTCCACTTCGCCGCGCCGAAGCGTAGCGGAGTGCGCGGCGGTCTACTCTCTGTTGCACTTGCCCGCGGGTCACCCCGGGTTGCTGTTAGCAACCACCGTGCTCTGTGGAGTCCGGACTTTCCTCGGCCCGCGCCTAGCCCCACACATGGGGGCCGGTTCGCTAGGACGCGTTTACCCGGTCGGCTCATTCGCTGGTGCTAGTTTATCCCAGCGCGCCCAGATGCCCCACATCGTTGAATCGGTGCAGGACACCGCCCTCTGCGAAGAACTCAACCTCGCTCAAAGACGCCAGCCCCAAGAAGAGGTGGTTCGGGGTCTGCGGGCCGGAGTCGAGTGCTTGGCGGATGAAGGATTTAATGGGGTTGACGTGGGAGACCACGAGCACCGTCTTGCCTTCGTAACGCTTCTGCAGGTCACGGCGGGCGGCACTGACGCGGCGATGCACCGCGCGCAGAGATTCACCGCCGGGGCAGGCCACGGACGTATCCGTGAGCCACTGGGCATGGAGTTCGGGGTCGGCGGCATCGGCCTCGGCGAAAGTCTTGCCTTCCCAACGTCCGAAATCGACCTCGATGAGCTTGTCCACAGTTTCAACGCGCAGGTCTCGGCCTTCCACCACCGCGGAGGCCGTCTGCTGGCAGCGGCGCAGTGGAGAGCACACGACTGCGTCGATGTGGGTATCGGCCAAGGCTTGGGCGGCTGCTAGCGCTTGCTTCTTACCCAGATCGGTGAGCTCCGGGTTGGCGCGGCCGGAATACTGTTTGGCAGCGGACATGGCTGTTTGGCCGTGGCGCAGCAGGATAAACCGGGTCGCGGGACCGGTGTCGGGGCGCCAGTCGGACACCGTAGTGGGCCCTATGGCCGGCTCAGTGGAGGTCGCCGTGCTTTCCGACGTCCCCTCCTCGCCCACCGGTTCCTCGCCCACGGTGTCATCGGTTGTCGCCGCAGCGTCAGAATTCTTTGGACCGACGATGCCGACAGGCTCACCGGCTGCGGCGGCATCCATCGCCACGTTGGAGAGCTCGTCAGCCACCTTGTTCTGTGCGCGCGGAACCCAGTCGAGGGTGTAACTGCCAATCTGGTTAAGCAGACGGCGGGCCTCAATGGCGAGCTTCTGCATGTCTGGGTGCTTGATTTTCCAGCGCCCGTTCATCTGCTCCACCACGAGCTTGGAGTCCATGTAGAACTCCACCTCGTCCGCGCCCATCTCCACGGCAGCCTCAAGGCCGCGCAGCAAGCCGTGGTATTCGGCCACGTTGTTGGTGGATTTCTGGCCTACAACGTAGGCGATTTCCCGCAACAGCTGCGAACGGTCGTCGTTGTAGACCGCGGTGCCGGAGCCGGCGATGCCGGGATTGCCGCGGGAACCGCCATCAGCAAAGATGACGAGTTTCATGAGGCAGGGCGCACGAGGTAGGAGCCGCAGTCGCTGCACTGCGGGACAACGTCGGCAGCCGCGTTGCGCACAGCATTCTGCTCAGCCGGAGGCAGCACGATGAAGCAGCCGCCACAGGCGCGGCCGGTGAAGGCAGCGGCGCCCACGCCGTTCTCCTCGCGGACGGTGTCATAATCCTCAATGACCTCAGCAGGCAACTGCTCACGCAGCTCGTTGATGCGCTCTTGCGGGTCCGGCTGGTTATCAGCAGCTTCCTTCGCTGCCTCGGCCGCACGCTTGAGTACCTCAAGCTTGCGCTCGGAGTCGGAGACCTTGGCGCCATGCACGTCCAGGTTGGCGCGCAGTGCATGGATCTCGTTGTGAGCTTCCTGCAGCTCGCTCATGAGATCAGCAATACGGGACTTCGCCGCGTACAGGTCGTGCTCCAGGTCCTTGCGCTGTTCTGGGTCTGTAGCAGCACCGAGCTGTGCCTTGTCATCGCGCTCGCGTTGGCGCAGCTTTCGCTCATCGGCCTGGATGCGGAGGATTTCCAGCTCCATGTCATCGACGGCGAGTTGGGCGGAGCCGGAGGCGTCGACAAGCCGGGCGTGTGCGGCCTGTGCCTTCTCGTACTCCTCTTGTTCTGGGATGGTGGGCGGTCCACCGAGCGCCTGTGTGCGCTGCAGGGTGGCCAGCTCGAGCAAGGTCTGCTGCAGGTCCTGTGACAGTTTCATTTAGTTCTCCTTCTGCGCAGAAATCGTCCAAGGGTCGGTGCGGAGATCAATAATCTCGGTATTCACGCGCAATGCGCCTTCCACAATATCGCGCGCCTGGGCGGTCCAGGGAAATTCGCTGGCCCAGTGGGCGGTATCCACCACGGCCGGGCCTTCCGGATCCGCCAGGTCGGCCGCGCGCAGGTGCTCATCCACCGGGTGATGGCGCAGGTCAGACGTGACGTACACGTCCACGCCCAGTGCCGCCGCCTTATCGAGGAAGGAATCACCCGAACCGCTAGAGACGGCCACTCGTTTAACCATCCGCTCCGGATCCCCGGCGGCACGCACACCCCATTCGGTCTCCGGAAGGGCATCGGCTACCCGCTGAGTGAACTCGCGCAGAGTGATGGCCTCCGGCAGCTCGCCCACGCGGCCCAGCCCCAACGCCTCCTCGAGGTTGTCATACGGCTCTACGGGAACAATGGGTCGACCCGGCGTGATGCCGACGAGCTCTGCCAGTCTGTCATTGACACCCGGGCGCGCTTTGTCCGCATTCGTGTGGGCCGAGAGCAATGCAACACCGTTGCGGATGAGGGTGTGAATGACCTTGCCCTTCGGGGTATCAGCAGCAACCGAGGTCACCCCGCGCATGAGCAACGGGTGATGCACCACGAGCATGTGGGCACCAAGTTCCACAGCCTTGTCCGCCACCTCCTGGGTGCAGTCAAGGGCGAAGGCCACGGTGCTCACCTCGTCCGTGGGGTCACCGCAGACCAGGCCCACGGCATCCCAGGACTCGGCGAGCTCTGGCGGGTATGCCTCGTGGATGACGCGGCGGATGTCACCGACGGTCGTGCGTTCTGCCATCTCGTTTGCTCCTTTGTTGAAGGTGGGTTTCACGTCAGTCGCGTTGCTGCTATATCCTAGCTTTCGTTCGCCAGCGCACCCTCGATATCTTAAGGAGTCCCCTCCATGACGCCTCCGGAGAACGACAACCAGCTCCACATCGTATTCGTCTGCACTGGCAATATCTGCCGCTCCCCCATGGCTGAAATCATCACCCGCGATGCCATGGAGACCGACATGCTCGATCTCCTTGCCCGCGTATCCTCGTGTGGTCTCGGCGGCTGGCACGTTGGCCAGGGAGCCGATGAGCGCGCCGTGGCCGAGCTGCGCCGCGGCGGCCATGATGGTGCCAATCACCGCGCTTCCCAGCTCGGTGAGGAGCACATGGACGCCGACCTGTTCGTGGCCATGGACACTGGCCACCGCGATGCCCTCCTTGAGCGCGGTATCCCTAAGGATAAGGTGCGCCTCATGCGCAGTTTCGACCCGAACTCTCCTGAGGACGCCAGCGTCGAGGATCCGTTCTACGGCACTGACGAGGACTTTGAGCGCACCCGCAAGGAGATCGACGCGTCCGTGCCGGGCCTACTCGAGTGGATTCGCGAGCAGCGCGACTAGACTGGTCCTCATGCTGAAGACGTTCCTCAAGCCTGGGTGGGTCATCCTGCTCATCATTGTCGTCGCCTTTACCTACTTCGCTTTCACGGTGCTCGCACCATGGCAGCTGGGTAAGGATGATCAGATTGTGGAACGCAACCACCTCATCGAAGAGGCCTATGAGTCTGACCCGCAGCCGATCGAGGATGTTTTCTCCGCTGAGGGAACGCTGAACAAGGAATGGACCCGCGCTGAGGTCACCGGCCACTATTTGCCGGATCAGGAAGTACTGCTGCGCCTGCGCCCGGTGGGCTCAAGCCCGGCTTTCCAGTCCCTCGTCCCCTTTGAGAGCACCTCGGGCACGACCTATCTGGTTAACCGCGGCTGGATGCCCACCGATGAGGGCAACGCCGTCCCTCACATCGATAAGGCCCCCAGTGAGAACGTCACCATCGTGGCCATGGCCCGTACGGACGAACCCCAGCACACGTCCGCCCCCACGGAGCAGCAGGGCTACACGCAGGTCTACTCCATCAATACGGAGCAGATAGCAGGGCTTGTCGGCGTCCCCCTCGCCCACGATTACCTCCAACTCTCCCCGGATCAGCCCGGCGAGCTTCACGCTCTCCCAGTGCCGAAGCTCGACCGCGGAAACCACCTGTCCTACGGATACCAGTGGATCGCCTTCGGTATCATGGCACCCCTGGGCTTGGCCTACTTCGTCTGGTCAGAAATTCGGGAGCGCCGCCGTGCCCGTGAGGAGGAAGCTGCTCTCGCCGCTGCTGCAGCCGCTGTAGACGGCCCCACCACAGCCGAGCTGGAGTCTGCCTCCGACTCCGCACCTGCGTCCACTGGGTCCGCGGTGTCTACCGACGCCGCACCGCAGCCCACAGCACCGGCCTCCCCTGCTTCCTCCTCGCGCCGTTCCCGCTCGCGCTACGGCTCCTCCAAGCCGGACTTCTACGAAAAGATCCGCAACCGCGGCCAAGACCGCTTCTAGCGTCACCCCCGTCCCCCGTGGGACAGCCGTGAGATCGCGAAAGGGCCACGTCCTAGCAGTGTAGGAAGTGGCGCTTACATGGTGCGGCCTGAGGTGTCCGAGTTCACGACATATTTGACACCCTGTTCCTGCGCGAGCAGTCCTGATGCTTGACAGGTGAGTCGCGACAAACTTGACACTTAGCCCACCCTTACCGTGTCGAATGATGCTTGACAGGTGAGTCGGGACATGTTTGACACCATGAACAGTCCCAACCGCAACCTCGCCATCGTCAAAGCAGGCTAAGACCTCAGTGTCGCCGGTAGGACTAAGAAGCCCCTGCTCCACTCAGCGTAGGCGGCATCGTGCTCATGCTTGGGCTATCCCGATGCTTCTCGCGCACGCGGCAGGGTTCCTGCAAGGAGGGCCTCCGGGAACAGAATCAACCTTTCCAGCGCTCTGGGCAAAGCGAAACCGGCACCCCAGAACAAAACAAACTGAGATGCCGGTTTGTCAACGATGTCGCGACTCACCTGTCAAGCATGTCGCGACTCATGACAATGGTGCGGCCTGAGGGGATCGAACCCCCGACCTACTGGGTGTAAACCAGTTGCTCTTCCAGCTGAGCTAAAGCCGCAGTGCGCTTGGTGCGCTCGCACAAGATTAGCTTACGGGCACCCGCAGTAACAAATCAGGGCCTCCCCCGACACCGAGAATGCCCGCTGAGCAGTGAAAAGTTTAAGGCTTCTTGGTGTAGCCGCGCGCCACGAGGCAAGAACCCTGCCACTCACCAAGGCGCTCAGCCTTGGTCTGCACCAGACCTGCCAGCTGTGCGGATTCGGAGATCTCACCCGGTTCAAGGTTGCCCGGCTTGCCGGCACCCGGGGTGAGCAGCCAGATTCGGCCAGAATCACCGAGCGGACGGGTGGCGTCCACGAGGCCATCGACCAAGTCGCCATCCTCAGCGCGCCACCACAGCAGCACGACATCACACAGCTCGTCGGTCTCCTCGTCGAGGAAGTCTTCTCCCAGCACGTCTTCAATGGACTCGGAAATCGTGGAATCGCAGTCCTCGTCCCATCCGAGTTCGAGGGCGATCTGCCCCTCCTCGATACCGAGCTTGGCCGCAGATCCGGTCACGTGTTGAGTTCCTTCCGATGGAGTCGTCGTTGTCATGCAGAGTATTTTAACGTCTGCCGTGCACATTTTCGCGCTGAACCACCCCTATTCCTCCCCAGAAGTGGACATTTTCCCCCGTAAAAGCACCACAAGGGACCTCGACGTGTCTCCCTAGTGAGAGACGCGTATCCTTGTGACAGATCTTTGTACCCCGAACCAGGAGGATTCAATGGCTGATTTGGACGCTGTCAACGGCGACTCCAACTTCCCCATCGTCCGCGATGGTGTAGCCGCGTACCTGCACGACTCCGACCCGGAGGAGACCCGCGAGTGGATGGATTCCCTCGACGGTCTGCTTGATTCTTCCGATCCGGAACGTGCCCGCTACCTCATGCTGCGCCTTCTTGAGCGTGCCACCGCCAAGCGTGTTCCACTGCCGTCCCTGACGTCTACGGACTTCGTTAACACCATTCCGACCTCCCTCGAGCCGGAATTCCCCGGCGACGAGGAGCTAGAGAAGCGCTACCGTCGTTGGATCCGCTGGAACGCCGCCATCATGGTGCACCGCGCACAGCGTCCGGGCATTGGCGTTGGTGGCCACATTTCCACCTACGCTGGCGCTGCCCCGCTCTACGAGGTGGGCCTGAACCACTTCTTCAAGGGCAAGGACGATCCGTCCGGCGGTGACCAGATCTTCTTCCAGGGCCACGCCTCCCCGGGCGTCTACGCCCGCGCCTTCATGGAAGGCCGCTTGACTGAAGAGGACATGGACAGCTTCCGCCAGGAGCACTCCCGCGGTGAGAATAAGGGCCTGCCTTCGTACCCGCACCCACGCCTGATGCCGGACTTCTGGGAGTTCCCAACTGTTTCCATGGGTCTTGGCCCGATTAATGCTATCTACCAGGCTCGTTTCAACAAGTACCTGGAGACCCGCGGCATCAAGGACACCTCCAAGCAGCACGTGTGGGCCTTCCTCGGTGACGGTGAGATGGATGAGCCGGAGTCCCGTGGTCTGCTACAGATGGCGTCCCTCTATGAGCTGGACAACCTCACCTTCGTGGTAAACTGTAACCTGCAGCGCCTGGACGGCCCGGTGCGCGGTAACACGCAGATTATCCAGGAGCTGGAGTCCTTCTTCCGTGGCGCCGGCTGGTCCGTCATCAAGGTCGTGTGGGGCCGCGGTTGGGACAAGCTTCTCGACGCTGACAAGGAAGGCGCCCTTGTCAACATCATGAACACCACGTCGGATGGTGACTACCAGACCTTCAAGGCCAACGATGGCGCCTACGTGCGTGAACACTTCTTCGGCCGCGATGAGCGCACGCTCAAGCTGGTTGAGGACATGACCGATGATGAGATCTGGGCACTGCGCCGTGGTGGCCACGACTACCGCAAGATCTACGCTGCGTATGACAAGGCTCTGAGCTACGCCGGCACCGGCCGCCCGACCGTCATCTTGGCCCACACCATTAAGGGCTACGGCCTGGGCCACAACTTCGAAGGCCGTAACGCTACCCACCAGATGAAGAAGCTGACGCTGGAGGATCTCAAGCTCTTCCGCGATAAGCAGGGTATCCCGATTTCGGATGAGCAGCTTGAGGCTGATCCGTACCTGCCGCCCTATTACCACCCGGGTCCGGAGACTCCGGAAATCAAGTACATGCTGGAGCGTCGTAAGGAGCTCGGTGGCTTCCTGCCGGAGCGCCGCGAGAACTTCACCACGCTGACCACCCCGGATCTGTCCAAGCTGCGCTCGGTGCGCAAGGGCTCGGGCAAGCAGGATGTGGCCACGACCATGGCTCTGGTTCGAACCTTCAAGGAGCTCATGCGTGACAAGGAGCTGGGCAAGCGCGTTGTGCCGATCATCCCGGATGAGGCCCGCACCTTCGGTATGGACTCCTGGTTCCCGACCTTGAAGATTTGGAACCCACGCGGCCAGAACTACGTGCCGGTGGACCATGACCTCATGCTCTCCTACCGCGAGGCTACTGACGGCCAGATCCTCCACGAAGGTATTTCTGAGGCCGGCGCTGCCGCGTCCTTCACCGCCGCTGCAACCTCCTACGCCACCCAGGGCGAGGCCATGATTCCGCTGTACATCTTCTACTCGATGTTCGGCTTCCAGCGCACCGGCGATGCCTTCTGGGCCGCCGGCGACCAGCTGGGCCGCGGCTTCATCATCGGTGCTACTGCCGGCCGCACCACCCTGACCGGTGAGGGCCTGCAGCACATGGATGGTCACTCCCCGATCCTGGCATCGACCAACCCAGCGGTTGAGGTCTACGACCCAGCCTTCGGCTACGAAATTGCTCACCTTGTTCCGCGCGGTATCGAGCGCATGTACGGCGAAGACAACGAGCCGATCATGTACTACATCACCGTGTACAACGAGCCGGTGAAGCAGCCGGCCGAGCCGGAGAACCTCGACGTCGAGGGCCTGCACAAGGGCATTTACCACTACAACACCGCTGAGTCCGGCTCCATCCCGGCCAACATCCTGGCCTCCGGTGTCGGTGTCTATGAGGCGCTGCGTGCCCAGGAAATCTTGGCCGAGCAGTTCGACGTCAAGGCTTCGCTGTTCTCCGTCACCTCGTGGGTCAACCTGGCCCGCGATGGCGCTGCCCGCAACAAGGAGGCCCTGCAGAAGGGCAGCACCCCGACCGAGGCTTTCGCCACCTCCCAGCTCAAGGGCTTTGAGGGACCGTACATCGGTGTCTCCGACTTCGCCACGGACCTGCAGGAGCAGATTCGCCCCTACGTGCCGGGCGAGTACATCGTCCTGGGCACGGACGGCTTCGGCTTCTCCGATACCCGTGAGGGCGCTCGCCGCTTCTTCAACAACGACGCCGAGTCCATCGTCGTCGCCGTCCTCGAGGGCCTGGCTCGCGAGGGCAAGGTGGAGCGTAGCGTCGTGGAGCAGGCTGCCCGCGACCTGAAGATCGATGACCCGACGGCTACCTTCGCCGCCTCCTCCGATGAGGACTAAGGCTTAGGGCTAAAAGCTTCACGCCCTCCAGCCCCTTCTGTCCCGCTTCGGGCAGAAGGGGCATTCTCATGCTCAAAGCCACAACGGCAACTGCCCTACCTGACAATTTTTCTTCCAAAAATTGAGGCAGGGGCGACAACTTTGGCAGATAGGGCAGTTCAGCCACCGCGCGGGGCTCGGCCGCCAACAGCAAAGGGCACGACCGCTATCAGCAAAGGGCTCAGCCGCCGTCAGCGGGAACTAGCGAGCACACGGTCAAGGACACGGCCCAGCGCCTTAGAGACCTCGAGTGGTTCCTCCAGGATGACCATGTGTCCGGCACCCTCGATAGCGGTAAACGTTGCTGCGGGCCAATGCCGAGCAATGACCTCGGACTGGCGCTTCGGGGTGACGATGTCATAGTTGCCCACGACGATTTCCCCTTGGATATCACGGAGCCGAGCCGCCGCACCGAACTCGGAGTGCTCCACCAAGTCATCAAAGAAGCCAGCGTAGCTCGACATCGGCGTGTCGAGCAGCATGGAGACGTGGAACTGCAAGCTGTCCATCTGCGGGAAACCTTGCAGGAGTGCGGCGAACGCGGGTGTGACCACCGCTGCTGCCTCGAAGCGCGCGCGATTCATGCGATCGGGAAGGCGCAGGCAGGCACTGTAGATCGCACCGAGGGTCCGCGATTCCAACATGCGGGCCATTCCCTCGGCAGCAAAGCGCTGCATCGACGTTGAGACCAACAGCATTCCCTCGATGCGCTGGGCCACCTGACGTGGGGCACGCCGCAGAAGATTGAGCGCAATCATGCCGCCCATGGAGTGGCCCATCACCACCAGCGGCCCAGTTGCGGCGCGCTCAGCAATAACTGCGAGAACATCATCGGCTGCGCCCCGCACGGTGCACTCAGAGGGAGCGACGTGGGTGGAGCGGCCGTGGCCGCGGACATCGACAAGCAAACAACGCACCGAGGGATAGTTTGCGCGGACATCCGCAACCTGCGAATAGAAGCTCTCCGCCGACAAACAGTAACCGTGAATAAAGACCGCGGTTACCTCGGCATCCGCTGGCCCGACTTCATACCAGGCCACGCGCACGCCCTCGTTGTCCACGAAGCCAGTGGCGCTGACCTGCGTCAAACCAGGCTCGGTAGTGAGATCATGCAGTTGGGAATGGACGCCGTGCTCAACGCGGCGCATCTGCGGGCGAACGCGGCGCGCCCAGCTGCGGGCGATTGCGGAGGAGCGTGCTCGAATAATCATGACATTTCAATACTAGACTGATACACATGGCTAACGACCTTTCCGCACAACTGGCCGCCCGCTTTGGCTCCGAGCCGGCCGAGTACACCGATTCTGCTTCCGCTGGCGATACCTATGGTGAGCTCACCCGCCTTATCACGAAAGTCACGGGAATTGAGGAGGGCTTGGAGCGCAACGCCCTCTTGGAAGACCTTGGGGTGGAGTCGCTTGAGCGCATTGAGCTGGCCATTCGCCTTGAGGAAGCCTGCGGGGTGCGGCTGACTGAAGAAACAATGCTCTCCGTGAAGACGGTGGGCGAACTTGCTAATTATTTGGAGGAACACTCGTGATTTCTTATCTCTCCGACATGGACGGCGTGCTCATCAAGGAAGGAGATATGATTCCCGGCGCGGATAAGTTCATCCAGGCGCTGAAGGATAATGACATCGAGTACATGGTGCTGACTAACAACTCAATGTCGACCCCGCGGGATCTTTCCGCCCGCCTTAAGAACACTGGCTTGGACATTCCGGCAGAGCGTATTTGGACCTCGGCCACGGCCACCGCAGCTTTCCTCTCGAACCAGGCGGGCCTGTCTACCGCCTATGTGGTGGGCGAGTCAGGCCTGACCACCGCACTGCACGAAGCAGGCTGGATTCTCAATGAAACGGAGGCAGACTTCGTGGTGTTGGGTGAGACGCGCACCTACTCCTTTGAGGCCATCACGACGGCCATCAACCTCATCCGCAATGGTGCTCGCTTCATTGCCACGAACCCTGACGTCACTGGCCCCGCACCGCAGGGAGTGCTGCCGGCTACGGGTGCCGTGGCCGCACTCATCACAGCGGCGACCAACCGCGAGCCCTACTATGTGGGCAAACCCAACCCGGTCATGATGCGCAGCGCTCTGAACAACATTGGCGCGCACTCGGAGAACACCGTGATGATTGGTGACCGGATGGATACTGACGTCAAGTCGGGCCTTGAGGCAGGCATGCGCAGTATCCTCGTGCGCTCTGGCATCAGTGATGACCGCGAGATTGAGCGCTACCCGTACCGCCCGACGCGCATCATCGATTCCGTGGCGGACCTCTCGGAGCGCATCCTCGATCCTTTTCAGGACTAGGGCTGTGAAACGAGCCTAGAGCGCGCGCCGGACTGCACCTTTAAAGCCGTACTCCCCTGCCAGCATCTCTACTGCGCGGCCTAGGGCTTCCAGCTCGCTGGGCGTGCCGGTAAGGACCTGGCGGCAGCCGATGCCCACGCTGGGGCCACCGCCGAGCGTCATTCCACTCACCGGGTCCCAGTCGGCATCGCGGCGCCAACGGGTACACCACTGCGCGGTGAGTGGGTCATCGCCCGGCACGATGAATTCGCTCTCGCTGCGGATGCAGCGCGCCATGGCACGCTCGATAGCCGGGCGCAGGCCGCGGGGCATGCCCGAAATCTGCAGGACCGCTGTGCCGACTTCACCGCGGGCGCGGTTGGGCCAGCTTTCTGCGGGGCTGCCGACAGGGCTCGCTGACGTGGCCGGCGCAGATGCGTCGGCGTGCTGCGGGTGAACGCGTAGATTCACTCCTTTGTCTCCTTTGACGTCCGTGTGATGGCACGCCGGCCTGCGCCGACGCAAGACGAGCTTCGTCTTCCCCTACGAACTTGCCTTCATCACGCCACACGCTGAGCTCAACCTTGGGCCAAGCCGCACGTGGCTTCGGTGCGTCTGAGTTGCCCACAATTTTCCTCCGCCACTTAAGCCTCAACAACCCTCAACCTGCACTTAAGCCCCCGCTATCTCAATCTCACCTTGAGACTTCTCCCCCGAAATCCGCCACACGAATCACTTTCGCAACACTAATGCTCATACGCACCAGCTATGTGCCGCCACCACAGGTACCCCACTACCCCCGTTGCACCCACAGCCGGCCACGGCACGGCATAGCTACTGCGCCTGGCACTCCTCCCAGATCGCCGTGTTAGCCTCCGCCCACAGCGGTTTGCACCAGTCTCCAAAATCACGGTCAGTCAGCGCCACCATGGCCCAGTCACCGGCAACCCAAAGGTAGGTGCCACTCATGCCGAAGTGCCCCACGGCGTCAGTTGGCAGGCCACCCATCCACTGTTCCTTCTCCCCATGGATTTCAAAGCCCAGTCCCCACGTGCAGTCCTTAAAGCTGCCATAGCCTGGCACGATGCCGCGCAGTCCGGGGAACTGTACGCTGCGCATCTCGTCGACAGTGGAGGGAGCAAGCAGCTGCGGGGACTGCACCTCACGGGCAAAGGCCGCGAGATCATTAACGGTGGAAACCACACCGTGGCCCGCCGAACCTTCGAGGGTGGTCGCGCTCATTCCCAGCGGGGCGCACACTCCCTCCGCAAGGTAGTCAGGGAAAGAAAAGTCGGTAGCCTTCTCCACCACCTCGGCGGCCCACTCATAGCCCGCCGAAGAGTAAATGCGCCGCTTTCCCACCGGCTTCTGAAGTTCACGCGAATCAAAGCCCACGCCCGAAGCATGCGCCAGCAAGTGACGCAGCGTGGAGCCTTCCGGACCAGCGGGCTGATCCAGCTCCACCGCGCCTTCTTCCACGGCCACCATCACCCCATAGGCAGCCACAAGCTTGGTCACCGACGCTACTGGGAAGCGGCGTGTGGCATCACCCACCTGCTCCACCACGTCGCCGCGGTGCAGCAATGCACCGGCAACGGTGTCGACGGGCCACGATTCAATGGAAGAAAAAGCGCTCATGCGCTCTAGCTTAACGAGGATCCCTCTCGCAGCCTACGCCATCACCGTCTCTGTCGAACTTGGAACGAAAACCCGGATCGCTCGGGTAAATCGGACGACCAAGTGCGTTCCACACATCGAGGCAACGACCATAGGAAGCCGGTGCTGGCTGCGGGGCGGGAGCAGGCTTCGGAGCGGGTGCCGGAGCTGGTGCGGGCGCTGGAGCAGGGGCAGGAGCAGGGGCGGGAGCAGGGGCAGGAGCAGGCTCATGCTTCGGCGCTGGCGCAGGTGCAGGTGCAGGTGCAGGTGCAGGAGCCTGTGGTGAAGGGATAACGCCAGGAAGTGGATTCGGGATAATGCCCTGCTGAACCGCCCAGAACACGCCTCCGGCGGCGGCTGCGAGTACTGCCGCAGCAATGCCCACGCCGAGGGCGATCTTCTCCCCCTGAGAAGACTGCTGCTCCTCAGCATCAGATGCGTCGTCCTTAGCGGGGGACTCGAAGCTCGAGGTAGAGGTTGGGTCAGCATCGGACTCAGGGGCAGTAGACGCCGGAGCGACAACCTCCGCGTCGACAGCGCCAGTCTCTGCATGAGCAGGGACCACGGCGAAAAGAGACAGTGAAACAGAAACAGAAGCGGCGAGAACCGCGCGAGAGAACTTTGTCATAAGTACTTGTTATATCCCGTAACACCGCCGCCGAGGAAATCTCACTACCCCGGGGGTAAAGCACACGTAACAGGCTGGAAAACGGCATTTAACCGGCGAGCGAATTCTCGCGCCCCAAGTTGCGGAGACGCTTCAGGGGAGAAACCTTTGAAACATGCGCCGTTCCTTCTCTCGTCGCCGCCTCCTGCACGCCACCGGCCTGGCCACCGCCACGGCCGCTTCACTCGCCGCATCCTCCGCCTCCGCAGCAGATCCGAACGCTTCCGCCTCCCTCGGCCTCGTTGAGCCGCCGGAAGGACAGCTCCCCTTCGTGCACGGAGTGGCCTCGGGAGATCCGATTCCGGATTCGGTCATTTTATGGACGCGCGTAACACCCACGGAGGAGGCGCTTCCTGGCAGCGGCGTGGGCCCAGCAGTCACCGTGGAATGGGAAGTGGCCCGGGATGAGGGGATGGGGGACGTCGTCAAGCGTGGCCACGCCCACGCCACCGCGGACCATGACCACACCGTCCACGTGGACCCGCACGGCCTCGAGCCGGACACGGTGTATTTTTACCGCTTCCTCGTAGACGGTGCCTCCTCCCCTATTGGACGCACCAAGACCGCACCCGCCGCGAATGCCTCCCCGGACAAGCTCACCTTTGGCGTGGCCTCGTGTGCCAATTGGGAGTCCGGTTTCTTCAGCGCCTACCGGGACATCGCACAGCGAGCCCGCGGTGGGCAACTGGACTACATGGTCTTTTTGGGTGATTACATCTACGAGTATCGCTCCGGCGCCTACTCCGGTTTCGGGCCGGTTCGCCTGCACCACCCAGCGCACGAGATTACAACGCTGGCGGATTACCGCACGCGCTACGGACGCTACCGTACCGACCCGGACTTGCAGGAAGCCCATGCAGCGCTGCCATGGGTCGTGGTATGGGATGACCACGAGATAGCTAACGATAACTGGGCCGGTGGCGCTGAGAACCACAGCCCCGCCACGGAAGGCAGCTGGGCCGCGCGACAGTCAGCGGCAATGCGCGCCTACTTCGAGTGGATGCCGGTGCGCGCCACCGCGCCATCCGAGGCTGGGCATCTCTACCGTTCCCTCACCTTCGGTGACTTGGTGGAGCTGACCATGATGGACCTGCGCACCTACCGCGATGAGCAGGTGTCCTGGAATCCCGTGGCTTTCGCCCAAGAAGGCCGCTCAATGCTGGGCTCGGAGCAGTACGAGTGGCTGTTGGGCAAGATTGAGACCTCGCAGGCCACGTGGAAAGTGCTGGGCAATTCCGTCATGTTCGCCCCACTCAATCTCATTTCTCTACAGGAGAACTCCATGACGGCGCAGGTGGCTGCGGCACTGACGGACAACATCACCAGTATCCCCATCAACGGTGACCAGTGGGATGGGTACTCCGCCGAACGCCGTGCGCTTATCGACGCCCTCCCCACCCACACCCTTTTTCTCACCGGTGACATTCACACCGAATGGGCCCACGCCATCACTACAGGCAGCCGAGTTGTGGGGGCCGAAATGGTGTGCGCATCCGTCTCGGCGCCCAATATCAACGAGGCGCTCAACCTGCGACAGGGAAACACCGTCTCACAGACCGCACAGCAGCTCCTGCGCGCAGCGAACCCGCACTGCCATCACGTGGACTTGGACAGCCACGGCTACAGCTTTGTCACCATCACCCGCGAGGAGGCACAGATGCACTGGCTGCGAGTGGAGGACCTGCTTAAACCTGGTTCTCCGGTTCACGAGGCGGTCTCGATGACATTCAAACCAGGCGTTGGTTTCGTGTCATAGTCCTCGCTGGCGTTAACGAATGCGCCACGAGTAGCGATAAACACAATGTAGCGCTTCACCGCGTTGCATCCCTATCACTCATATTTCTCATGTGCTCTCCCGAGCGTCTCTCACAGAGCCGCGTTCGCCTAGGGAGTTCCCCGCTTAGTTCGCAGGGGCTGACTCGACGGTGTCGGTGGACGCTGCGGTGTCTGGGGAAATCGATTCCACGGTATCCGTCACATCGCCCGTGCGTGACCCGTCATCTCCTTCAGTAACCGCAGGTGTGGCTGCTGTGTCACCGTCGTGCGCCTCCTCTGGTCGTGGAGCCACAGACGACTCGTTGCGTGGGGAGGCTTCCGCGCCGTTTTCTGTGCCTTCTTCCCTGTCACTCGCAGCGGGCTCCGCTGCTGGTGCGTCGTCCTGCGAGGCCTCGCGTGGGGCTGTTTCAGGCGCGGTCTGCTGCTCCGAGGACTCAGCCGCGGTGGCAATTTCATTCATCCACCGCGAGGGCGACAGCCAGCCCGCATCCACGCCATCCGGGTTTGCTGACGCGAGCAGCAATGCGCCAACAACAGCAAGCCCGGCACATAGGCCGGTCGTGGACGCGCGTACTCGTCCGCCTATGGTCCAGAAATAGTCCCACTTGTTCTTTGGGTGATCTGCGCGCCAAATTCCGCGAGTGTGCTCATCCGGCTCGTCTTCCTTGTCGCGCCCCGAATAAGCTGGGCGGCCTGGCCCATTGTCAGTGCTCATGTCCGTATTCGCTACAGCCCCCGCTACCGCCTGCGATGCCTGCCCCGAATCCTCACGTTTAGCAGCGGCATGCTGGTTCGTGGTCGGCACAGAGCTAGTTATCGACGTCTCAGCGTGGGTATCACTGCCCGTCGGTGTGCTCACGGAGTTTGTCGCCGTGCGATCCAAGGGGAACTCATCCGGAATGGCCTCTGGATGGGGGAGCTTGTACAGATCCCAGAAGAACGCGAGCAGCGCCGAGCGGATCGCACGTTCAACTGCCCACTGACGGGCAGGGTTGACCCGCACGAGGACACGGTACTTCACCTGCCAGGGTTGACCGGCAACGGTCGGCGCCACAATTCCGGTAGCGGGAAGCACATCGAGTTCACCATCCACGTCATCACGAATATCCGGTGTGCGGATCGCGTGCTCCGAAATCTTTTCCACTCGAGCCGTAATGTCAGGAAGGCTGTCTCCCTCATGGACCGGGATGGCGATGTCCACCACCGCACGGGACCACTCCTGGGAATAGTTTGTCACCACGCCTGCTGAACCGTTGGGCACCATAACCACCTCGCCGGTGGGAGTGCGCACCGTCGTCGTACGCAAAGTCAAGGACACAACAGTTCCCTCCACGCCCGTCACGCCATCGAAGCTCACATAATCTCCGACGCCGAACTGCTTCTCCGAGAGAATGAAGAAGCCGGCAAGGAAATCACCGATGATTTTCTGCGCACCGAAACCGACCGCGGCTGAGACCACGGTTGCGGGGATGGCCGCACCGAGTGCAGGTACGCCCAGGTTGGCGAGTGCAGCCACGACGAGAAGAAAATACGCCACGGCTTGGGCAACGTAGACCAGAGCGCCTGCCAAGGCTAAGCGCGCCTTGGTTGATTCCTCGTTCTCATCCAAGCGGGATTCGATAACCCGCACTGCCAGCCGTCCCACGCGGGGGATAAGAAGCACGGTGAGCAGCATGCCCAGTAGCGGCAGGCCATGATCGATGAAGGCCTGCCAGAAGGTGAAAAAATAGTACCTCAGCATTTCACTAACTCTAGCCGCGCACCCTGCCAGAAGCCTTGGAGGAAGAAGCGATTACGTGCGGTGAATGAGATAATAGTTCGGCGTGGGCTTCCACGTGTAGCTAGCGGGAGCAATGTCCTTGCCATAGGCCCCAAGTGCCTTTGAGGTCCACAGCGGAATCGCCGGCATAGCGTCCACCAGAAGATCCTGGGCCTGCGCGTAGTACTCGTGGGCCTCAGCCTTGGAAGCGGCCTTGCCGGCTTTCTTGAGCAGATCATCGAATTCGCCGTTGCTAAATCCGGACTCATTTGCCGCCGAGTACGACGCAAACAGTGGTGCGAGGAAGGAAGATTCATCCGGGTATTCTGCCTGCCACACGGTGCGGAAGGCTCCCGTGATGTGGCGCGCAGTGACTTCTTGGCGCATATCCTTGAACGTTTCCAAGGGACGACCTTCACAGGGCACGCCGAGGGTATCCGTCATCTGTTGAGCTACAGCTTCGACCCACTTCTGGTGGCTGCCATCCAGGTTATAGGCAATGCTGAAGGTCCCTTCAAAGGGATCCATTTTCTCTGCCTTCTCCCAGAGTTCGCGGGCCTTTTCCGGCTGGTAGGTCAGCGCCTCTGCGTCGGTGGGTGCGGGTGGCATCGTGCCATGAAGTGGTGCCACGAAGCCATTGGCCGGGATTACGGTGTCGTAGAAGACCTCGCGGGCCAGCTTCTCACGGTCCACTGCCATAGACAGGGCGCGTCGGCGCAGACGGCCTGCCTCGCCGCGGAAGTTCGAGGCATTAGCCGGGATGGTGATTTCCATCATGGACCCCACCGGCTTGCTTACTGCCTGGGAACCCAACTCATCTTCGAAGGTGGCCAGCTTGGAATCAGGGATCTGGACAAGCACGTCCAGATTCCCTGCCACCAAGTCCTTGTAAGCGTGATCCTCTGAGGGATAGATTACAAACTTGATTCCCTCGTTCTGCGGGGTACGCGGCCCCTCATAGCGAGGATTCGGCACGATTGTGAGAGCTTCTTCGCGTTCCCACGAGACCAACATGTAGGGCCCGTTGCCGATGGGATCCGTGCCGCGCTCAGTCAGTTGATTTTGATCCTCAGAGCGCATGGGGAAGAAGACGGAGTAGCCCAAGCGCTCGAGGAAACCCGCGGTGGGGCGAGAGAGCTCAATGCGGAAGGACTTCTTCCCCGTTACGCTCAAGCCGCGCATGGTTTGCTGACCCTCGTGGAACCCCAGGATGGGCTCGAAATTATAGGCCGACAGCAGTGACTGGCGTACAGCCGTATTCCACGTATCAACGAAGTCTCGGGCGTCAACCTCCGAGCCATCGGAAAACACTGCGTCATCCCGGATGACCACGTCATAGGTCGTGTCGTTGACTTGGGTGACGGACTCCGCCATGTCATAGTGCGGGTTGCCGTCCTTGTCCAAATACATCAGGCCGGAGTACACCAAGTTGATGATGGTCTGACCCGGAACGTCATTGGAGTCTGCCGGGATGAGGGATTTTTGGGGTTCGGAGATATCGGTCGTAATAAGGTCTAGTCCTGAAGTATCGACGTGTGCGGACTCATCCGCGCAGCCTGTAACGGCCGCCGCGCCGACGCACGTCACGGCCAGAGCTAACACTACGCTGAGACCGGACCGGACAGATCGCACCCTTGACTCCTTTCTTCCGCACCCATTTTAACCTATTTTTCAGGTTTTAATTATCTCGGTTCTCGTAGCGGTGCATAAGTTTCTCAACCAGCTCATCTGTAAGCTTCTCATCGGCCAAGATTCGGTCCAGAAGCTCGCGCGGCGAAGGCCCTTCGCTGTTCTGGGCATCGTAGGAATCACCGCTAAGGTCTACACCGAAATCAGAGTGGGCGTCAGAAGAAGCTGCCGCCATCTCTGCAGACATCTCGGCGACTTCCTCATTGAAGGAATCGAGGAACTCTGAGGCGTCGATAGTCGCGTCTGCTCGGCGCTTACCCGCGCGCACTTCACGTTCAATACGTCGCTGCAGTGCTTTCTCCATCTGGTTATGCCGCCACGCACGGAGCTTGGTCGGCTCCAGACGACGGCCCACAGCGCGGCCCTTGTTCTCCGCCTTGCGCGCCATCACCATGACATACGCCGCAGTGTCATTAACCGGCGCCCACTCTTGACGGGCAGGAATGCGCCAGCCCACCCAGATGCCCAGCATGGTCAGCACAAAGGACACGATTGGGCCCAAAATGACACCGTAGGCCAAGAACCCGGTGGCATCCGCCCCCAGCACGACCAGTGCACACGCCACTGCCGGGATAACAGTCGGCGTGTTGTCACCAAAGACCGCCGGTTCACGGCCCATCGCAATGTCACGAATCATGGAGCCGCCAGTCGCTGTGAACACACCCATCATGATGCAGGGAATGAAGGGCAGGCCGTAGGCAATGGCCTTGAGCGCGCCTGTCGACGCCCACAGTGCCGACACCACCGCATCACCATGGGATTGCACATAATCCCAGGTCTTTCCCTTGAAGTAGACAAAGCGCGCGATGATTGCGCCTGTAAAAGCCAAGTAAAGGTACTCCGGCTGACTCATCGCCGCCACGGTGCCGCGGTTGATGAGCACGTCACGGATCATGCCTCCACCCAGGGAGGAGAACATCGCAATGAAGAAGAAGCCGACGATGTCATAGCCGCGCTGGCGGGCAATGGTGCCGCCGATCATGCCCATGAGAAGGACTCCGATGATGTCGGACCAGTAATACAGCGACTCGATTAACGGGTCCATCTCAACACTCATGTGGGTCATGGTAACTGCTAGCCCGCAGATTCTCGCATTGAGGTTCGCTTCGCCCGCCAGCGTCGTGGCGACGCTCGACAGCGAGCCTGATGGTGGGGCCACCGGGGCTCGAACCCGGGACCAACGGATTATGAGTCCGTAGCTCTAACCGACTGAGCTATAGCCCCGCGTATTCATTACTCATGTGTCCGCTCCGGCTCACAGCCAGCCGCGCCACACTCAGCAGCGAATCCGCTCCCCGCAACATTAATCGGCAGGACCCTCAAACAGCAATTTGCGGCAATGACTCCCCCACTAGTCTGCTGCACTTCTCGGTCTCACCGAGCCCTCGGAAGCGCCGAGCAGTGCCACAAGCGCGACAGCACCAGCAAAAGCTCAGCCCCCATTTGGGCCACTGATCCGGAATCCACCGAGAACCAGAGCCTTCGAACAGCACACCAAACTGCCGGACAGAACACACCCCATCAGGGCTAACTTCACACGCTCGCAGGAGCACCGAGAAGCATCGATGACTGCTACACATGGACGCGCCTCATCCCCGCTTACGCGGGGAGCACTCCACAAGCTTCAGGCCGGGGTACGCGTGCCCGGGCTCATCCCCGCTTACGCGGGGAGCACCATTCCAGTGAGTCCGCGCCCTCGAGGTCATCGGGCTCATCCCCGCTTACGCGGGGAGCA
>NZ_KV788275.1:52620-52949 GCF_001807225.1 Corynebacterium sp. HMSC05E07
TCATCCCCGCTTACGCGGGGAGCACCTCGGAGGCCTCATCGGCTTTATCCTCCACGCCGGCTCATCCCCGCTTACGCGGGGAGCACGGTGCCGTGCGACATTCCGATGGCCATCTGGTCGGCTCATCCCCGCTTACGCGGGGAGCACCTCCTCGGCCAGCTAATGAAGGACGGCGCCACCGGCTCATCCCCGCTTACGCGGGGAGCACAAATATTGCCCTTAACAGTAGCCATCAAAAACCGGCTCATCCCCGCTTACGCGGGGAGCACAGCACGATGAGGCAGGAGATGATGATTAATAAGGGCTCATCCCCGCTTACGCGGGGAGCA
>NZ_KV788275.1:52969-78062 GCF_001807225.1 Corynebacterium sp. HMSC05E07
CTCATCCCCGCTTACGCGGGGAGCACCCGGAGGGCTTTCACTTCGTCGATGGTGAGGGGGGCTCATCCCCGCTTACGCGGGGAGCACTCTAAATTGGCATCTGATGGGGACGTTGAAATGGGCTCATCCCCGCTTACGCGGGGAGCACTCTTGCTGAGCTGCAAGTCTTCGAGCCTGGCCACTATTTTACATACGGCTTTATGAATAGTGCCTTGTTCTATCGGCTACTTGGTTAGTTATGCACCTTTCTGCTTCCTATATGCGGAACGAACACGGCGGGCGTTTGACCACCCCTTTCGATTCTGCTCATTCTGTGGCTTCGTTGTGGGGCGGACCATGAGCGTAACGCCGTCAAAATCAGAAGGTGTCCAGTGATGGCGGTGAGTCTTAAACTCCATGCCTTGTTCATTGGCTGCTGAATAGACCAAAAGTGCACGGCCGTCCTTACACAATTCGGTGGTTCGCTCCCACAGCAGATCACGGATGCGAGCGGAAGGCCGTCCTACGAAAACTCCAGGAGTTAGTTCAATTAGCCACTTCGACAAGTCGCCGCGTAGCCCTGCAGGGCACGCAGTGACAACGAGAACCATCATGAAAGAGTCTCCTCTTCGGCCCAATTCATTCCAGAAGCAATCACTTCAAGCTCACTCCAGAGCATAAGTTCCACGTCGCTCACCAGCTCGTCATCTGGGACATCAAATAGGGACTTCAAATCTTTGACCATGCGGGGCATGAGCCGGTGGGAAACAACATAATCGCGGACATGACGGCGCACTTCAACGGACGGCTTACCCTTCGCCGCAGCAACCGTGTCAAAAGCGGCCGGAATTGAAATCTCTGCCTTGTACAAGTCGGCAATGTCGTAGACAAAGGAACGATCAGTTCCGGTATGAATAACGCCGAGAGCCGGAACAAAGCCCAATGCGGAGATCACAGCATGTGCTACCCCATACAGGGCCGCGCTGGCTGCAGTAAGTGCTTGGTTGATCGGATCAGAAGATTCGAAGTCGTTGGGATCGTACGACCTCCTATTCCAATAGACACCAGTTCGCACAGATTCTTTTTCGTACACCTTCTTCATCCGAGCACCTTCGCGCCCGCGGAGCTGGGCCATGGTTAGCCCAGATACATCCTCACCGGGAAAGCGCATGGCATACATCCGGCGGGCACAGTTCAATCGTTTGCGCTGATGCGTGACTACTTCTGCTTGAATTTCTGCCATACGGCTTGACTTCGCGGGTGGGCGGCCATGTGCGTAATAGCGCACACCGCGCTCCCCTACCCAGACCGCGCTCACTCCGGCATCACCAAGCAAGGCCATCGCGGCGTATGTAATCTTCGTGCCCGGTCCTAGAAGCAAAGCTGCAATCTGCGTAGCGGGCACATGCGCGGTGCCGCGTTGATCAACGATGGTGAGTGAATTGCCATCGCGGTTAATAACGCACCGCTCAGCGTAAAGAAAACTGATGCGGTCCCCAACGCGCGCCAAAGCTTGGCGTGTGAGAGGGACCTCATGTGGGGTGGTCATGAAGACACAGCCGCCAACGTCATCAGGCCACAGCCATAGCCGCGAGCACGACCAATACCGTGAGTAAGCGTAGCTCGGAGCAGCTCGGGATCGGTGACCTCAAGCGTGCCACGGTAACGGACAGTAACGATACGAATATGTCGCCGATTCTCGCCCTTGCGGAAATCGAGAGTACGCCTTTCCACGATGGCTGTCTCATCATCGAGTGACCATCGTGCGCGTTCTTCATCAGATGCCTCGTCATGTGCGCGAGGAGCTAGGGCAAAACCCGCCTTTTCAGCGCGCTTGTAAAGCCACTCAAGCTGGTGTTCTACAGAGACATGAGCTTTGACCTTTCCGCGCTTACCGTTGTTGGACTGGGAATAGGTGGGGTTCGCAAGCAACTCGAAGCGCCAGCGCTGCCCCTTCTGCAATGTCCTTAAGAACCGTGTGTAATCGAGGGATTGGGCCGGGCGTGTGTCATAGCCGGCCTGCTCAACAATGCCTGCCGAGGTCGGTTTTTCAGAGCCCACGATGTAAAGGACATTCTCGTGACGGTTCTGATCAACGCGCCACAGGATACGTGCGTCGGAATTGTCGATGTCCGGCGGAAACGCTGCGCTCACCGCTGCATGCATGGCATGAGGGTTGCTCAGCAGCTTTCGGCCCTGGCGCAACTGCGGGTTGATAAGGATTTTGGTCAAGGTAGTCACGCGTTCATCACTGCTTCCATAAATGGGTCGGGGCGCAGTTGCGAAGCCTCCAGCGGATTGTCCACAAGTGCGTTTTCACGCTGGACTACCGTGCGCCAAGCATACTTTCGGTGTCTGGGATCGAAGGAGACAGGGACATCCTGCAGGGACTCACCGAGCTCTCCTGCCTGAGCATCCCTGTAAATAGGAAGGGCCACCTTCTCACCGCATGTTTTCATGTACTCCTTTGTCGCATGCCACGTGGAATGTTCTTGGAGTGCTTTTACTGCTGGCTTATCGACGATTCCCTGAACCACATTCGGAGGTGCAGGACACGATCGGCGGCCTAAGAAAATGGGGAACGCAGGTTTGTTGAGCGCTTCAGCCAAGCCCTCAAGCAGACTGCGCTCCTCTGCTTCGATTGCAGCAACAAATGCAGCATCGGACAGAAAGTAGCGCGTGATCAACTTCGCATCAGCTTTGGGATTTCTCTGCCAGTTTTGGGCCGTTTGATAATCCCTCAGCAAGCTACCGGACTGGTCAACACGTACAGCGAATGTCAGACCGGCGAGGTCTGTGATGTCGTCAGTGCGCCGGCGTCCTTCCGCAGCAGCGAGCATCCCAAGGACCCCAGACTTAGATGGAATCTGTGCCGTAGTTCGCGTGGCATAGCGTGATTCATTACCCCAAGACTGCAAAGGAGCTTTGAGTAACAATAATAAGGTCGATGTCATGAGAAAATTCTCCCTCCCAAGGTTTAGGAGGCATCCAGGGCTGCACTGAGACGTTCCGCGAGTTCTGGCAAGGTGACGGTCTCTGCAATCTCTGCGAAAGGCTCTCGTGCCTCGCTAACACCAACCACGAAAGAAGCCTGCGGCTTCAGGCCATAGTTCTCCTCGAACTCCTTCTCTTCCTTCGCTAGAGCCTCTGCACCAGCGATGCGAAGGTTCTTGTTGTCGGTGGCACGAACCGGCTCCTCGAATGCCGTCACGAGACTTACTGGGCGTGTGTCACGAACGGTGACGTACACCAGTTCAGGGAGAGTATGGTTGGCGAAGGTATTGATTTTGCCAGTTGGCATCGACTTGATGAAGGCATCGACGAACTGAATTGCTGCCTGTTTTGCATTCTCTTCGGAATCGAGGTTCTTAGTCAGACCAGCAACGTTTACGGTGGCAAAGCGGTAGAGAGTGGAAGACATCATCTGGACTGTGCCAATCATGCCTGCACCAGTTTCTTCACCGTCTTCAGCTAGATCATCGACTGCGGTGAAGTAATCGAACTCTGGGGCACTATCGTGAATTCCCAGTGCGTGTGCAACCTGCACTGCGGCATCGACGTTGAAGGCAGCATCATCGGCAATCATGCGCCCGAACATAGCCATATCCACGGAGTGCTGAGTATCGAGAATTTCCTTCGCATCAGCCTTCTTGATCTTCTCCCCATCCGCAGCAACGATTTCACGGGCTGCACGTTCAATCTGCTGCGGGCTCAGAAAGATGAGGTACTTAGTGCGCGGGTAGCGTGCTTCTTTGAGGAGCGCCTCTTTGTCCTCAGCGTCGGACTTTTCCAGTTCCTTGATCCGCTTGCTATCGACTTCGGTGGAAATTCCAGCGGCCTTGAACAGATCAGACACTTGTTTGATTGCGCGCTCGGCATCCCAACCTTCGTGGTCTTCTACCAACTTGGCAATCTTTTCTGGGAGGCGCTTGGAGCGGTCTCCTACAGAATCCGGGTCAACGTTGTTCTCAAAGTAGGCGCGAATGGCTCGCTTCCAAGATTGGGAAGATACGCGCTGGCGGGGAACACCACCAAAGACAGCAGACTTCGGGGCACCAGTGTCGTCGCGGTTGATGAGGGATGGCGGAAGTGTCTGGAGAGCGTGAACATCGATGACAAGAGACATAGTGAATGGTCCTTTCGGGTAGTTATCGAGAGTTAGGATTTAGTGGACTGCGTGCTCTTAGAGAAAGCACCGGTGGCAAAATCGCGTCCCCACCTCAAAAGAACTCCCTGGCGTCGGTTTTGCTCAGCCTGGGTTGAGGTGCGAACGTTAAGGGTTCGGAGATCTTGCGCGAATTGCCCGTAGTCAAAGCCAATCTTTGCGCCACGGAGCAATGTAATGAGTGAGCGAATGTGAATCAGACGGGATGCTTCATCGCGAGAGACCAACATGGCATCGAAACGGGGTTTGGTGGACTGGGACTCGCTCTGGGCAAAAAATCGGCCACAGGCACGCGCGAAGCTTTGGCCTTCTACATGGGCGTCCGTTGTCGCACTCTGCATGTGAATGCCGAACATCACGAGAGCGTTGAAAGCCGCTGCCTCTGATGGAGACGGAGCGTTGCTTTTGCCCAACTCATTGTCACTCAGAGATGGCTGGAGGATTAGGAGAACCTCCTCCAACGCGAGCGGTTGATCTTTGAGGGGAACGGAGGCGTACTTGCGCAGCGTAGCCAGCGTTGCACGGGCTTGGGCACTCTTAGCGTGATTCGGCGAATGCAGTATAGCGAACTGGAGTTCATTCGCAGTCCGAGCAACAGCAGGGCGAAGAGTCGGCCTCGTCTGCGTGGTTGGAGTATCGGCGCTGGGTGGGGTTTTAGTCATGAGAGTCATCCTCGTGTGAGAGTCCGGAGGCATCCGCCTCCGGAGAAGTGGGAGAAACCGTCAACGGAAGGTCCTTGTCTAGCCTTCGATGCAGCTGACGGAAAAGAGAACCGGCCGAGATAATGCGCCCCTTACCGCTGTCACCGGCATCGATTTCCCTGCCTACGATGGCCTTGGTGCCAGCACCGCGGAGAAGTTCACGTGCATCACGAAGAACCTGTTCGCGCACCTGCTTCTGCCATTCAACCTGCGCAGTTTCAGCGGTGTCAGAGCTTAGTCCCGACATCCAGCTCAGGAAGAGCGGCTCGAGTCGGGCATAGAAACGATCAGCTGTACTCGTACCGAATTCATAATCGCCTCCTGCGGCAACCAGCAGCTGGCCAGCAAACCAACCAAGGCTGATTGCTGCCTTACTTGTTTTCTCTGCAGAGGTACGGACCGCATTGCGTACCCTTCGGCCAGTGTCATCCGCCCGAAGCACGACAAGTGGCAAACCGATTGTGGCAATGAAGGTGGAGGCCACGGACGATTCCTGCGGGCCATACTCCATCGAGACCAAAGCAAGGTCTAGGGCGTTCTTGTCCAGATACCCATCTGCTTCTAGGTCTGCCAAGTTGGAGAGATTTCGAGGACGCTTCGGGGCCTTGTTTTTGTTGTTATCGAAGCCGGGGTCATCCTCTAGCGCAATCAGAGCATCAAGAGCTCGCCACATCGTCCTAGTCGGATCGTAGGGGCGCGGATAATACGCAGTCTGACCCTTCTTCGACTGATTCGGGCTATAACGGTAAGGCGTCATCGGATCACCCATGACGTTCTTACCTGCATCCGGAATTCGGTCACCGTTCGACACGAGTACCTGGACTGCCCGTTCATCCTCGAAGAAGAGCCGAATGCGACGCGCTTGCCAGGTAGCAAGATCGACAGCACCATGCGGCACTGCGCCAATGTCATCATTCGAGCCTGGGCGCTGAGCTGCAGTATCGGGCTCTCGTTCCCAGACCGGGATATCCGCGCTGACGGCTCCGCCTTCTTCAGAATCCAGCACGGCCGACGGTGGAGTGTTGAGAATCAAAGTCTCGAGAAGACCTCCCGAACCAAGAACAACGGTGCCACCAGTGCGACCAGTCCAGCCGGTTCCGATGGGATAACCCTTTCCTCCCTTTACTCGCGAGTCACCTTCCGCTCCGGATTTGATGCCCGAGAAATCATAAGCCTGGGCATGGATGAGCCATCGTGCGGCCTCATCGAGGGCGAGAGATTGACGACCTTCAGCCGTGCGCATGGTGAAGAAGTTGTCAGCGGCCTCGGGAACGATGAAAGAGACTGGTCTGGTTGCCCCCGACTTCGTATGCAGATCAGCAACCTGCATGAAGGGGGCGGTCGGTGAAAGAAGATCGAACCTATCTTCATAGGCCTCGAGATAGTTGAGGACTACATCGTCACGCTGTTCACCCACCAACTGTGCATGCAGTTCGTCAAACCATTCCGGCCAATCGAAATCATCCCAGTTACTGCCGTATTCTTCTGCAATGTCGAGCGCATGCGCCCGCCAAAAGATGGCCAACAGCACCCGGAGCACCGAGTAGTCCTGGGTCGGTGAATCACCGACGACCTTGCGTGCATCACCGCGACCGGAGAAGATGTCACGGATACTCAAAGCAACTTGTTGGTTGGCACCATCCATGCACATGATCCACGGCTCATCGAGCAGATTGAACGTTGAGGTTTCAGTCATTCTTCTTTCGCCTCCTTTCTTAGTCATGAAGTAGATAGAGATGTTGTTGTGAGATACCTCTGAGAGGAGGTGCCCTCAGAGTACAAATCGTGGTAGACATTCAATCCCTCCTATCGCTGAGGATTTCGATTCCTAGTTGGGAGGTATAGGAGACAGAGAACCGGCCTAACTGGACAATCCCCGTTTCATCGAGAGGCATTGCCAGTTGTCCACGCAGGAGAAAGTGGGATCGCCATTGGTCTGGAGTTGCATCCTCGAGAGCATCAACGACAGCGTCAAAATCGGACTCCCATCTCGTCATACGAATGGGAAGGCGAACCGTACTCGCAGCCAGGTGGAATGCGACTTTGTAGGACAACTCAGCACCATCAAGTACTTCCTCATCCAAGCCCCATGGTTGATACCCGTACTCTGTACGCAGAATCGGAATGACTTCCACCGAAGGTTCGGCATCACGGACTTGGGCTGCTCCTCGTTCATCACCGGATGACCCTTCCTCACTAATAAGCTGCGAGAACAGCGCGTCGTAGCTGGTCCTTCGGCGTGGGCTGGGGAGACGGAATGTGGACGACTTGGAATGGGCGCTGTCTTCGTCGAACAAACTCTGCTCTTGAGCCTGTGCCCACGCATCCTCCCACCCTGCAGGCGGGGTGAAGTTTCGGTCGTAAGTTTCACGCACGAGGCTCTCAATGTCGTCAGGCCGCCGGAAGACACTGGGCAGCAGAGCTAACGTGGACAAGAGCAGCGCTGTGCCATAAATGTATTCGGCGCCCGAATCGAACTCCGGAACAGGCTCACGTTCGACGATTCCACGAATCATCACCTGAGGCTGCTGCAAGTTGGCTGGCCTATCGGTGACAGGTCGCTCATGGCGGTGCAAGCGCCCAATTCGCTGAATGATGAGGTCCATCGGCGCGATATCAGTAATGAGCAGATCGGCGTCGATATCAAGACTCTGCTCAGCCACCTGGGTCGCCACCACAATCTTGCGCCATGGACGTCCCCTTCCCCGGCGGGATTCGGGACCCAACTCGTCGCGCAAAGCATCTTCTTTTTCCACGCGTTCCCACGCCACGAAACCAGCATGATGCAGCTGAACATCCTCGCCATAAATGCTCGCCAGTGCACGGTATGCTTCCTGAGCCCGGGCGATGGTGTTGCAAATGATGAGGACACAGCCACCTGCTTCAAGGTTGTGCTCCATAAAGTTGACGAGTTCGTCGACGTCATCATCAAGGAAGCCAATGTGCGCCTCAAGGTTTGTGGGAGTCGGTGGTACTGGGTGAAACTCCACAGAGTCTCGCGTCGCCAGCGTCAGCAGCGGGTAACCAGTAGGTTCCTCGTCTAGCCATGGCGCGGTGGAATAAGCCTCTACCAAAGTGCGACGCTTTTCGGGTGGGAGTGTAGCGGACATCAGGATGACGCTGGCACCGTAAAACCCAAGCCACTCGATGGTGCCGCGTAAGTAGTCGCTGGTATACGTGTCGAAGGCGTGAACCTCATCGAAAATGATGACCTTTCCGGCTAAGCCCACGTGCCGGAGCATGTGGAAGCGCTGCTGCAGCGCCATCATCAAAACCTGGTCCACAGTGCCCACAACGAAGTTGGAGAGCAACCCCAGCCGGCGTCCCGACATCCATTGGGAGGCGATAACACCACCGCCGCCACCAGAGTCCCTACCGATCTGCGAAAATTTCAATTCCCGATACGGCTCCGACAAAACGTTCTTGGAGTGCGCGAGGTACATGCTTTTTACTGAGTCGACACTGTTGTTGGAAGCCCAATCAATCGTGCGCTCTAACAGCCCGTTAGCCGTTGCCATCGTCGGCGCCGCAAAGTAAACCCCCTGAGCACCGCCACGCGCTGCAAGAATCTCAGCCGTGGCCAGACCGGCCTCGGTCTTTCCTACACCCGTTTCAGCTTCGATAACAACGAGAGCCGGCCCGTCTAGCTTTTGAACCGCCTCAACCACCGCGCGTTGCACTGGACGTGCGCAGAATTCTTCGGGCCATCCGAATGAGTGCCGAAAGCGCTTGTCGATGTCTCCCCACTCGCCCATCTCCGGCTCCCACGGCGTGGTCACATCGATCACCGCAGCGGCCGCCTCCACGCGCTCTAGCTGGGTACCGCGGACATGCAGGGTAAAAGCATTCTCATTCGACGCTACCCAGTCCGCCATCACAACAAGCCCGGTGAGGATTTCTGCAACTCCCTGATGGAGTTTTCCTCCTCGGAAGACTTCTGTGAGGACAGCATCGACACCGCACAGCTCCGCCATGGCGTCGAGAAGCTCGCGGTGTACTTTCTTCCACGGCTCGGGGTAGTCTTCGATAAGTTCTCGAACTCGCTTGGACGGCTTGTTGGCAATGCCGTGGTGCGCGTTGACGACGGCCGCCAAACTATTAGCCTGGGGAAGCGGGATTCCTCGTGCACGCAACCAAAGGGCTAGGATTTCGCCCGATGCAACGCCGTGCGGGAGCTTTTCGAAATTAGCCTCGTCAATGCTCAGATCGATGTTCAAGCCCGCATCAGAGACGGCCGAGACGAGATGCGCTTTATCGCTGGCCAGAAGTAGACGCTGGAAAGTCCGAATACCTTTTCCAATGTCATGCACCCCGGCGAGCCAGACATATAGGGCCTCAACCCCAGTCTCACCGATGCCGAGAGCCGCCGACAAATACCGCTTCACTGAGGGCGCCAACCATGAGTTGAACAGGAAAGACGCAGCACACGCTGAATCCACCATATGCTGCGGGATGGTCAAGAAATCCGTTCCATCACCCGACTTTGCCCACAGACTTTGGGCTTGCGGGCTCCGTTCGCGCGCCCAGCCTTCGGCTCTTAAACAGAACTGGCGTGTCCGAGCCGGAATTAAAGTAGAGACCGAATCTTGGTGAGTGTTCCCATTCATGATTGACCTTGCTTGCGAGAGAGAAAGAGTTAACACCAAACATACCAAAGCTTGTGACATTAGCAAGTTTAGAATTCGTGCAAACTTGTTTCTTCAGGTGTGCCATGTAGGCTTCACTGCAGGGCGATTACCTTCCCTGCGCTGCTGGGATGAGCCCTTGCTGATGTCTACCATCACCACTTCCCCGCGTCAGCGGGGATTTCTTTTACGCCATCCGAGAAGCTCCGCGTGGCATCGCTGAATCGCTTAGAGTTACACCATGCTCTCGCCTCTTAACTTCACGCTTTGGAAGGTCAATTCCACTACCGGAATCAGCCCGCTCATCCCCGCAGACGGTCGCTGCGGCATCTATGTCATCGACTTCGAAGACGGATCGAAGTATGTCGGCCAGTCCATCGACGTTGTCAAGCGCTTTGCCAACCACACTCACGGATCACGTCACCACATCCCATGGGGTGACGTAGTTGCCTTATCCTTTGCGCCGGCACCACCGCTCGAGCTTGACGCGCTTGAGGCCCAGGAGATTGCGCGCCAGGTTGAGGCCGGCGTCCCTCTTCGTAATAGGCGGGGCGTCATCGATTCTGTCGGCCCCAGCCCACTCGATTCCATCGTCACCATCACCGAGCAAAAGCACTGGATCTTGGGAGACTGGGAGCCTTCCTCTAAAGACCACGCAGCGTTTATCGAAGCGGCGCAGAACGCTGAAGGCACGAAACTCACTGCCCGCGCACCGCAGGATGTAGCGGAAGCCGTGCTCAAGGATCTCACCTTCGCACTGGAGAACATCATCCCGGTGGCACCCGAAACGGAGAAGACCTACTGGACTTTATCTGATTACCCCTCGACCGCAGGCGGACGCTATGCCACCCTCAACACGGGCATCCTGGAGTTCCTAGTTTTTCCCCGTCACAACATCCTCGACCACATCGCGGATCTTGAACCAGAATTTCGGGACAGGTTCTCCCTGGGCACAGGTTTCTTCAACCTCTTCATGCCGGAGGACATAAATCTTGAGGAAGCCAGGGACGATATCGGCTTGTGCTCCGAACCTCCGTATCTGGTGATGTTCCACGAGTACGAAGTCACAACGACGGAGGCCTACTACTACCCCATTGGCCAACTCGAAGAGACCTTCGCGGCCTTACCGCCTGAAGTGCTTTCCGACGCCCGCGATTTCGCCGTCACCATGATGCGTGAGCGCCCCTCCAACCTCTTCCGCCGTTGGCACAGCTCAGCACTAGCCGGCTGTGCCTATGAAACTATCGTCTCTTAAGCTTCCTTCTCGTGCACGGATCACAACGAACTCCCCTGCATGCCCACGCCTGAGCTTGTAGCGTGGCGGGCATGAGGCTCCTTTCCTTCAGCGTGTCGAATTTCCGCAGCATCCGCGCCACCCAAACGCTGACCTTGTATCAGCACTGGAAGCATTCAACACCACCCGAAGGGGGCTGGGCACAGGTCAGCCAGCCCATAACCGTGTTGGTGGGGCCAACGGCGTCGGGAAAAAGCAGCGTGCTGGAAGCGCTGAACTTTGCTCTTCGAGCGGTGTCATCCTCGGCAACAACATGGCGCGAGGCCGCCCAGCCCAACCAACTTCCCCACGCACCATTTCGCCTCGACCCAACCACGCAGCGCCGACCCAGCACCTTCGAGCTGGAATTTGAAGTCGACGGCGTGCGCTACCTCTACGGCTTCCTGTGGAGCTACACCGGTGTGCATTCTGAGTGGCTCAGCCGTGTTCCGGCCAACCGCTGGACGCCGTGCTTTGCACGCAGCCGCGGGGAGGAAACGCAGTGGACGCGGACGTTTATGGATAAGGGGGACGTCGCCAAGCTTGGCCCCGTTGAGGACACCGAGCTGCTGCTCTCCGTCGGCCTGCGCGATGAGCACCCCGTTCTTGCCCCGCTAGCCCGCGCGCTGGTGCATGACGTGGCGTACCTGCCACACGCGCATTCCGCGCTGAGCAGCACCGATCGGTTCATCGAACTTATCCGGGAGGGCAAACTACGCCTGCACGAGGCGGCGCCACTGCTGCGCGCGGCCGATAACGAAATCCACTCCGTGCGCCTCAACCAGGACCACATCGCAGAACATGTCTTCCGGCAGATGCACCCGGTCATCGACGCATTAAGCAGCACCGACGGCGCTATCCGGCGTCCCGACGAGTTCCTCATCTACTCCGACGCCGAAATCGAGTCCCTGCTGCACGCCATCATCGTGGAACACAAGGGCGAGGCCACTCACTACTCACTGAAACTCACCGACGAGTCCGGCGGCACGCAGAACTGGATGGCCACCGCACCGCTCGTGCTTGATGTGCTGCGCCGTGGCGGCATCCTCGTGGCCGATGAGCTGGACTCCTCCCTCCGCCCAGCCCTGCTGGACTTCATCATCCAGGCCTTCCGCGAACCCACCATCAACGTCAACGGTGCGCAGCTCGTGTTCGCCTCCCACACCTTCAGCGTGCTGGAGCGCGCCTCCGAGCTGGGTCTTAAGCCGGAGGGATTCTGGTCCGTGGAAAAGACTCCAGCCGGCGAGTCTGAGCTGCTCAACCTCGCTGATGTCTCCCTCGACAACCCCGACGCCACCCACCGCTTCCTCACTGAGCGCTACGGCACCGCCTCCCGCGAGGCGCTCGACGCCCTCAAGGAACTTGTCATGGCCGGGGCCTGAAACATCCCTCCTTTTGGGCGTACAATCGGCGGCCACATATCCCCGACAGGAAGGAATCACCATGACCGCCGTCTACACCACCGAAGCTCTGTCCACTGGTGACGGCCGCGATGGCCGCGCCGTAGTTCAGGACTCCGATCTTGACTTCACCATGACCGCCCCGAAGGAGATGGGCGGCAGCGGTGAGGGTGTTAACCCGGAGCAGCTCTTTGCGGCTGGTTACGCCGCCTGCTACCACTCCGCGCTCAAGGCTGTGGCCAAGGACAAGGACGTCGACGTCACCGACTCCGCCGTCGGCGCGCGCGTGACCCTCAACAACGGTTCCGAGGGCTTCTTCATCAGCGCCGAGCTTGAGGTCACCATCCCCGGTGTGGAGCAGGACGAAGCACAGGCGCTTGCCGACGCCGCCCACGAGGTCTGCCCCTACTCCAAGGCCACCCGCGGCAACATCGACGTCAAGATCACTGTGGCGGAGGACTAGGATCGCCAGTTAGTAATCGGCAGAAGAGAGTTCGCTTTCTTCTTCGAATTCTCTCCACTCGCGGAATGCCTGCATCCGTTCCTCGGTGCGCTGCTGTTTCAATTTCAGAACATCGTCACGCTTAAAACGGTTGTGCGTTCCGCGCTTGTGGGTCGCTATCTTTCCCTCTTTTGCCCACTTCATGAGCGTCGGGCGGGAAACTCCTAAAATTTCCGCAGCGACCGTACTAGTAAGCTCTTCGGGTACGCGTGAAATAGTAACTTCACCGCGCTGCGCAACAGAGGACAAGATTTGAGAAATCAGTCGTTGCACATCAAGAGGTAGCGCAACCGCGCGCCCTTCTGTATCCGCGGCTTCAAAGGTCGCGGCGCCGAGGGAAGGTAGCGCCTTGAGGCTCTCTACCGTAGCTTCGTCGATCATCACTTGGTCATTGATCACTGTAGCGGAGGCCATTAACACTCCTTTCCTTCTTGCCGCCAATAACAACTCTTTCACTTACAAGTGAAATCCCCTCCAATCGTAGCCATACCGCACGTACGTAACCACAAACTACCCCAATTCGGCACCCCCTAAGCCCTTTGGTCAAGCTAGACGGCGGTTAAGATCCGCGGACCAATTGGCAATCTCCCGCCCTAAGTACTCGACGTAGCGGCGACGGTCTTCCTCATCCATGTTCTGTACCTGAGCTACAGAAGTATTAATGTTGCCTGGCTTTGAAACGGTTGACTTTGTCAATTTAATCCCTCCGTTGTCCCTCAGTAGTCAGTTCTGCTTATCTCAGAGATTAGCCGTCGTGGAGAATCTGAGTAGAGGAAGCCTTCAGCGCTCCTTTCCCAGCATGACACTTACACTTGAAACGTCTTTCACCTATCAGTGAGACTCTTCTTAATGACAACCGAGTTATGTGCGAATGTCTAGAGGCCACTCCAATGCTCCACTTGCTGTGCATGTCCGGCACTCCTGCCAGAATCAGGGCTTGACTGTCAAGGCACGCACTCCATCACTGCGCCCAGAAGGCCCACCAAAAAGCTCTGGAGCCTACGCGGCTCCAGGCGACAACGTTCCGGTAACCGGCTCGTCGTGCGCTTATTCTAAGCAATACAACACCAAGCCGGCAAGGCTCTTAGCCGCACACCGTCCGATAAACTAGTTCCGACGCATAAGGAACACGCACCATGACTGAACAGGAACGCCTCCGAGCGCTTGAGACTCGCGTTAGCGAATTGGAGTCCCAGGTAGCCCAACTACTGCAGGCCCTCGGTCATACTCCTTCCCGCCCAAGTACTGCAGACACACCGCCACCAGCAAACGTTCATACTGTAAGGCGCTCACCGGAGGAGAAGATCGCGCTCTTCATGGATTACTTCACGGGGAGGACAGACGTCTACGCAGTCGCCAAAAATACTGCAGAGAAGAAGGCCTGGTACCCGGCCAGCAATGGCTACTATGACCGAAGAAATCCCGACCTAAAGCCCCTAACACCGAAGGTGATCGAAGGACACCTTCGCCGAGACAACCGCTTCCACGTCGGCCTTTATCCACTGTGCATAGATGACAGTTGCCGGCTATTGGTCTGCGATTTTGACGATGACGACTTCAAGCAAGCTGCCCGTGCCTACGCGGAAGAATGCAAGAACCAGGGCCTCGATCCGCTCATTGAAGTATCGCGTTCTGGGAACGGAGCTCACGTCTGGGTATTCTTCGACGAACCTATTCCTGCCGGCCTCGCTCGTTCTGTAGGCATCGGGCTTCTTGCCAAGGCTAGCCCGGATTCCTACTTCTCCAGTTTCGACCGGTTCTTTCCATCCCAAGACACGCTGCCGGCGAAAGGCCGCGGTTTCGGCAATCTGATTGCCCTCCCATTAGCAGGCCACCATCGATCCGAAGGCACAACAGTCTTCGTCGATCATGAGTTTCAACCCTTGCCAGACCAATTCGAAGCTTTGGCAAGAACGAAGAAGTCAACGCTTTCCGAACTCAAGAGAATCTACGCTGTACTTCAGCCCGATCCCGAGACATCCCTCCCCCAGGCACCCACCCGCGAAGAGCTGAAGAAGCTCAAGGCCGCCGGAAAGGTCCATGTCACGCACGATTCACACGTCCACGTCGATTTATCGGGCGTCGACGCCACCACCCGTACGGCCCTGCGACACCTAGGTGCTATTGCCAACCCGCAGTTTTATATAAAGCAGGCTCAGCGTTTCTCCACTTTTGGCACTCCACGGCTCATCGTACGTTTTGATGAGAAGGACCAAGTCCTCACGCTCGACCGCGGCACGCTCGACGACGTCATCACAATCTTGAAAACTGCAGGATACACCGTCACACGTCGCAGCCGCACGCCTAAGCCCCGACGCATCGATGTGTCATTCTCCGGTGAGCTACGCCCCCACCAGCACGCAGCTGTCAAACAGATGCTCAAACACAAGTCTGGAATGCTCATTGCCCCTCCCGGCACTGGAAAGACCGTCATGGCGTGTGCAATCATTGCTCAGCGTTCAGTTCCCACGGCAGTGATAGTTCCGTCGAGGGAGCTGGCTACCCAATGGCGCCACGCCCTCAAGCAGTTTCTCCCGGAAGCTCAGGTTGGGCAATACTCGGGTACCAAGAAAAAGCTCAGTGGAGAAATAGACATTGTCACTGCCCAATCCATCAGCCGCAATGATTCCAAGACTGATTTTCTCTCTGCCTATGGACAGATCATCGTTGACGAATGCCACCGAGTCGGCGCTGCGGGTTTAACCAACGTTCTAGCTCACCTTAATGTTCGCTTTATGCTCGGTATGACCGCGACGCCCTACCGCTCCGATGGCCTCGATAAGCTGCTTCCCCTCATTTGCGGCCCTATCCGCCATACCGTCGAGCTCGAACGCCCCGGACGCCGCGACTATGTAGTCCACAACACGGAGTTCACTTACGATGCTCCTTACCTGTTCTGGCCCGATCTCGACACCGCTCTGGCGGCTGATGCACACCGCAACCAACTCATCGCCGATGTCATCACACGAGCCGCGCAGGACGAGCAGAATGTCCTTGTACTAGTGAAACGACGCGAACACCTGGCAGCCCTCAACGCATTGCTTTCCGACGCCCCCTTCCCTGTCCTTCAACTGCACGGCGGACAAAAGGCAAGCGAGAGGCAAGCCGTTCGTGAGAAACTTGCCGCAACACCACATTTTGTCCTTTTAGCCATGTCCCAGGTAGCCGGCGAAGGCATTGATCTTCCCGCACTCGATACTCTTGTCCTGGCAGCGCCTGTAAGCTTCCGTGGCGTTGTCATTCAGCAGGTTGGCCGAATCACTCGCGATGCTGATGACAAGGAGAACGTCTCCGCCACCGTCCACGACTTTCTCGATACCAACGTCCCTGCCCTCGCCTCGGCCTTCAGAAAGAGAAGTTCGACCATAGCCAAGCAGGGATTCACTCGCAATGATATTTAGGGTTTCCCCGTGCATGGCCGATTCCTACTAGATTAGGGGCCATGCACAACTGAAGTCCTTGTTGGACAGCCAGATGAATCGGAGCAGCACAGTGGCTGAATTTGTAATAACCTACAAACGTCGCTCAGGCGAGTCTTTCATCAAACAAGTTTCGGATTCAGCTGAAGCGCTTAAGGAACGCCTCCGCCGCGAAGCAGCAATCTACGATCCTGATATTGAGATCGCCCACATCTCATCACCCTCCCTGGAATCCTTGAAAAAGTCGCATTCACGGTATTTCATGGGCAGCGTTGAGCTGCAAGGCGACTAGGAGGACACAGCCTAAAGCCTCGCTCATGGCCCCGCCTCCGTGGGCGTGATTATTTTGACCTGCGCTCTGCAGGTCGAATGCCAGACAGCGGGCTTCGAATATTTGAGCCAGTCTTCGCTGCGCATGTCCGGCACACCTGTCAGAATCGAATCATGTCTGTTGAAGCACGCGCGCTGTCACTCCGGCGCTTGATGCATGATTCCGCCGCGATTCGGCTCCTCGCTGCGGATAATGCGCCGGTGATTCTAGCGTTGATTGCGGAGTACTTTCCACGCGGCACACGGGCGCGTCCGGCGGCGGAAGTCTATGAGCTCATGGTCACCGATTTCGAGGTGATTGCCAGCGAGTTTCCCATGCCGCGCACCCCACAAAACTATTGCAATGACTGGGTCAAGGCCGGTTGGTTGGTGCGTAAATCCGGAAGGAGTACACGTGGTGAAACACTCGAGCCCAGCGAGGAAGCCCTATCGGCGTTGGAAGCCATTGAGCGCTGGGAACAACCGGTGACCACAGTGACGGCCTCGCGTGTGGAATCAATTAGCTCAGCGCTGCAGAGGTTGGCGCGGGATACCAATGAGGACATCGCCAGCCGCGTGGCCAGTTTGGAGGCAGAACGCGCACGCATTGACCACGAGATTGAAAAAGCACAACTGGGTCAGTTTGAAAGGCTCACTGCCGCCGAGACTGAGGAGCGAGTCCAGGATGTGCTCAATATGGCTATGGCGGTACCGAGCGATTTCGCCAGAGTCCGCCACGATCTTGAAGCACTCAACCACCAGCTGCGCCGGCAGCTTTTGGATCCGGAGGGCTACCGCGGTGACGTGCTGGAGGAGATCTTCAACGGCGTGGACCACATCGCAGAATCGGATGCGGGCCGCAGCTTCCAGGGCTTTTATTCCCTCCTTATGGATAGGGAGCGCAGCGCCTGGCTGGACCAGTGGATTGAGCAGGTGCTCGATAGCGACGCCGGGAAAGACATCACGCCGGAGCGGCGCCAGCAGCTGCGCCGTCTCTTTCGCGATATGGAAGAAACCAGCTTTGAGGTCAACCAGACCATGACGGGTTTGGCTCGCAGCCTGCGCCACTACGTGTCCTCGGAGCAGTTCGCGGAGGACCGGCGCATGATTGAGCTGCTGCGGGAAGCCCGCGGCATGGCCATTGATGCCGCGCAAACTAGTGAGCTCAAAGCCTTTCACCGAATGGACACGCCCCTGCAGCGCATCGGCATGTCTATTCACTCGGTCTCCCGCATTCGTCTGGCTAACCCTGGACGGGAGGTCGTGGAGGAAGCACCCGTGGCCTACCAACCGGGCGAAGACGACGCACACGCCCTTTACGAGCTGGTACGCGAGTCCGAGATCGATTTCGAGGAGCTGCACGAGGCGATTCGGCAGACTGTGAGCGACTCTGGCCCGTGCACCATCGCCCAAGTCTTGCAGGCCCATCCCGCAACACAGGGTCTCGCCAGCGTGGTGGGATTGGTCCACATTGCTGACCAACATCCGCTGCCTGCGGTGCGGGAGGTCAGTGAAAAGGTCACATGGACCGAAGAAGACGGTTCTCTTCGTGCCGCGCAGATTCCCACTATGTATTTCGATCACACAACCGTTGAGGAGCTTCAGTGACCACCGCCAACAGCCCCCGCGTGGATTCCGCGCACGAGCCCCCGCTGTGGGAGCACGACAAAGGAACGTTGACCTACCACTCGCGCCGCGCCTTGGTGCAGCTGCTCCAGGGCCCACTTATCCGCGCGCAGAAGGAGCCAGTGCTGTGGTCAGCAATTATCTCTGATGAAGAGAATCTGCGTGCCCGGCTGCACGAGGTGTTTTTGGAGCTCGTCATCGATGAGACCGAGGGATTTGCTTTTACTCGCATGGTGGAAGAGGACAGCCTGAGCATCCCGCAAGTGCTGCGCACGGACAAGCTCAAGCACATCGATACCGCTATCTTGTTGAACCTGCGCCAGGAGCTCGGCCTCGCATTGCCCGGCGAGCGCGTCATCGTTGACGTAGAAGATCTCCGGGAGAGCATCGGCTATGTCCGCGCGGTGGATAACCGCGACGAGGCCGGATTCACCAAGCGCTTCAACGCAGCAATAAAGCGCATCCAGAATGACTATTCCCTGCTGAGCGCGACGGAGACCGAAGGCCGGTTAGAAGTTTCGCCGGTGCTGCGCCAGCTTTTCGACGCCTCCACGGTCACCGCCATCCGGGATGAATACGCCCGCCTGGCGCGAGCCGAGGATACCGAGGAGGACACCTCAGATGACTAAGCACACGGACCTTTACCCAGGCCAGTTCCGCATCAGCCGCATCCAGCTCATCAATTGGGGAACCTTCCACGGCTATTTTTCCATCCCGGTAGCGCGGAAAGGTTTCCTCATCACTGGTGGTTCGGGCTCAGGTAAATCCACGCTGCTGGATGCCATGTCAGCGGTCCTTGTCCCCCAGAACCACGTGAAATTCAACGCGGCCTCGCAGCAAGACCTCGGGCGGCACAACGGCCGCAATTTGGTCTCCTACGTGCGCGGAGCGTGGCGGCAGCAGGAGAATACGCAGACCGGTGAGATTACCCCGGAATACCTGCGCGAAGGTGCCACAAACTCGGTCGTGGCGCTGACCTATGACAACGGCCAAGGCAAGCAGCACACCCTCATCGCCATTTTTCGCCTCAATGGCGGGGAGAACTCCGTAGGCCAGGTAAAGAAGTTGTACGGGCTGGTGCCGGGCGATGAGGACGTCGATAAGCTCAGCCCCTTGCTCACCCGCAGCCTGGATAGTCGCAAGATCAGAGCGCTGTATAAGGGCCCCGGCGCGTCCTTTACGCCAACCTACGCCACGTTTGCGGACCGCTTCCGCAAACGCTTAGGTATTAAGAATGTGGAGGGCCAGCTCCTTCTTCACCGCACGCAATCCGCGAAGTCTCTGTCCAGCCTGGACCAGCTCTTTAGGGATTACATGCTGGATGTGCCGGATACCTTCACCAGAGCGGATGAAGCCGTGGAACAGTTTGAGGATTTGCGCCAGGCCTACCTGCGGGTTGAGGACGTCAAGGCGCAGATAGATACGCTCGCGCCGCTGCCCCAACTTCACTCTCAGCGGTCTAGCGCTGAAGCGGATAAGGAGAAAGCAGAGGCCATGAGTGAGGCGCTGCCGGCAGTACGCACGCGCCTGGTGGCGGAAGAATTGGACTACCTCATCCGCGCATTCACAGCACAGCTGGCAGAGGCCCAGTCCCAGGCCGAAGCCCTTAACGCGGAGGTCGCACACTTGGATGACGCCGAACGCCTGGCCGCGGTGGCTGTTACCCAGCTCAGCGCTGGCGAGCTCGATGCCTTAAGCGCCAAGATGGAAACTGCGGACAAAGAAATTGAGCACCGCACGAAGGAATTCCAACGCCTGGCTGCGGCCGCTGGAGCGTGGACCGATGATTATGAGTTCAGCCCGCACGGCTTCGCCGAGCTGCAAGCCAACGCGAAGCTGCGCATCGCAGATTTTGAGGTTGACTTCGCCAAACTCACCAACGAGCAACAGGAAGCCGGCGTAGCCGCCCGCGACGCTGCCACCGCCTGCGCCGCGCTCGATAGCGAGCTGCGCTCATTTAGCTCCCGGCGCACCAACATCGACAAAGCCTTAGTAGAACTGCGCTCCCAGCTGGCTCGCGATACCGGCTATGCCGAATCCGAGCTTCCCTTCGCCGGCGAGCTCATCGATATCAGCCCGCAGCAGGCGGACTGGGAACCGGTAATTCAAAAGCTCCTTCACGGTTTTGCGGCCACCCTGTTGGTGCCCGAGGCCGCCCGCGACACCATCAACCAGTGGGTCAATTCGCGCAACGTGGGCACCCGTTTGGAGTACCGCACCATTCCGGAGTTTGCTTCACCACCGGCGTCCGCACGCAGCCCGCGGCAGCTTATCCACAAGCTGGAATTCCAGGACCACGCCATGGCGCACTGGGTTCGCCAACATATTTCGCGCCGCTTCAACTACGAGTGTGTGGACTCGGTTGCGGAGCTAGACAAGGTCACCACCACCCCGGCGGTAACGCGCGATGGCCTGGAAAGCCGCCCCAAGGATAAGGACGGCTCAACCCGCTTCATCAAGGATGACCGCAAGCGTTTTAGCGGCACTGCCTGGTACCGGGTGGGTTCCACCAACACCGCCAAGATTGAGCTGCTGCGCGCCCAGCTCACGGAGGCCAAGGCCACCGCTCGTGCCACGGCCAAGCAGGTTCAAAACCTCAACCGGAAGATGGACATTCTGCGCTCCCAGCGCGATAAAGCCCAGCAGGTGCTGGAAACCTCCTTCCAGGACATTGACACCGCCTCCGCCGAGGCTCGCCGGCGGGATCTGCAGGAGCAGTATGACTCGCTGGCCTCCTCCCCGGAGGCCCAAGCCTTAGCCGCAGCCCACGAGCAGGCCAAGGCCAAGCTCAAGGACGCACGCGCCCGGCAGAACGCCGCCCAGAAACACCTGGGCAACATCGAAAACGAGCTAGAGCACTCCACAAAGCGCCGCCGCATCATTGGCACCGTGCCTGACATCGAGGACCAGGACATCGCGAAGGCTGTCGAAGAGGCCCTGCACAAAGGCAAGCGCAAGCTCACCATCGATGACATCGACGCCCGGCGCGATGAAGTGCAGGCCAGCCTCCAGAGCACCGCCCGGACCGCCACGCGCAGCATAGAGGACGCCAACGCGAAAATTGTCTCCGTCCTCCACACGTATCTGGCCCAGTGGCCAGCGGAGGCCGCGGACCTTGAGCCGCAGGCGAGCTTCGCCGGCGAGGGCATAGAGAAACTCCGGTTCCTGCGCGCGGACCGCCTGGCGGATTTCCGCTCCCAATTCCTCGAGCTGCTCAACGGCTCCACCGTGCGTAACCTCTCGCACCTCACCACGGACTTGCGCCGTGCGCGCAGCGATATTGAGATGCGCATGGAGTTCATCAACAAGTCCCTGGAGCGCTCTCCCTTCAACGGTGAGCGCACCCTGCGCATCGACGTCAAGGATGCCCGCGGCCAGGTGGTCCAAGACTTCCAGCGGGACCTCGATGCCGCCACCTCCCACAGCTTGGGCGAAATCAGCGCCGATGATACAGAGGCCGCCCTTGCGCGCTACCACGCGTTGGACAAGATCTTGAGCCGCTTGGGCTCGAGCCAGCCTGAGGATATCCGCTGGCGCAACGTTGTCTTAGATACCCGCCGCCACGTCAGTTTCATCGGCCGCGAGTGCTACCCCGACGGAACGACGGCCAATACCTACCAGGATTCCGCCTCGCTGTCTGGCGGCCAAGCACAAAAGCTCGTCTTCTTCTGCCTCGCTGCGGCCCTGCGCTTCCGGCTGGCGGAGCCGGACCAGGACGTGCCCACCTATGGTTCCATCATTCTGGATGAGGCCTTTGACCGCGCCGATCCCACCTTTACCCGCACAGCCATGTCCGTCTTTACGTCTTTTGGTTTCCACATGATTCTGGCCACGCCTTTCAAGCTCATCCAGACGCTGTCTCCTTACGTGGATGGCACGATTGTGGTCAAGTACGACGAGCCCACCATCAATGGCCGCCCGCAGGCGCGCACGGGCTATTCGCTTATCGACGCCTCTACCTACCAGGATCCCGACCATGCGCAGCCCTGAAGATTTGCACGACCATGCCGCAAAGTTCCTGCGCAACCACTTTGCCCAAGCACTGGCTGACCCGGATTCTGTGTGCGTCGACTGGCCCCTGCACCCGCCCACCGCCGCTGCTGCCGCCCGCGATATCGACGCCGCACAGGGCTTTGTCCGCGCTTGGCAGCGCTGGCCCCACCAGGAGGAGGTTATCTACGCCTCCCGCAATTGGTCACGCGCGGGCCTCGGCACGAACACCATCCCGACCCGCATCACAATCACCGGCGCCGAACGCATCGCCGCTGCTGCCGGTCTCACCGCCGAGTACACCCGCGCCCGTGAACGAGCGCACAGCATCGCCGCCATCTTCCCCGACTCCCCCGACTTCGCCCACACCGTCCGCCGCAGCTATACCCAATGGAAGGATTTAAGCGCCTATGACCTGGAGTGCCTAGGGCCGTGCCTGACCTGGCTGCGCGCTAACCCTGACTCCGGCGAGTGGGAGCGCGCCGTGCCGGTCGAAGGTGTGGACGGCAAGTGGATTGGCAACCATCGCCGCCTACTCCTTACACTCCTCGCGCCGTTTGGCATCACAGACTTAGGCCTGCGCCGCAGCGACACCCGCTTGCGCCTGCGCTACCTCAACCACGCTCCAGCGCTCAGCGATATCGAAATCCCCCTAGCCCACGCCACCACGCTATTCCCGCACACCCCTCCCCGCGTCCTCATCGTGGAGAACAAACAAACCTTCCTGGCCTTGCCCATGCTTTCCGACGCCTCCCCTCCCACCATCGCCCTCCTCGGCTCCGGCACCGCCGCCCACCAACTCCACGCACTGGACTGGCTTAACCACACCGACATCACCTACTGGGGCGACCTCGACGCCGCCGGCTTTGCCATCCTCAACGCCGTGCGCGCTCACTTCCCCCACACGACGTCACTGCTCATGGACACAGCCACCGTCACCGAATTCCAGCACCTGGCCGTCCCCGACCCCGGCGACGGCTCCGCCACACTTACCCACCTCACCACCGAAGAGCAGCGCGCCTACCGCCAGCTCTTCACCGCGGGCCGGCTGCGCATTGAACAGGAGCGGATTCCGTTTGCGCATGTGAATGCGGTGATTCATGCAGCGCTCGCAGCAGCGTGACGCTGCCAGCCCCCCGCGAACGGCGGACAAAATAGCCTCTTCCTGCAGTAGCTATTCTTCCTTTTTTCTTTTTCTGGCTTGTCTGCGCTCACGCCTTCGGGCACGCTTTGCTGTGCGGATATCGACGACCCAACGCGGAACAAAAGGCCACGGAAGCGGAACCCCGACCGCGCCCGTAAATCCAATGACTCCGATAACGAAAGCTGCCACGAGCGGAACCTTCAGCAGCGTGTAGACAAACTCGGGAGGGTTGGCACTCGCAACCAACCCCATGGCGCCGCCAGCGCCCATAATGAGCGAGCAGTAAGGATAAATGAAAAGGACACCATCACTTGCTGCGCCTACAGAGTCGACATCGTCGTACCACTTTTCCGATCTGGGTTGCCTCCGCACGCACCTAATGTAGTAGGTCCAGTAAAGCACCATGACGAGCACTAACCCGGCGTATACAAGCAACTCAGTAACATCGCCGTCCATAGAATAGGCCTCCCGTGGCTGTTTGTTACGGTATGTGCGAAACGCTACCAGCGTCTGCTGAGATGAGGCTTAGGATGAAAACGACACATGGATGCGGGCAACCACCCGAACCACGGACGCAGACTTGACCTTTTGGAAGCTGATCCCGCCACCGGAAATAATAGAAATCAAGGCAAATGCCTAAGAACAAAACTCGGGGCACTTCAAACCGTCCATCGACGTCGACCGTTTTGAGAAGGGCCCCAAGTCCGATCTCGCCTTGCTGCACCTCGAAATACCGAAGGAGCTCGACAAGTACGCCAAGGTCGCGGACGGCCATCAGTACCACGACGGTGAGGAAGCCGACTTCTACGGCTTCGGCAAGGGCTTCAAGGACGAAGACGTGGACTGGCTACAAATGGCACGTATGAAGGTCATCGCCCAGCGCGACAACATCAATGCCGGCGAGGTCACCACCATGCACGGCATCACGGGCAGCTCCAACCACGGCGACTCCAGCGGACCGGTGTTCACCAAGGACGGCGAGCTCATCGCCATCGACGTCATGGGCTCCCGCTTCGTGTGATTTGACCCCTACACCGTATACCTCAAGTATTACCGCGACCGGACTCGCTATACGGCGGGCGTCTAACGCCTCCAGACCCACTGCGCGAGCTTCCCCCGGGGGTCAGTTCCCGACAGCAGTCGATTTTGATGTTTGCGCTCCTCTTATTCGAGACGCGATTTGGGAGTTCGCGGAAAAGATCGCCGTTAAGGTCCGGTCTACAACTGCGGCGGGCAGGTTAGAACGAGGGGGTTCATACGCTTTTTGACATGGACTCCGGTGGGGCCATCTTGCGAGAAGCAGAACTTCCAGATACATCTTAACGGCGCGGTGGGCCGACGTTCGAGTATGACTGCTGCCGCGCTGCGCAAGACGCGAAGAACTAGACCCAGTGGTGAATCGAGGCTATTGAGCTATAGTTCTTCGTCAACCTCAGCGGTTTGTTCCGGAGTAGTTCCATATAAAGGATCGTCTTGATTCTTGGGTGGTTTGAGAACGCACTCACGGACACCATCAACATGTTCATTTAAGCTCTCAGAGACTGAGGCCCAGAGCGGGTCTAATATGAAATCGATTCCTGACCTACGCGCATGCTTAGCTGCGGGGACGAAATCGCTATCACCTGAAATCATGATGATTTGATTCACAAGTCCGCGTTCTGCCAGGGAAGCTATATCCAAGCCTATCCGCATATCTACTCCCTTCTGAGTGATATCCAGTGAGAAGTCTCGCTCAGTCAGATCTGAAACTTCAATTTCCCCGCGACAGAGCCTCTTTAGCGGCCTAGATTTAAGGGTGTACCCATTTTGGGTTTCAAGTTCTTCGCCTCGGCGTAAAGCGACTTTTCGCTTCTTTACGATTTCTTCTAGAAAGTCTATCATCCAGCGGTATTCCTCAGTTTTTCCGAGGTTCTTCTGTGTCTGCGTTAGCGGCTCTTCCGGTTTCGGAGTGCGTAGCGGG
>NZ_KV788275.1:79062-79329 GCF_001807225.1 Corynebacterium sp. HMSC05E07
CATCCCCGCTTACGCGGGGAGCACGGTGGCCCTTATGGTGGTCATACTGCCGGAACCGGCTCATCCCCGCTTACGCGGGGAGCACAGCAAAGTGGGCTGGTACCCCTCAAACGCCACGGGCTCATCCCCGCTTACGCGGGGAGCACGCCTTCTTATCGACAGCCGAGTCTACGTAACCCGGCTCATCCCCGCTTACGCGGGGAGCACAGCGCCCTTCCTTCCTATCGGGCTCGATAACCGGGCTCATCCCCGCTTACGCGGGGAGCA
>NZ_KV788275.1:79349-79802 GCF_001807225.1 Corynebacterium sp. HMSC05E07
GCTCATCCCCGCTTACGCGGGGAGCACTATGTCAGCGCCGTTCGTTCCCTCCCAACCACGGGCTCATCCCCGCTTACGCGGGGAGCACGCTCGTGGTCTTGGATTACGCAAAACACCCAGCGGCTCATCCCCGCTTACGCGGGGAGCACCCCCAACGTTTCCTCGAACGAATAGTACGTGCGGGCTCATCCCCGCTTACGCGGGGAGCACTCCAGTTCCCGGTCGATGGCATCAACCGCCGAGGGCTCATCCCCGCTTACGCGGGGAGCACCCCATCTCGGTATTGAGCGCGGCCTGAGCAATCGGCTCATCCCCGCTTACGCGGGGAGCACGTGGTGGGCTCAGCGCCCAGGCGCTCACCATCCGGCTCATCCCCGCTTACGCGGGGAGCACCCCGACGCCGGTACGCTCCTCAAGTCTGCCCTGGGCTCATCCCCGCTTACGCGGGGAGCA
>NZ_KV788275.1:79822-80212 GCF_001807225.1 Corynebacterium sp. HMSC05E07
CATCCCCGCTTACGCGGGGAGCACGGTGGCTTCGGTCAGGTAGGTTTCTTCGTCGCGGGCTCATCCCCGCTTACGCGGGGAGCACGGTTCCCTTGGTGACTAGTTCTCCTTCTCGCCAGGCTCATCCCCGCTTACGCGGGGAGCACGGAGTCGCCGTTAGTCACCTTCCGCAGCCATTGGGCTCATCCCCGCTTACGCGGGGAGCACTAACCGACGAGAGTGTCGCGGTACGACTCGAGGGGCTCATCCCCGCTTACGCGGGGAGCCCCACGCTGGGGGCTTCGATTCTGCCCCAGATGTCGGCTCATCCCCGCTTACGCGGGGAGCACACCGGCAAAGTTTTTAGACACTCTCGTGACAGGGGCTCATCCCCGCTTACGCGGGGAGCAC
>NZ_KV788275.1:80232-80807 GCF_001807225.1 Corynebacterium sp. HMSC05E07
GCTCATCCCCGCTTACGCGGGGAGCACCACCATGCGGCCGCGAATGAGCACGGGCACGACGGCTCATCCCCGCTTACGCGGGGAGCACCACACCCGATGAACTACGCGCCGGAGCTAAGGGGGCTCATCCCCGCTTACGCGGGGAGCACCCAGGTCATAGCGGGTTGCAACGCGGATCGCGGGGCTCATCCCCGCTTACGCGGGGAGCACCGGTCTGCGGAGCGGGCGTTAATCACCCACTCGGGCTCATCCCCGCTTACGCGGGGAGCACCCGGTAAATTTGAGGTTGTTTCAGCATGGTTGGGGCTCATCCCCGCTTACGCGGGGAGCACATGGTGTGGATGGTCGCGCCCAGGCTGCGGTAGGGCTCATCCCCGCTTACGCGGGGAGCACTTGAACGCTGTCGCCATGCCCGACAGTGTGCGGGGCTCATCCCCGCTTACGCGGGGAGCACCGGACGATAGCCTTAATCGCTGTGTCCAGTTTGGGCTCATCCCCGCTTACGCGGGGAGCACTTTTCCTTTCTGCTGGGCTCTCTGCCTTACATCGGCTCATCCCCGCTTACGCGGGGAGCA
>NZ_KV788275.1:80827-81034 GCF_001807225.1 Corynebacterium sp. HMSC05E07
GCTCATCCCCGCTTACGCGGGGAGCACTCGTCCCACTCCACCTCGGCCATGGTCGGAGGGGGCTCATCCCCGCTTACGCGGGGAGCACTGAGGAGCGGGACGCGCAGTTGGCTGCTGGTACGGCTCATCCCCGCTTACGCGGGGAGCACGGCTTCGACCACATCGGCAACACCCCATGCGGGGGCTCATCCCCGCTTACGCGGGGAG
>NZ_KV788275.1:81054-81261 GCF_001807225.1 Corynebacterium sp. HMSC05E07
GCTCATCCCCGCTTACGCGGGGAGCACTCGATGGACTTCACGCTGCCGTCTGACCGGGACGGCTCATCCCCGCTTACGCGGGGAGCACTCGCAGGGTGTCGTCTGCGTCGCTGGAGTCGAGGGCTCATCCCCGCTTACGCGGGGAGCACGGCAGAGGAGTTCGAGTATGGGCGCGCCATGGGGGCTCATCCCCGCTTACGCGGGGAG
>NZ_KV788275.1:81281-81611 GCF_001807225.1 Corynebacterium sp. HMSC05E07
GCTCATCCCCGCTTACGCGGGGAGCACGCCGTAGTCAGCGCATACTGATTCACGTCATACGGCTCATCCCCGCTTACGCGGGGAGCACTCAACCTACGTCCCCTATGACTGGTGCTATTTGGGCTCATCCCCGCTTACGCGGGGAGCACGGTATTCGTAAAGCGTGGAATGCCGTCGGAAAAGGCTCATCCCCGCTTACGCGGGGAGCACTCCGCAATATCCTCGCGGACTTCCGCCAACTTCGGCTCATCCCCGCTTACGCGGGGAGCACGCGGTGTCGGCTAGGGAGGCCTCTCATTCTGCGGGCTCATCCCCGCTTACGCGGGGAGC
>NZ_KV788275.1:81631-82020 GCF_001807225.1 Corynebacterium sp. HMSC05E07
CTCATCCCCGCTTACGCGGGGAGCACCACAGCGTGAGCTTGAGGTTTTAGCGGCTGACGGGCTCATCCCCGCTTACGCGGGGAGCACCCTACTCAGTTGGCGGCGGCTGACCCCCAGACGGGCTCATCCCCGCTTACGCGGGGAGCACGCAAACATCACCACAGGGACAAACGGGACAAAGGGCTCATCCCCGCTTACGCGGGGAGCACAACCGCGACGCCACCTTCCCCGCACGCCTCAGCGGCTCATCCCCGCTTACGCGGGGAGCACGTCGAGATGGTGTGGGACGGCGCGCAGGCGGTGGGCTCATCCCCGCTTACGCGGGGAGCACTTCGGGAACACGAAACCGAGCAATTCGCGCGGGGGCTCATCCCCGCTTACGCGGGGAG
>NZ_KV788276.1:0-2224 GCF_001807225.1 Corynebacterium sp. HMSC05E07
CGATCCGCCCAAGGTGTTAAAGCTGGTTTGAAGGTTGCGAATGAGATCGCTGGCGAGCACAACTTGGCGTTTGGTATTCGTGAAAATAGCTCGCCCAAAGCCAAAGAAAAGTACACCACGATGTACGCGCTCAAAGACGATGATGGTGAGTTTTTTAAGTACCCCACCAAGCGCGGCAAGCGTAAGGCATCGACTACTGGATCACGCCTAGGTAGTGATTACGAAATTAAGCCCGTGATGGACTACATTCACCAGCTCCAGCAGCGCTATCAGATGGAAGAAGCTGTAAGACAACGTGGACTGGAAAAGGAACGTATCCGCCAGCAGCGACAAGCAGAATTTGACGCTGAATTTGAGGATTATGATGCTCACAACAAACCAGCGCGTGTAAGCCCGCCGCCAGTGGCTCCACGGGTTTATGACCCAACAGAAGAACGGATACGCAACTTGAGCATCGACCAGTTTAGGAAACCAAAGCGAATGGGCTCTAGACCCCGGGTGCAGGAAGAAGAGTTTGGCCCGGAGTTTTAAGTTGTGATTGCCCATTATGATCCGACACGGTGGTGATGACCTTGCGTTTCTTGGTGTAACCAAACAATTTGAGCTCACGCATGACCCGGTAGAACTTGCGCACCGTTGACTGTAAGCATATACTTACACCTGACATTGTTCGATTACGATATGGAGGGATGATGGACGCAGCACGGTTCGCTCAGATGCTCAGTGCTCTCGGAAGTGAGCCTCGGTTGCGAATTATCGCCTCACTAGAGACGGATTCGACCCATGTCAGTGAGCTGGCCCGCCGACTCGGGATGTCTCGGCCACTGCTCTACCAGCACCTCAACCGCTTGGAAGCTGCTGGACTCATCGAGAGTGGCCTGGAACAGCTCGGAGAGAGCCGAGTGAGGAAGCACTACTGGGTCGCTCCGTTTCAGCTTGAAGTAACTCCAGACCACATCAGACACCTGATTAATCAAGAATAGAAAAGGGAATCTTCGTGACACTTACCGCTACCGTATTTCTTGTCATCCTCGCCGCCGCACTACCACTTGCGATCTTCGTTGCTCTTACCGTCTGGGTGGTACGCACCGTCACCAGCGCACGACGCGAAACGGCGACGGCGATCGATGGTTCAAACCAACTCATCGTGGAGCACCTACGCAACATCACCGAGCGGTTGGATCAGATTGAGACCCAACTCAGCGAGATCCCCGAGTAACCAGGCTCTTCCGTTTAATTGACCCAGAATGCATTAACAAGCTCTAGCTCTGCCTGGGGGCGTTAGGCAGAGCTAGAGCAGTAGCAATGACAGCTCGGGGGCGTGGCCTACACATTAGTCTGTATGGACGCATAGAAAGTAGCAAGAGTGTGTTCACTGGAGTTTTTATCTAGTAGATCTGATAGACGAACACACCAAGCTCATCCTCATAGACCACTTCACGTGGGTAGTAGGTTTCTTTGAGCTTAAGCGATAGCGCCTTGAAGTCGATACTGCCATCGTCTTTGCGCGGAATCTCGTCCTCATCCATGTAGCGCAGTTTCTCACCCATGAATTCCCGCCAGTTCTCATAAAATCCCTGGTAAGCGTCCTGGAAGTCGCTGACACATGGGATGTTAAAAGCATCGACGATGCACTGCGAGAAGCTCGACCAAACAAAATACGGGTGCCAGTCTTCATGGCCAACTTCCTCATAGGCTTCAGCCCAGCGAACTGCTTGAGCAAGAGTGAAGGGCTCACCATGATTGGGAATGTTGTAGGTGTCCATGACCAGCACGTTTTTACACCCTTCGGGGTACTTGGATGCAGGAAAAATGTCATGCACGGTATCAGAGTCGATGTCAGCAACCATACCGCTATCGATGCAATCAAACCACGCCCCTAATGGGGTGCGGTGGCGCATGCAGCCGACCCAAATCTGCGGGATGTCGAGCTTGGGGCCTTTTTCAGAGTAGGTATCTCGTGCAGCAGGAGTAGTCATTATGGTCTCCATGTCAAGATTGAGAGTGTTGATATCACCTTTCTTGTCGGTGGCCAGGGCCCTGGCCACCTTCACACACATGGGAAGAAAGGCTTTTAGCGCGCAGCCTTGCGGGCAAGCTCAATAGAGCGAGTGCCTGCGTGTTGGTAGCGCATTGCAGCCTGGATAGTTGAGTGACCAAGATAGTGCTGGATTTCAGCCAGAGAAGCGCCGCTTTGTTCAGAAGACTGAAATGGTAGCGGTGT
>NZ_KV788277.1:0-84261 GCF_001807225.1 Corynebacterium sp. HMSC05E07
AACTCAGCCTTCGTCTTAATAGACGGCGTCTTAGTGGACGGGTTAGAACCGCTTCCACCGTTCTCGTCAGGTAGGCCCGGCTGATCCACTGGCATAATTGTTTGAGAATCTTTAGCGTCGTTTCCTTCAGGAGGAACAACGGTGATGTATGCGTCTCGAGGTTGCTCTGGGATCGACACCGATTTATCTCTTACGAGTTTCATCTGCTCAAGGTATCTACCTTCAAATCGATAACCCGTAAGTTTTGTGAATTCTTCGTAGCGTCCTGTATAGCCGCTAAAGTTCAAATTGTTGTGTGGATTATTGTACTTTGGATCTAGGCCCGTAATCGTACCGATAGCCTGTGACCTTGAGAGAGCGGCAGTGGCGGTAAAGCTTACTAGATAAACATAATAGTTAGCAGCCGCCTTTTTATCGCCTCGCGCAACCGCACTTTGCATCATCCGTGCGAGTCTGATCACTGGATCATGATACTCCGGACGAAGTTTGAGACGCTTAGCATTCGCTTTGTCATACTTGTTCGACGTGAAAAGGGGAGGTACAAAGCTTGTCTCAATACACCACGCCCAGCCAACATTATTTTCTTTATTGGGAGCATTGTCGGGATGTGGGTCGTTCTCGGGGTCCAGCAATTCGCCAGCCCAAACAAGCATACCCCAGCTAGGATCTTCTCCGAATGTACTTGTGGCACGCTTAGCGTCCTCATTACCCAATTTAGTATTGGGCACAAAATCGGTGGGTTCCGCAGCGCTGGCTCTTTCCGACGGCACGGCGAGCAAAGCCGCGATAACTGCAACTATTGCGAGAATCGCAGTTAAGAGCGCCCACCCCCTTCGGGGCAATCTTCTTGAAATACTCATTATTCCTCTTCACATTTGAAAGATATATTCCGGCTCAGTGGCGATCTCGCTGTTCAAGGCACGATTTCGTAGCTGAGCACACCGCAGCCAATCTCGACTTCAACGCTAAGCTATTGATTAGCCCTATAGTGCATACTGAACACTACCACCATTTAACTATCTGCACTTAATACGTTTTCCAGCGTATGTGTAGGAACAGGCTGCAGTGTTGCCATTGTGAACGGCAGCTGTCAGACGCACGTCAGCCGCTGCCAGAGCACTGTGAACTCTCTGGGAGTAGATTGTGATGTAAAGTTTCCGCCAGAATGTGCAAATATGCACGGGAGTGAGTTGGCGTCTCTTGAATTTCTGAGCGGTGCAGGCCGCCTAATAAAGCTCTGTATGTCTTGATAAAGCCTAGTAGCGCCATGTAGAAGGGCATTAATCCCAACGCGCTGAGCTCGAGGACGGCACTGCGTTTTCGGATTCACCATGCACCTGGTTTATAAGCTCAACACCAGAGATGTCGCTAAGCCTAGTCTTGTTGTGCGCCGAAACGCCCCAGTCTGACCCCCTTGTACCGGAGGGTGCGCCGTTGTCGTGAGTGTCGTGCGGCCATCAGGGCTTCCTACCATGATTTCTGCCACAGCTATCGTCGTGGTCAACACACACGTTTGCTTTTGGTGAAAACCACCATCGTTTTTCGCTCCCCATCATCCGCGTCAGCGGTAACAGCGTGGCCGCCGTGATTAGCGCTTCTTATGGGGACAGGATTCATGTTGAGTTTTCGGGTCTGCGCTTCCACTTTTTCAACTCTTGAGCGGGGGTTCGGGCTTCCGAATTGTGAGTCGCCCTTGCCGGCCTGGCCCTCTGCTTCCTTAGAAGCTGGAGGAGCCACCCGAACCGGAGAAGCCCGAGCTAAAGCTGCTGTTGACACCGCCGCCGCTGCTGCCAGAGCTGGAATCGCGGGCGGCGACGGCATCGTTATCCCAGGTGCTCACGACGTAGAACGGCACGTAGCCGTGGTAGCCGGAACCGGCAAAGAAGTCGGAGTCGTAGATGTGGGTGCGCTCTGGGCGCTCGTCGGCTTCGTTGCGCTTCTGAAGCTGGCTCTGAAGGTGCTCCGACAACAGTGCAGAACGGTCGAGAATCTCCAGGTAGCGCTCCATAAACTGCGGATGATCCGGCTGGTTGGACAGCGCCACGGCGGCATCTTCCAGCTCCTTAGCGTGACGCGCGGCCCCAGAATCAATATCGGAAGCCACATACCCCGCCTGCGCCAGATCCTTGCCCAACTCATAGAGCTCATAGCGGCGGGCATCAACGTCGGCGTTCTCAACGCGGTATAGCTTCTCCAGATTGGCCTCGGCCGTTTCTACGCGCTCACACATGAGTCGTGCCTGCGCGATTTTCTCCTCGCGCGAACGAAACTGTTCATCCGGCGCATCGGCAGGGATTGACATGAAGGAACCAACGGAACGATCAATGGCTAGGAAGTCATCGCGCAGCCCCTCCCAGTCCTCACGCATGCGCTCGTCTACCAAACCCGACTGCAGCGAATGGGCACGGATATCAATGGACTGCAGGCGCTGTGCAACATCGGTGTACGTCTGGGACACATAATCCCAATCCTCACGCGCCTTCAGTGCCTTCTTTTGTTTGCTGCGGCGCACTCCGCCAACCGTGCCTGCAGCAACGCTTCCTAGTGCAAGTCCGCCCACACCGAGTCCCACGGCCCCGCCGACACGACTCGCCTTGGCGCTTTCAAACCGAGCATCGGCGGCACGCTCAGCATCAATTGCGGTGGACGCGCCAGCGAACAACCCGGCGGGGATATTGCCATCCCGCACGCCCGGTTTGATGGCCTCGACGGAGCGGCTCAAATGGCGGTCACCCTTACGCAAATCCAGTTCTGAAGCCACATCCTCGCCCGCGAAGACGAAGGACTGACGCGGGTCAAGGCCCACTCCGATGAACACGTGGCCGTCGGCGAACTTGTCCTTGCCAATGAGCTCTGGATGCTGGTCCCGCAGGTACTCTTCCACAGTGTCGTTGACGTTTTCATGATTCCTGGCGAAAACCACGTAGTGCAGGCCCTGAACCACGTCGGGGGCGGCGATCCGGGAGGCATCGCGAAGCATGCGCTCTTCTTCCTCCGGAGTGAGCACGTCATGGGGATCCATGATGTCCGTCTGCACCATCTGCTGGGCCGGTTGAATGACGTAGTCGGAACGCTCTGGGGCGCCGACGGCTGCAAGGGTTGCCCCGGCGCCAAGCCCACCGAGAAGCAGACCACTAGCTAACGCCATCCCGACGATAGCCCCGACGGACGTCACCTTGGGGCCACGGCTAGCAGCAAACGGCTTGATATCACGGTCCGAAGTCACGATAGTTCTCCAATCCAAGAGCGGGATGACGCCGATTTTACCCCCGAAAACGGGAAACGACGCGGTGCCCCTACAGCAGCCGCGTCGCCCCTATTCCCTATCACTCACAACGGATTGGAGAAACCGTTTGCCTACCCCCTAAGTAGGCTTTGTGAGCGACTCTAACTCTAGCACTATTTCCCCTCGTTGCGATACCTAACTTCGGAAAATCGTAGTATCTTTAGCCGTTGCTCAGCCCGCTCTCACACCGCGAGGCCCTGAGCTAGGCTTTTGTTTCTGGGCGCCGCGAAGAGGGTGCCCCCACAACGCCGATCGAGACGGCGATGATTACCCCCAAAATTGCCATTGCGGCAAAGAGCTGTGGGGAATTCCCCCCATTTCCTGCCACCGTAATGGCGGACGTTGCCCATTGCATGGGGAAAAGATGAACAAGGGCACTCAGTGCCGCATTCAGATCCGTGCCCGTGGACGCCGCCTTCCACGCCCATCCTACGACGCCCACCTGGAGCACGCCGAGCAGGATACCCAGGCCCCACCCCGGGACACCAAGACCACGAACCAGGGCGAACATCGCGCTTGCCGACGCCACCCCGGCCCCCACCGCCGCGAGCACCGCCCAGCCCACGGCAGTAGCGGTCACACCGGTGGCCAGGAGAACCATGAGAAGGGCAACAATCACGCCGATCACCGCCGCGCCGCCAATCAGGGTCACGAGACGACGCTCAACACGGGTGAGCAGGGCACCCAACACACCGCCGCCAAGAACAGCGAGCGCGGCCAGCAGCATCGCCACGATGGGGCTCAGCAGCTGCGCGGGCTCAGAGTGCTGCTGTGCTGGGCCAGCCACGGTGGGCAGGGCGCGCTGTGCACCCTGAACCTTAGTTTTATTCTGCTGGGCCATCCCATCAACCTTCTCGGCACCGGCTACAAGCTCATCGACGCCCTTGAGCGCCTCATCCACCTTGGCGTTAAGCTCACCAATACCGGCGTTAAGCTGCTTGGCACCCTCCGCAGCTTGGTAGACGCCGTCATGATAGGCGTAGCCATTGACCGCCAGTTGGTTTGAAAGCTCACGCGATCCGTCCTTGAGCTGGATGAGCTGGTCCTGGATGGATTGGTCAAACTGGAAATTTTCCACCTGGGCGCGCAGATCACCGAGCTGTGAGCGAATTTCCTTCGCCTCACGGGAGTTGTTGCCCTCAAGATCCTTGACGGTGCCGTCGATAGCTTCGAGGATTTGGCCACGCACCACGCCGAGGCCGACGACTTGATCGACGGCGCTGCCGACGCCGTCGGCAAGCTCGGTGGCGCCATTGCCCAGCTGAGCGGTGCCGGACTGCAACTGAATCAGTCCGTCGTACAGCTCCTGCGAGCCGCCCGCAAGCTGGTCAACACCGCCACCCAGCTCGTCTGCGCCGCCCTTGAGCTCACCGGTACCGTCAGTCAGCTGCTGAGTTCCGTTCGCCAAAAAGCCGGCCTGAGCATTGGCTTCAGTGAGGGCACGGGCGACGTCATAAAGCTCAGTGGGATCAATCGTGCCGTCACTGGGCGCACCGGCCTGTTCCTCCGACCACGCCTGGGCTGGTTGCCACTGGGACGCAGTAGCAACCACAGCGCCGACGATGAGCGGGACAAGGAGGAAGGCGGCGATCAGTAGCGAGCGGGTGCGCCCTGGCTGCGCAGCTTCAGAAGGAGTAGCGAGGCGTGAGGTCATGGTATAGAAACTATCGCCCACGCTGGGAAAAAGGAGTCAGACGCGCGGAAAGGCCCCGCCAGTACCGAGCTGGTCGGTACCTAGCGGGGCCTTTTTAGGGGCGCTTTAGCGTGCGCGCATTAACGCGCTACTTCTTCTCAGCGAAGAGCTCACGCACGCGCTTGCCCAGCTGCGGGGACACAGCGTCCCAGTAGGCGTAGACGCGCTCCTCGGTCTCCGGGGACACACCAGCCATGGCGTTGGTGATGTTGTCCGCTATGCGCTCCTTGGCGCCGTCATCGTAGACATTCTCGTACAGGTCGGTGGCCTGAACAGTGTCGTTGTCCTCGGCGTGGCGGACGTACGGCGCGCGGACCAAGTCGATGCCGGCCGGGTCCGGGTTAACGTAGAGGTCCGTCGCGGTGGTGGTCTCCTGCTCCTTGAAGCGCAGGTTCTCGTCACCGTCCTGGTAGCCGCCGCCCTTGGCGTGGCGGTTCGGGGAGTAGACCGGGTCCTCCGGGTCGTTGAACAGGAACTGCATCGGGCCCTCGTGCTCGTAGGTGTTGACCTGGTTCACGGGCTGGTTGACCGGAAGCTGCTTGTAGTTCGGTCCGATGCGGTAGCGCTGCTGGTCAGAGTAAGCAAAGGCACGAGCCTGCAGCATCTTGTCCGGGGACAGGCCAATGCCCGGAACGATGTTGGCCGGATCCAGTGCAACCTGCTCAATCTGTGCGAAGAAGTTGCGCGGGTTGCGGTTGAGGACGAAGTAGCCGACATCCACCAGTGGGTAGTCCTTCTTGGACCAGACCTTGGTGAGGTCGAACGGGTTGAAGCGGTAACCCTCCGCCTCAGCGACCGGCATGATCTGAACCTTGACGTCCCAGACCGGGAAGTTGCCTTCCTCGATGGCGTTGTAGAGATCCTCACGGTGGTAGTCAGCGTTCTGGCCGGCCATCTCGCCTGCCTCAGCGTCGGTGAAGTTCTCCACGCCCTGGCGGGACTTGAAGTGGTACTTCACCCAGAATGCCTCGCCCTGCTCGTTGACCCACTGGAAGGTGTGGGAACCATAGCCGTTCTGGTGGCGGGTGGTCTTCGGGGTGCCGCGGTCACCCATGAGGTAGGTCACCTGGTGGGTGGTCTCCGGGTTGCGGGTCCAGAAGTCCCACTGCATGTCAGCATCGCGCAGGCCGTTGGTGCCCAGGCGCTTCTGGGAGTGGATGAAGTCCGGGAACTTGATGCCGTCACGGATAAAGAACACTGGGGTGTTGTTACCCACGATGTCGTAGTTGCCCTCTTCGGTGTAGAAGCGCAGCGCGAAGCCGTGAACGTCACGCCAGGTATCCGGGGAGCCCTGCTCACCAGCAACGGTGGAGAAGCGGCCCATCATCGGGGTAACGGTGCCCTTCTGGAAGAGCTTGGCCTTGGTGTAAGCGGACACATCCTCGGTGACGTGCAGCTCACCGAAAGCGCCGTGGCCCTTCGCGTGCGGGGTACGCTCCGGAACGCGCTCACGGTTGAAGTGGGCCAGCTTCTCAATGAGGTGAATGTCATTGAGAACAACCGGACCGTTCTCACCGTTGGTGATGCTGGTATTTTCGGTGGCCACCGGCTGGCCGGACGGGCGGGTGGTGTTCGGGCCACCCGGGGCACGCTGACCCTTGTCCAGTACCTTGTCTGCTGCAGATTCGTTCGAAGCGTTAGTCATTGGGGAATATTCCTCCTAATTTGGTTGATAATTTGAGGATTATTATCAATCTCGGACGTTTCATAGCCTACCGCCGAAATATGACCCCCGCAACAGGTTCACCAAACCGGACGCCACCTCACAGCGATAGCTAAGGTGGCCCACCGCTGCTGGTAGATTGTGGGAGGTGAAACCCCACTCCGAGCGCGATGATACGCGCGTTACCGACCTTGCATTGAAGGCGGGACGCGGCGACCGCGCAGCTTTAACGGAGTTCATTAAGTCCACCCAGGATGACGTCTGGCGCTTGCTTGCTCACCTCGGCGGACCCGACATTGCCGATGACCTAACCCAGGAAACCTACCTGCGCGTCATCGGCGCCCTCCCCCGCTTTGCCGCGCGTTCCTCTGCGCGCACGTGGCTACTCTCCCTTGCCCGCCGCGTATGGGTGGACAACATCCGCCACGACATGGCACGCCCCCGGAAATCTGCCACCGAATATGAGGATGCGGCGGCCCTAGCCCCAGCTCCCGAGAACGCCGGCACGTGGAGCGAATGGATCGACGCACGTTCGCTTATCGACGCCCTCCCCGACGATCGCCGCGAGGCCCTCATCCTCACGCAGGTGCTGGGCTACACCTATGAGGAGGCCGCCAAGATTGCCGGAGTGCGGGTGGGCACCATCCGCTCACGAGTCGCCCGCGCACGAAAAGACCTCATCGACCACCGTGGATAATCGTTACCGAGCCGTTATAAAGTGCAACCCTCGACGTACACACCTGCACAGACACTGAGAACATTACCCTACTGTCACACGCATCACACCGCGTTGAGACCGTTTCAGCTGGAAAATACCTGTCCGCCATGCCTAATGTTTTTCGAGGCACACGTGATAAATCGATAGTCGACCCGGGCCGCGCGGCCTCCGACCGCCCGCATCACGCCTCAAACAGTGACGACCCCCGGCTCGTGTGAGATTGAGAGACCTCTTAACCTTATGTGGAAACGCGCAGTGGCCATTTCTATGGCCTTTATCGGCGTCGTCGTTGGCGCCGGCTTTGCATCTGGACAAGAAGCGATGCAGTACTTTGTGGCATTCGGCAATTGGGGCCTGTGGGGTGTGGTACTTGCCGCAGCCCTCATGCTGATTACCGGTGTTTCGATCCTGCAGTTGGGATCGTACTTCCAGGCTGATGAGCACACTGCCGTCTACGACAAGATCAGTGGCCCGATCATCTCTCGCGTCCTGGACTATGGAACGCTTGCCACGCTATTCGCCATCGGCTTCGTCATGTTCGCCGGTGGTGGCTCTACTATTAGCCAGCAGTTCGACGGGGTCCCCATTTGGGTCGGTGGCGCGATCATGCTCGCCTTGGTCCTCCTCGTCGGCCTCCTCGACGTGGACAAGGTGACCTCCGTCATCGGCGCGATTACGCCGTTCATCATTATCTTCGTCGTCTTTGCCACCGGCTACACCATTGTGGTCACGGATGTGGATTGGTCCTCCGCCAACGAGTTCGCCGTGGCACAGGTGGAAAGCCCAATTGGCAGCTGGTGGCTGGCAGCCCTCAACTACACCGGCCTGAACGTCATGTGTGCGGTGTCCATGTCCATCGTGATTGGCGGCAACATCCTGGATAACCGCGCCGTGGGCATTGGCGGTTTCTTTGGCGGCATCATCTATCTTGTGCTGCTGGCTCTGCTCGTGGTGTCCCTGTACATGGTGGCCCCTGAGGTCAACGGCCAGGATCTTCCGGTTCTCACGCTGATTAACAACGTGAACCCGGCACTGGGTTACTTCATGACCTTCATCATCTACGGAATGGTCTTTAACACCGCCATCGGCATGTTCTACGCCATGGGCAAGCGCCTGACCCGCAAGAAGCCGAAGCTTTTCTACCCCGTCTACGCCGCGGCCTGTGTCATCGGCTTCATCCTGTCCTTCGTGGGCTTTAAGAAGCTGGTCTCCAGCGTCTACCCAATTCTGGGCTGGATCGGCCTGCTCATGATTGCCGTCATGGTCATCAGCTGGATCACGCAGCGCGACAAGATTACCTCTGAGTCCCGCCGTCGTGTGCGCGCCCGCAAGCTGGTGAAGCGCCGTCTGGACCCGCGTGAGCACTTCACCAAGAAGAACGAGCGCGAGCTGCGCAAGCTTGCTGCAGCCTCCAACATGAAGACCGAGGAGTTCGTGGAGACTGTTGCCGAGGAAATCCACGAGGAACTCGAGGCGGATGACGAGATCGAGTACGACCGCGAGGACCCGGATCCGTCCGTGACCTACGTGGAGCACACTCAGCCTGAGGTTCCCAAGAACTAGCAGGGGCTCACAGGACTACGGCTAGAGAGAGCTCGGCGCTCTTATCGGCCCTCGAAACGAAGAAAGTCCGCCGCCAGATAAATTCTGGGGCGGACGTTCGTTGTTTTTGGCTGTCAATAAGGCATCCCGGGCCTCTCGGACCTCTCGGTCCTTTTCGGGCGCACCCTATGGGTGCGGCGTCTTAGACCAGCAGCTCCGCAATCTGAATAGTGTTGAGGGCTGCGCCTTTGCGGAGGTTATCACCGGAGACAACGAAGACGAGTCCCTTGTTGTCCGCGACCGTCTGATCCTGGCGGATACGCCCCACGAGGGAGAGGTCAATGCCGGTGGCAGCCAACGGGGTTGGAACGTCGACGACCTTGACACCGGAGGCATTGGAAAGAACCTCGCGGGCCTGCTCCGGGGTAATCGGCTTCTCAAATTCCGCGTGGACGACCATGGTGTGTCCGGTGAAGACCGGAATGCGTACGCAGGTACCGGAAACCTTCAGCTCAGGGATGCTCAGAATCTTGCGGGACTCGTTGCGCAGCTTCTGCTCCTCATCGGTCTCCTCCGAGCCATCGTCAACGAGGTTGCCGGCCATCGGCAACGCGTTATAGGCAATCGGGGCCACGTAAGGGCCGAGCTCGTCCTCAGAGACGTCGAGCACGGAGCCGTCATGCGCCAACTCCACGTTCTGGTGGCCCAGGGATGCGACCTGCTTGGCCAGTGTCTCCACACCAGCGAGGCCGGAGCCAGAGACTGCCTGGTAGGAGGCCACGCGCATGGTGGTGAGACCGGCGGCGTCGTGAAGCGCCTTAGTGACCGGCATAATTGCCATCGTGGTGCAGTTCGGGTTCGCAATAATTCCCTTGGCAACGTTCTTCGCCTCTTGCGGGTTCACCTCGGAGACAATAAGCGGAACCTCGGGATCCTTGCGCCAGGCGGAGGAGTTATCCACCACGGTGGCACCCGCCTCCGCAAAGAGTGGAGCGTACTGCTTGGAGGTAGAACCGCCCGCAGAGAACAACGCGATATCAATTCCGGCGAGGCTCTCTACGGTCTGCTCCGCCAGATCCTCCACAACAACCTTGTCCTCACGGAAAGTCAGTTCTTGGCCTGCCGAGCGCGCGGAGGCGAAGAAACGGACCGTGTCCGCCGGGAAATTGCGCTCTTCCAGGATGGACCGCATCACGCGGCCGACCTGCCCGGTGGCACCTACAACTGCAACAGTGGTCATGACGTTAACTCCTTGATCCTTAGTGCGTTCTCTAGCGTCCGGTACCAGCGTAGACGGTAGCAATCTCATCGCCACCCAGCTGGAACTTCTCATGCAGTGCGACGGCAGCCTTCTCTAGGTCTGCCTCGCGGGTAAGCACAGAAATGCGAATCTCGGAGGTAGAGATGAGCTCCATGTTGACATCGGCATCACGCAACGCCTCGGTGAAGTCAGCAGTCACACCTGGGTGGGACTTCATGCCGGCACCGACGAGGGAGACCTTGCCCACTTGGTCGTCGTACAGCACATTGGTCCAGCGGCCGTCTTCCTTGAGCTTGGCAAGAAGCTCCATGGCGCGCGGGCCGTCAGAACGCGGGCAGGTGAAGGTGATGTCAGTGGTGCCGGACTCTAGGGAAGAGACATTCTGCAGGACCATGTCGATGTTGATCTCTGCATCCGCAATGACACGGAAGACCTTGGCGGCCTCCCCCGGGCGGTCCGGGATGCCGAGGACGGTGACCTTGGCCTCAGAACGGTCGGTAGCGATGCCGGTAAGTACTGCTTCTTCCACGGGGATATCCTCCATTGAACCGGCGATGAGCGTGCCGGGGTCGTTTGAATAAGACGAGCGAACTCGCATAGGAACGTTGAACGCGCGGGCGTACTCGACGCTGCGCAGAACCAAAATCTTGGAGCCCACTGCTGCTAGTTCCAGCATTTCCTCAAAGGAAAGCTTTTCCAGCTTCTGGGCATTCGGCACGATGCGCGGGTCAGCGGTGTAGACGCCGTCCACGTCCGAGTAGATTTCGCATACATCTGCCTTGAGCGCTGCCGCAAGAGCGACTGCAGTAGTGTCTGAGCCACCGCGGCCGAGGGTGGTGACATCACGCGTGTCCTTGTTCACGCCCTGGAAGCCGGCGACAATGCAAATTTTGCCTTCGTCGAGAGCCTCGGTGAGGCGGCCTGGGGTGACATCGATAATCCGGGCATTACCGTGGCGCTCAGTGGTGAGCACGCCGGCCTGGGAGCCAGTGAAAGAACACGCCTGGGCACCCAAAGACTCCACCGCCATCGCCACGAGGGCGTTCGAAATACGCTCACCGGCGGTGAGCAGCATATCCATCTCACGCTGCGGTGGGACCGGGTTTACTTCAGCGGCAAGGTCAAGGAGCTCATCGGTGGTGTCTCCCATGGCGGAGCACACGACGACGACGTCGTGACCCTGCTTCTTCGTCGCTACAATGCGCTCCGCGACGGCGCGGATGCGCTCTGCGCTTTCGAGGGAGGATCCCCCGTATTTCTGTACGACTAGGGCCACTGATGGTCCCACCTTTCGTTTTCGCGAGGGCCAATACCTGTTCACCGCCCAATACCTATAGACCGGCAGTCAACTCCTTTAGCCTACCGCCCTCACAGCGCGACCGAAACACCAAACGCACTTTAATTCCGGGTAGGGTGGATACGATGCTTTCTAATGTGGTTGCCGTTGCTTTTGCACTGGCCTCGGCGCTGGTCATTGCGTGGGGCACGGTGATTCGTCACCGTATTGTGCTCGACGCCAGCTCCACCAGCGTGATGCGCACTGCACTGCGAACCCCCCTGTGGTGGGTGGGTACTGGCGCTGCTGTGGTGGCGTATGTGTTGCAGCTCATCGCCCTTCATTTCGGAACACTGCTTATCGTGCAGCCCATTCTTGTGCTTTCGCTCATGTTCACGCTGCCGCTTGCGGCGTGGTATTCGCGGCGCCGCATGCCTGCCCGCGAGATCACCTGGTGCGTGGCGCTGACCATCGCCGTGGGCATCCTCGTTGTGTATGGGCGTCCTACCAAGGGCTTGTCGACGCCCACGTGGTCCCAATGGTGGCCCGCTTTCGCCGTCGGCGCCGTGGCGTTGGCCGCGCTGTTCGTCGCCGCCTATAACCGCCCAAAGGAATCCGCCCTGGCGCTCGGCACAGCGTGCGGCATTCTGTATGGCTACGTTGCGCTGGTAGCTAAAGCGGTCGTGGACATCTTTTCCCACGAAGGTGTCGCGGCCATGCTGGGCAGTTGGGAGCTCTACACGCTCATTGGGCTCGCAGGGGGTGGCACGGTCATTCAGCAGTATTCTTTCCACGCCGGCGCCCTCGCGCACTCTTTGCCGGCTATGACCATCATGGAACCCATCGTGGCCTTCGGCCTGGGCTACTGGGTGCTGGGAGAAAAGTTCCAGGTGAACTCTAGCGTGGGCTGGTGCGTCATGGGCGGCTCGTTGGCCATCATGGTTATCGCCACGGTTGTCCTGTCGCGTCTTCCCGTCAACACCGGCACGGCTCGACGCACCGATCAGTCACCGCGCTAGATAGCCCACTCAAACACGACAATCATGTAGGCGGAAAACCACGCCGACCAGACGACCCATGCTGCACTACCCAGCCAGGACATGCGACGCGGCAGCGCAACTACAGCACGCACCGTCCACGGCACAAGGAGCAGCGCGACGGGCAGCAGCAAACGAGGACGCGAGTGCATAATTCCGTCTGATAACAGGACGTTCGCTGCAAGAGCTGCGCTAAACCACCACGCCACCGGGTTCGCCTTGCCCCAAGACGCCACAATGAGGACGACCGTACCCAAGATGACGAGCACGGAGAGCAGATATCCCACATTGTTGTTCTTCGTCAGGGTTTCCCACACAAAGGTCGCGGTGGCAACTCCACCATCGAAGGTGGAGTGCCAGTGTTTGGTCTGTATTCCGAAGTAGCCGCCCACATCTGCTAGGTAGCGCTGTGCCCACAGCAGGTAAGCAGGCAGCGGAAGCGCAGCGATGATGAGGCTCACCCACGCCTGCCATGTCCGGCGACCGTAGATGAGCACCCACAGACCGAAGACAGCAAGAAAGTCCACGGAGGTTAACCGGACAAAGGACAGGAGGAAGCCCAAGGCACCGGCCCACCACCAGGCGCGCTGGTCCAAGGCCACCAACCCCCACACCACGAGCGCACCAAACAGCGCCTCCGTATAGGGCATGGAGAACACGATAGACATCGGCGCGCTCGTCACCACGAGTGCCGCCGCCACTTGGCCAGCGCGGCCAGCGCCAATCCGGCGCGCCAGCACCATGACACCCGCAGCCATGACCGCAGTAAACACCGTATTAATAAGAAGAGCCGAAAGCTCCAGACTTAGCCCTGTCCAGCCGAGCGCGCGCAGCACCATGGGGAAGCCCGGAAAGAAAGCCATGGTGGTTTCATGGATCGGACCATCGGTGGTGATGTCAGCATCAAAATAGCCAACACGAGCGATTTCAAGGTAGTACTTGGCGTCCCACGCCAGCAGCTGATCCCACAGTTCACGCTCATGAACCGAGCTCAGAAGACGCAGCACTCCGATGCGCACGGCTGCACCAATGACAGCAACGGCAACGGCCGGAAGAATCAGGGCAATGTAGCCGAAGCCAGATGTAGCCTCACCCTTTTCGGCCCGCTCCTCACCTTCCCCTTCACCATGTTCGCCGCCCTGCCCGTCACGTTGCTCAACACCACAGTCTTCATCCCCCGGGTGGAGCTCGGGAGGGGTGCCGACAAGCGCGGATTCACGCTCCGATTCCGCCGCATTCAGATCGAGTTTCTCTTCAGTCACAATGAACATCGTAACCACCCTCACCCAGATCCCAACATGTGAAATCGGTTGCCACAGAGTGAGAGGCGCTGTATTGTGGCTCACATGACATTGCGGCACACCCTTCTCCTTAGTAGCCGCGGCGGGATTTAGGTTCGTATTTCACGGCCAGCGCCCCGTCGCGGAGCGCGGTGATGCTTAGCCCACCGCAGCTGGCCGTCAGCACACACAGCCACAGCCCCAAGGAAGAGAAACCTCCATGTCCCCCAACGATTCTTTTATCTCCGCTCCGCGTGACATCACCACCCCCAACGGCCCGCGCAATGAGAACCAGCCCGCGTGGAACAAGCAGCGCGGTTCCTCCATGCCCGTAGGGCGCTACCAGAACTTCGCACAAGAAGTTGAGCCCGTAGAACTGCCGGATCGCACATGGCCAGATAAGAAGATTACGGTTGCCCCGCAGTGGTGCGCCGTCGACCTGCGCGATGGCAACCAGGCCCTCATCGATCCAATGAGCCCAGAGCGCAAGCACCGCATGTTCGACCTGCTGGTGAAGATGGGCTACAAGGAGATTGAGGTGGGCTTCCCGTCTGCGTCCCAGACGGACTTCAACTTCGTGCGCGAGATCATTGAGGGCAACAAAATCCCTGATGATGTCACTATCCAGGTCTTGGTCCAGGCGCGCGAGCACCTCATCCGCCGCACCTTTGAAGCCTGCGAAGGCGCCAAGAATGTCATCGTGCACTTCTACAACTCCACGTCCAAGCTGCAGCGCCGCGTGGTTTTCCGCAAGGACCGTCCCGCCATCAAAAAGCTGGCAACGGATGCTGCGGAGCTCATCAAGGACATTGCCAAGGACTACCCGGACACCAACTGGCGGTGGGAGTACTCTCCGGAGTCCTTTACCGGGACCGAGCTGGACTTTGCCGTAGAGGTGTGCGACGCGGTTGTGGACATCATGGAGGCCACCCCAGAGAACCCGATGATCATCAACCTGCCATCCACGGTGGAGATGATAAGCCCGAATGTCTATGCCGACCAGATCGAGTGGATGCACCGCAACTTTGCCAAGCGCGATTCGATCATCATGTCCCTGCACCCGCACAATGACCGCGGTGAAGGCATCGCTGCCGCCGAGCTGGGCTACCTGGCCGGCGCCGACCGCATCGAAGGCTGCCTGTTCGGCAACGGCGAGCGCACGGGCAACGTGGACATCGTCACCCTGGGTTTGAACATGCTCACCCAGGGGGTGGACCCACAAATCGACTTCTCCGACCTGCCCAAGATCCGCGAAACCGTGGAGTACTGCAACCAGCTGCGCGTGCCGGAACGCCACCCCTATGGTGGCGAGCTCGTCTTCACGGCGTTCTCCGGCTCTCACCAGGATGCGATCAACAAGGGGCTCGACGCCCTGGCCCAGGTGGTCCGTCCGGGAGCGAACAACACCGACGTGTCGTGGGAGGAGCTGCGCGAGACCACGTGGGAGGTTCCCTACCTGCCCATCGACCCAAAGGATGTCGGCCGCGACTACCAGGCTGTTATCCGTGTGAACTCGCAGTCCGGCAAAGGTGGCGTTGCCTACATCATGAAGACCGACCACGGCATCAACATGCCGCGCGCAATGCAGGCAGAGTTCTCCTCCGCCGTGCAGGCGGTGACCGACGCCGAGGGAGGCGAGGTTAACTCCAAGAACATGTGGGATATCTTCGCCACCGAGTTCCTGGATCGCACTACCCCGCTGGAGCTGGAGTCTTTCCACGTTGATAACTCCACGACGGATTCTGAGGACGCGAAGGTAACGGCCACGATCACCTATAACGGCGAGAAGCACGTTGTCTCCGGCAGCGGCAACGGCCCGGTGGCCGCTTATGCCAACGCCCTGGAAGGCGTCGGCATCGACTTCGAGGTCATGGATTACTCCCAGCACTCTCGTAGTGCTGGTGATGATGCCGAGGCGGCCTGCTACATCGCTGCGGAGGTCAACGGTACCCACGTTTGGGGTGCTGGAATCGCAGGCTCGACCACGCGCGCTTCCATCAACGCGATCACCTCAGCCATTAACCGCGCCAACTAACACTCGTTAACGGCACACAAGTACAGACATCCCCCGCCCGTCGTCCTAGCCCCGAATATCGGGATAGCACGACGGGCATAATGCTTTTCCTAGCGCTTGCACCTACCCCTATCGCGGATTGTATTTATATCTTTTATATTCGACGCTGGTCCCCTCCAGAGCACACCTATGCAATATTTTTTGTCATCGTTACGGAATGTGACATTGTGCAGGACACGTCAGCTTGTCCGCAGAACGTTTCCCCTGTATGGTGAATACACACAGACAATTTTGAAAATTTTTTTACCATCTTTTTAAGGGATATGTCCCGGCTGCAACTCAGCGCCTTGGTGCCCGCGCCGACACACACTCTTACTCTCGTCGCCCGCACCGTGCGCTCGAGCCAGCCACGAAGGCGAGCATTATGACGGTCACCAATTATGTGGTTCCCCACGCGGGCTTTGGTGATCCCCGCCACCTCACCGTCCACAATGTAAACCCCGATCTTTTCCTTGAATTGCTCGCTGAGGCAGGGGACTCTCATCAGGTCACGGTGACCTTATGCGGCCACTCCAGTTCTGGTTTCAGAGTACGCCACGACGACACCGTGGTGGGCGTGGTCTCTGCGGCCCAATCCGCCGACTATGGCGAGCTGGATTGGGTGATGCTTGCTGGGTTGAGCCCACAGGTTACCGCAATGGTGAGCCTGTGCCTGGACTGCGAGGATGACACAACTCCTGTCGTCGAAGTCCTCCTTCCGGAGCCCGGCTTGTGCGTACCTAGCAACAACCCGCCCGCTGATCGCTGGCACCTGCTCGAAGGTGACACTCCCCTACGCATCACCGATTTTGAAATTTCTGACGATGCACTGTCGAACCATTCCGCTCACCTGCTCGTGCGGGTGGAGAACAAACGCGGTTTGTTCCAGCACCACATTCAGGTCTTCGCGGATACAACACTCATCGCCACGATTCCTTATGAAGAGGCCGAGTGGCTTGCGCATGCCATCACTAACGTCAACCGCGAGGACCTGGTTGCCGTAACTCGTGCCTACTATTCGGTGGACAATGGCACGCCTACTCTTACCCTCTTCATCCCAAATGACACGACCAGTGGCTCTCCATTTTTGAAGACCGCGGGCGCTCTCGCCGCCGCTACCGCAGGTGCTGCCGTTGCCGCTGCTCGTGCTGAGGCCAACGGGGCTAGCTCCCCCACCCCATTTGCTGGTGCATCTCCGAGCCCGCATTCTCCCGTTATTTCGCTGAACTCCATGGGTGATGCCGCGTCCACGGCCTCCTTTGGCTCTAAGTTCGCGGCAGCGAGCACTGGGTTGAAGCTCGCCTCTGCAGCCAGCGTTGCCATCATCATCGGCGGCACCGCCAATTTTACCGCCTCATTGGTTTCCCTCAATTCCTCCCAGGAGCACATCACGGGCTCGGCTCTGGAGGTGTACAACAATCCCCACATCAATCCTCGTGCGGCCGATGACGAAAACACCGCGGACTCCACCGGCGTGGAGGGCCCCGAGTGGTCAGAAAAGAGTGCAGTGCTGGGCGTGGACTCGGAGCTGTTGTGGGATGGTCCATCGCCTCTGCGTGACGTAGTGTCCCAAGATTTCAGGAATACCTCCGCTGATGAATCCTCCGATTCTGCCACGGCAGCAAGCGACAGGGCCGCTGACACTACTGCGCTTGTCGACGTCCCCCGTGGCACCGCCCAAGCCACCGGCGCTGGCGCTGCCCCAGAGCGCAACGACCGCGGCGCGCACCGCGAAGGACGCACGTCCCCGACGTCGAAAGCCACCGAAGCCCACACGTCTCCGCGCCGCACTGCGACGCAGGACGCTCCTCGCCGCCGCGAGCGTCTCGGCGCAGAATCAGATTCCGCGCCCATCCGCGACTCGGGTTCTGGCGCCGCCGCCACCGCTGCACGGCCCACCCGCCAGGCACAACCGAAGCCCAGCGTAACGCGCAAGCCAATGCCAACTGCCCAGGCAAAGCCGACTCCGCCGAAGGCCACCACACAGCCAGCGCCGACGACAACTCCGCGCGCAGCTGCCTCGCAACCGACGTACGCTCCGCAGCCACGCCCGACGTCTGTTCCATACGTTCCGCAGCCCACGCCATCTGCCCCCACTGAGCAGGATCGTTCGGCACCTAAGGAGGGCCAGATCCTCGTCCCCTTCGTACCAACACTCCCCCCTCACGGATCGGGCACTGACGAGCCAGCTCCGGAGATTCCCGAGGATGTCACTGTCATTCCAGCCGCGCCTCTCGAACCTGCTGCAACGGTCGAACCGTCGACACCCGTCTCAACACCACAGGAGCCGACGCCGGTCCCCAGTGCGGCAGAGGAGCCGACGCCAGCCCCCAGTGCGGCAGAGGAGCCCACGCCGGTCCCCAGTGCGGCAGAGGAGCCCACGCCGGAGATAGAGCTTACGATAGTGGTGGAGCTTACGACGGTGGTGGAGCCAGAGGATGATGAGCCGAGTCCGGAGCCGCATCCACTGCCGCAGCCGGAGGTCGATGAACCGGCCAAAAAGCCAGGAAAACCGGCTAAACCGGACAAGCCACAGTGGATTCCTCCGGGCCAGCTCAAGAAGATGGAGAGGGAAAGCAAGCCCTCCCCTGCCTCACCGAGCCGCTAAGAGTGTGCCCTTTCCTCGTTCCCTAGGACCGGGTACTAAACTGTGAACAATGACTACGACACCCGGCCCCACCGAACCTCCAGCGCACCACAGCGCTGGGGGAGCTGCGGCCGTGGCGTCGCCAAGCACAGGCGCCCCGAAGCCCGGCCCGCGTCCTCAATCCACGGAGAAGTCCACGCCCGCCAAGGGCAACAACGCCTCTCGGGACACCGCCCGTGAGGAAGCACTGGCAGCGTTTCCCTATGTCGCGCTGACGATTCAGACCACGGGCATTCACCCGTCAACAGGAAATCTGCTCACCGTTGATGCGCTGACGCTGAATGACGATGGGGAGGTCGGCCAAGAGTTCCACGCCGTCATCAATCCCGATGGTGACCCGGGCCCACGCCACCTCCACGGACTAAGCGTGGAGGAGATTAAGGCCGGACAATCCTTCTCCTCGCTGCTCAAGCCACTTGACAGGCTTATTGACGGCCGCACACTCATTGTGCACGACACCACCTTCACCTGGGGTTTCATCGTGGCGGAAGCCCGCCGAGCGATGACCGCAGCCGCGCGTCAGAACCGCGCACGCAACCGAAACCGCAACAAGGGTCGCCGTCGCCGCGTCAAGGTGGGCCACGTACCAACCCCGGTGAGCATCATCGATACCCTCGCCACGGCGCGCCGCCAAGGCGTGTGGGGCACGGATATCCGTCTGGCGGCTGTCGCCCGCGCTACCGGCCTGGACGTGGACTCCCCCACAGCCACGGTCGAGCGCGCCCAGCGCCCGGAGAAGGAAACGTCCCGTGAGGCCACCCGCCTGCTCGTGTCGCTCTACCGCGCGCAGCGCGACGGCATTGTGAGCGCCGCATCCCCTGAGGAACTGCGTGCGGATCGCTTCGGCCTACAGCGCTCCCATGTGCGCGTCGACGCCGCCGAAGCACCCCGCCAGCACCACAACCCCGGCCCCTATGTGCCGGGCAAGGAGCTCATTCGTGGCATGGAAATCGTGGTCGCCCCAGAGATCACCGAGGATCCCGATACCATCATCGCGGCGCTCGCGCGCGAGGAGCTCAACTACTCAGAAAAGCTCACCCGGGAAACCTCCCTCGTGGTCTGCAATATCACCACCGACCTCGTGGGCAAGCCCATGCATGCGCACCGCAAGGACATCCCCCTGATGTCCGATACCGCCTTCCTTGCCGCACTCGAGCGCATCGAAGACGCCCAAGAGCCAGAAGAATCAGACACCAGCTCCGGATCTGGTGGAGGAAACAACGGCCAGCGGGCCAATCACGGCGGCTCTGGCGGGAACACTAGCCGTAACCGCTCCAGCAAGAACCGCCGCCGCTCGCGGCGGAAATCTTCCGGCAACGGCCAGGGCGCAAAGAACAAGAACCAGAGCCACAAGAACTCCCAGGGCAACTCCGGCAACAACGGTTCTGCGTCCCACCAGGACAACGCTGCGTCCTCCAACAAGAACAACAAGAGCGGCAACAACTCCAACCATAAGAGCGGCAACAACACTGGCCGCCGTCGGCGCCGCCGCGGTGGGCGTGGCCGGCGTGGGCAGGGCGGCCAGCACCAGCCGAACCAGCAAAACTCGGGACACAACCGCTCCCGCACCACCGATAACTAGCGTCCCCCGACTACCCTGGGGAACATGAATTTTAACTTCCGAAGCGCGCTGAAGTCAGCGCGCACCGCGGTGGCCACAACTGCTGCATCGCTGGCCACCACCGCCTCGCGCGCTACCGGCCGCGGCGCCGGCGGCATGATCGGCGGCCTCATCGCCGGCGCCATTGACCCCACCATCATGCAGAACTTGGCCAGGCAGCGCCCATCCATTTTGGTGACCGGTACCAACGGTAAGTCCACCACAACCCGCATGCTGGCCGCGGCAGTACGCACCGAGCACGCCGTGGCAACCAACGATGGCGGCGACAACATGGACGCCGGCATCATCTCCGCGCTCCTCGCTGGAAAGGATGCAAGCCACCTCGTGCTGGAGGTTGATGAGCTGCACGTTCCGCACGTGGCAGATAACCTCAACCCCACGGCACTGGTACTGCTCAACCTCTCGCGTGACCAGCTGGATCGCGTAGGCGAAATCAACAAGATCGAGCGCGCCCTGCGTGGCGCGGTAGAGGCGCATCCCGACATGCTCGTCGTCGCCAACTGCGATGATGTCCTCATGACGTCCGTGGCCTATGACGCGAAGAACGTCATCTGGGTCTCCGCGGGGGCGGGCTGGATGGGTGAATCCGTGACCTGCCCGCGTACCGGCGGCCACATCGTTCGCGATGGCGAGGACTGGCGCGCGGTGAAGCCGCTGCCCGATGGGCGCGATTTCCGCCGCCCCACCCCCACGTGGGCGGTGACGGAGGAAGGAATTGTGAGCCCTGGGGGCGTCGATAAGCTCAGGCTTGCTCTCCCCGGGCGCGCCAACCGCGGTAATGCCGCACAAGCTGTTGCCGCCGCCGTCGAGGCTTTCGGTGTGGATCGCCACAAGGCCATTACCGCTGCTGAAGGCGTCGACGATGTGGCCGGACGCTACTCCACCATCACGCTGGGCAACCGCACTATTCGTCTGCTTCTGGCCAAGAACCCGGCCGGCTGGCAGGAGGCGCTGTCGATGGTGGACCGTGATGCTGATGGCCTGGTCATTGCCACCAATGGCCACGTCGCAGACGGCATCGACATGTCCTGGCTGTGGGACGTGCGCTTCGAAGATTTCGAGGGTATCGCCGTCAAAGCTACTGGTGAGCGCGCCGCAGACCTTGCCGTGCGCCTGGTGTATGCGGATATTTCGCACGAGCTTATCGACGACCCCCTCACCGCCATTCAATCCTGCCCGGAAGGACGCGTCGAGGTCCTGGCCAACTACACCGCCTTCCGTGATCTGAAGAAGGCACTCACCGCCGCAGTAAAGGAGCACGAGAATGACTAACCTGCAGATTGGTCTCATCCTTCCGGACGTTCTGGGCACCTACGGCGACGATGGCAACGCCCTCGTCCTGCGCCAGCGCGCCCGCATGCGCGGTTGTGAAGCAGAGATTGTGCCCATCAAACTGGGCGAGCCGGTTCCGGATTCCCTCGACGTCTACACCGTCGGCGGCGGCGAAGACACAGCGCAGATTCTTGCGGCGGAGCACCTCATTGCTGATGGGGGCCTTAGCCGCGCTGCCGCTTCCGGCCGCCCCATCATGGCTATTTGCGCAGGACTTCAAGTACTCGGCGAGTCTTTCCGCGCGTCGGGCCGCGTTGTCGATGGTGTGGGCCTTCTCGACGCCACCACCGCCTCCATGACCGAGCGTGCCATTGGTGAGGTCGCTTCCAAGCCAACGAAGGCTGGCATCACTGCTGAACTCACCGAGCCACTCAGCGGTTTTGAAAACCACATGGGCGCCACCATCCTTGGCCCCGCTGCCCAGCCGTTGGGCAAGCTCACCCGCGGCACCGGCAACGCCGACACCGCGGCCACCTGTGATCTGTCCGACGGCGCTGCACAGCGCGCCGCCGAGGGTGCGGTTCAGGGCAGCGTCATCGCCACCTACATGCATGGCCCGGTTCTCGCACGTAACCCGCAGTTGGCTGACCTTCTTCTGGCCAAGGCACTGGGAGTGGCCCTCAGTGAGCTTGAGCCGCTTGACATTCCTGCCATCGACCGCCTGCGCACCGAGCGCTTCAACGCCTCGGAGCCGCCGCGCTCCCAGCGCTAGAACGCGGGGCAACGTGGGGGACGGTGTCCCCCGGCTACACCGTCAGGCGGCCGCTGAGCGCGCGGGAAAGCGTGAGTTCATCAACGAACTCAAGGTCACCACCCAGCGGCATGCCGGACGCCAGCCTGGTGATTTTCAGCCCTGGGAAATCACGAAGCAGACGAACGAGGTAGGCCGCCGTCGCCTCGCCCTCCGTATTGGGATCGGTAGCGAGGATAACTTCGGTGATTTCGGGTGTGTCATCGTACAGCGGTTCCTCAGGGGTGGAATCCGCCAGCTCACGGTCCGGCAGCACGCCACCAAGGCGCTGCAGCAGCTGAGAAATGTTGAGATCCTTCGGCCCCACATTCGCCAGCGGGTCCAAAGCACCGCCCAACACGTGATAGCGCCCCTCATATTCGCCGGTGCGCTCGATGACCTGAATGTCCTTGGGCTCTTCCACCACACAGATGGTGGAGGCATCGCGCTGCGAGTTAATGCAGATGCGGCACACCTCCTCGCGGGAGATGTTGCAGCAGATGCGGCAGAAGGTCACGCCATCGCGCACCGCGCCCAGTGCCTTCTGCAGGCGGTCAATGTCCTCTGGGTCCTGGTGCAGCACGTGGAAGGCAATGCGCTGTGCCGACTTTGGCCCAATGCCAGGCAGGCGCGAGAACTCATCAATGAGATCCTGCAGTGGTCCTTCAAACACGCAATGCTCCCCTTCACGTCACGGTCCCCAACCTAGGTGGCTGGGGATAAACAAAAGGCCGCGCCGCCCTCTGTGGGGAGAGCGACAACGGCCTTCAAGTCTAACGCGCGGCTTACTGGTTACCGCCGAAGACATCCTGGAAAGAAGGACCATCGTAGTCCTGCTGGGACTGGCCCATGCCCTGGGACAGCGGACCAATCTTCTCCTGTGCCAGGCGGCCAGCGGCGGCGTGCGCCTCCTTGAAGGCACCCACGATGAGGTCCTGGAGGGTCTCAATGTCGTCCGGGTTAACCACGGACTTGTCAATGGTGACGTCCTGCAGCTCTGCGCCACCGGTCATGGTGACCTTCACCAGGCCGTTGCCGGCGGTGCCCTCGACGGTGGCGGCCAGGATTTCTTCCTGCGCCTTCTGCAGCTCTGCCTGGACGCGTGCGGCCTGCGCCAGGATGTCGTTCATGTCGTTTGCCTGCTGCATCGGATCGTTCTCAGTCATGCTAAAAGTCCTTTCACACGGTTATTTTCGCTACCCGACAAGTGTACAGATGCCGCGCTACAGTCGCCGCGCCCCCAGCTCTTGGGCAAGGAGCTCTATGGCGACCTCGGTGGCGTTGCGGTGGTCCATCTCGCCGGCGCTCTGTGCGGCCTCCATCATCTCGCGTTCCTCGTCATCGCGCGTGTAGGCCGGCTGCGGTTCCGGGGCTCGCTGTGGCTCCGCCTGCTGCGACGATCCCGCGCTCTGAGCTGCGCTTTCCGACGTCCCGCCCATCCCCGCCGACGGTGCATACTCCTCCGGTGGGGCCTCGAATTCGCCTTCATCCGGGCCGGGCTCCGGCGGCAGTGGAACTCCGTTTCCAAACTGGGGAACCTTGGAAAATTCTTCATCGCGTTGGGCCGCTACCTGGCTGGCTTGGGCAATGCGTGATCGCCATTGGCTGCCACGCGCCTCCCTCTTTGGGGGCACCGCCGCGCCGCGCTGTGGGACATCCTGGCGCGGCGAGTCCTGCTGCAGTGTGTCTCGCTGTGGATTCTGCGGCGTCGTCTGCTGGTGGAGGGACGACTGTGCTGCCGGGTCCTGTGCTTTGTGCTGCAACTCTGGCGGTGATGTTTCCTCACGCACGGAGTCCTGTCGTGACAGCGTACCTCGCTGACCGTGCCCCGTCGTTTGAGACGACGGCTCCTGTCCACCAATACGGCGCGGCGCTCCCCAAGGGTCATCGCTCGCCTCGTGCTGGGGCGTAGGCTGCTGCGCCCGCTCCGGCTTTTGCTGAGTTTCCGGCTCGGATTCCGCCTCCGGCTCAGGGTTGCGAGACCGTTGCGGTTCAGTCGGCTCCTCCGCCGGTTCTTGGTCCTTCTGCTCGGCAGAAGTTTCCGCCGTGTCGGACTGAGCTGTGTCAGATTTGTGAGGGGCGCTAGAGGGCTTCGGACTCTCTGCCTCCTCTTCGGGCTCGGAGGCCTCACGCTGCGGTTGGTTCGGGTTCCACTGGGCTCGTTGTGCTGGCTCCTCAATGGTGAAACCCTGCGACTTGGGGTCGGTGCCAATGACGCACGTGACCTTCAGCTCGCGGTTGAGTTCCTCCTTGAGTACCGCAACAATGACCTCGTTGGTTCCTGGCGAATTGATGCGCTCTGCCAGGGCGCCCGTGGTGTGCCCCAAGACGAGGGTTTCATCGCGCACTCCAAGAACGCGGGCTTCCGCGAGCATGATCTCAGCGACCTTATTGCGGCGGCCAATTGTTGCTCGCACATCGGACCACGTGGAACGGATCTCCGCTGCGAGATCCTGGGGAGCTGTACCCTGCTGTGGTTGCGAGTGCGCCGAGTGCTCCGCCGGTTCAGGCTGAACGGTCTGCTCGGTGGGTGCAGGCTGCTGTGCCTCCGACGAAGTGCGCTCTTCATGCTGCAGCTGCTGCTCCGACTGGTTTTGTGTCTGCTCCGAGCTGTTCTCCACACTGCGCTCAAGGCTGTGCTCGGGCCTGTGAGCGGGTTGCTGCACCGCGTGTGGCTGTGAGGCAGCCTGTTGGTTTCCCTGCAGGCTTGGCTCCGCCTGGTTCAGCTGCTGTGCGTCCTGCTGGGGCTGCTGGCCCTGTTCGGCATTCTGCTTCGCGGCCTGGCGGCTGCGGCGCTGGGCAATGATAGCGGCGGCTGCAGCGGCAGGATCCTGGGCACTGGAAACTGCAGACTGCGGGCGCTGAGAAGGCGCGGAACCCTGTGCGCCGCTGACCGCGGCCTGACCAGTGACGGGGGCACCGGCAGCCGGCGCACCGCTGCCTGGTTGAGCGGCTGGAAGGTGGCCAGCAGCCGCGGCGGCGGGAGCCGAACCCACGACCAGGTGAGCACAAAGAATCTCCAGGAGCAGGCGCGGGGAGGTTGCGCCACGCAGCGAAGAGACGCGCGCGTTAACGGTGTCAGCCAAGTAGGCCAACTGGGGGCCAGAAAAACGCTGGGCCTGGGCCGTGAGGATGTCCCCACGGTCCGTCGGCGCGGACACCAACCCCTCCTCCAACGCTGAAGGCACGGCCTGGATGATCATGAGATCGCGGAGACGATCAAGCAGATCAATGGCGAAGCGACGCGGGTCGTGGCCGGCTTCAATGACATCATCAACAAGCCTAAACAGTGCCGCCTTATCCTGGCTGGCCAGGGCTTCCACTGTGTTATCGAGCAAGCCTAGGTCAGTTACTCCGAGGAGTGGACGGGCAACATCATAGGTCAGGCCATCCGGGCCGGCACCGGCAAGGAGCTGGTCCAAGATGGACAGGGTGTCACGGGGAGAACCGCCGCCGGCCTGAATAACCATGGGGTAGACAGTGTCATCCACGTGGACGTTTTCGGAAGCCACGGTGCGCTCCAGCAGGCCCTTCATTGCAGGGGGAGTGAGCAAGCGGAAAGGATAGTGATGGGTACGCGAACGGATGGTGCCGATGATCTTTTCCGGCTCCGTTGTAGCGAAGATAAAGATGACGTGCTCCGGCGGCTCCTCCACCACCTTCAGTAAGGCGTTAGCGCCGGAGGCGGAAATCATGTGAGCCTCATCGATGATGAAGATGCGGTAGCGCGATTCCGCCGGCGCATAATAGGCGCGGTCACGCAGCTCACGCATGTCCTCCACACCGTTATGGGAGGCAGCGTCCAGCTCAGTAACGTCGAGGTTGCCCGGCCCACCGGGGGCCAGTGAAACACAGGAATCGCACACGCCGCAGGGCGTGGACGTGGGGCCCTGCTCGCAGTTCAAGGAGCGGGCCATGATACGTGCCGAGGAAGTCTTTCCGCAGCCACGCGGGCCGGAAAAGAGGTACGCATGGTTGATGCGCCCCGCGTCAAGGGCGGCGGACAACGGCGTGGTGACCTGCTCTTGGCCCACCACTTCCGCGAACGTTGCTGGACGATATTTCCGGTAAAGAGCCACGGTTAGTCAGTCTAGCGCCTCGCCCGGACATCCGGATCACCCCCAGATTCCTCGGCGAAAAGACGCCAACGCCCCGCTACTCGGAGCGCTGCCAGTCCAACAAATCGATGCCCTGCTCCGCCACGGCTTGCTGCAAAGCAGGCACGCCTTCATCGACAGCGAAGGCATATTCAGCATCAGTCAGCATGAGCAGCTGGCACACAAGGGTAAGGCGCTTGTCCTCCGCCACCTGCGGGGTCTGTCCTCCCCACAAATACGGCGCGATGAGCATGCCGTGGCGAACAGTGAGCGGCGCGAAACGCTCATCATCGTCGACAAAGAGCTTCGGTAACAGCAGGCCCGGCTGCGCAGGTAACACGCCGGCAGCTTTCGTGAGCAGGGCTGCTGCGGCACTCACCGCAGCAGCCACTTCTGCCTGACCAGTACGGGCCACGGCAAGAAGCTCGCAGCGCACGTCCACGCCTTGTTCGGCATGAGCCAAGCCCGTGTCGACGTCCGCGAAGTCGCAGGAGACGGCGAGGGATTGGGCGTCGTCAAGCGCGGCTAAGCCCAAGCGATGCCCATCAACGTTCTTGAACTCAAGCTCAACCGGAATGACCTGGTCGAGCCAGTAGGACGTCTCGTCAGCGTTGATGGCCTAAGCCCCCAGTTTCTCCACTGCGGCCAGAAGCACACAGGTAGCCACGCCGTCCATCGCGGCCTCAACCTCTTCCTGCGGCGGCAGGGACGGCGCGAGGCGGATGTTGTGGTCACGATCATCCTCGCCGTACGGGAAAGCCGAACCAGCCTGGGTGAGCAGAATGCCGGCATCACGCGCCAGTTCCCACACGCGGGTAGCGGTGCCGTCCACAACATTGAGGGAAATGAAGTAGCCGCCCTTCGGGTGGGTCCATTCCGCCACGTCGTACTGGGTCAGACGCTTGTCCAAGATACGCAGAACCGCCTCAAACTTAGGGGCCAGCAGCGCAGCGTGGCGGCGCATGATGGCACGCACACCCTCGGCGGAACCGAAGAACTCATAGTGTGCAAGCTGGTTAATCTTGTTCGGACCAATGCCGCGGATACCAGCGTGCTCGAGGTACCACTCAAGGTTGTCCTCGGAGGAACCGAAGAAGCTCACGCCCGAACCTGCGAAGGTGATCTTCGACGAGGACGACATGGCCCAGAAACGGTCGGGGTTGCCTTCCTGCTCAGCAATCTCCAGAATCGGCAGGATCTCCGGGAACTCCTCGGTGAGGGTGTGCACGGCGTAGGCGTTATCCCACACGATGCGGAAGTCCGGCGCACCAGCCTCCATACGTGCCAGGCGGCGGGTCTTTTCTTCAGAGATGACCGCACCCGTCGGGTTAGAGAACATAGGCACCACCCACATGCCCTTGACCTGCGGGTCCTTTGCCAGCTCCTCGACGGCCTCGATGTCTGGGCCATCCTCTTCCATCGGCACGGAAATGAGCTCGAAGCCGAATGACTCCGTGATGGCGAAGTGGCGATCATAACCCGGGGTAGGGCAGATCCACTTGACGGTTTCTTCCTTGTTCCACGGGCGCTCAGAGCTGTTGTTACCAAAGCTGTAGGAGCAGTGGATCAGGTCATACATGATGTTGAGCGAAGAAGAATCGGCTGCGACCAGCAGTTCCGGATCCATGTTGGTTAGTTTGCCCCAGAGGTCACGCAGCTCTTTGATGCCCTTCTGGTTGCCGTAGTTGCGCAGGTCATTGCCAGCAGCGTCGGTGTAGTGGCCACGGCCTGGCAGTACGAGCAGATCGTTGGACAAATCCAGCTGAGCCTTGGACGGCTTACCGCGAGTCAGATCGAGGTTCAGCCCCTCGGCTTTGAGATCCTCGTAATCCTTGCGCACCTGGGCAGCAAGCTCGTTGAGCTCAGACTTCTCGAGATTAGAAAGCGACATCCCTCTTCCTTCCGGGACATGTTGCGGACAGATGGCACCCATAGTAACTCTCGTACGCTTCCCCCGTGCGTAAGACCGCAAATAAAAAGGGGACCCCGCGCACCCGCCAGAGCCTCCTGACCCTTGCTGCATTCCTGCCCTGGGGGAGTTCAGAGGATGGACGCCACGCGGAATCCTGCGGTCTAGCCTAGCGCGCCGCGCTTGCCGACGCCAAACCGCCAACCTCTCCCAGCCCGTCGCCCTCGCCCGCCCCACACCGCACCACTCAGCGCCCCCACGAAGGAACCGCGATCCACAGTCCGCCGCCCAAGAGGACACCAATTTTCGCACTGACCAGGCGATTTTGCTTCATTAGGGGGCTCATGTAATGTTTTCCAGCGGAGGATTCGACTAGCGGCCTATGTCACACGCCTGGAACGCGTGCGGGAGTCACATCCCTCAGGGGTTCAAATCCCCTATCCTCCGCCACTGGGAGGTCCCCTGGATGTCATCATCCAGGGGACCTTCTGCATCCCCACTGGTCAGGCACGGGTGGCCAATTATCCGGCCTTTACATTTGAATGAAGCCAAAGTCACTTGGGGCGAGCAAGGCGTTCTTACGCCTCCTTCATTGATTCCATGCTAAGATTTGGTCAGTGCTGAACAGTCCAATGGCTGTGTAGGCACTAGCCAACGGTCCATCGAGCGATGGACCGTTTTAATTTGCGCTTGGTCACCACAAGACAATTCGGCTTAAGGGACATTTCCCCCGAATTTCGACAGAGATGATCCCCTTTTAAATCCCTCGCCCTACAGGGATTTAAAGCGCTTAAGAAATTCCATGCCGCCCCAGAAACAAAGAACCCCGCCGCAAGTTTGGCACTGTTAAAATCCTAAAGCGCGGCTTAAGGGGCTTTTCGTGCGGATTTAGCAAGCCAGCCCCAGCGAACTCTGGACAGCTCTTGACGATGGGGCGTTCAAAACAGCAGACGGCACCATTTGGGATCAGCCCTCACGCTTTCATGACGCTCGTGTCTCCTACACTTGGCCACGACTTAGCTCTGGCATTCTTGCAGTGGATTGAAGCGGGAGACCGACGGCGAGTGTTTATCGAACTCTACGAAGCAGACGACATTCATCTTGGATACCTACCCGATTAATTGCCAATTATCCGGCCCTTCCGGTTTTAGAGTGCGTTGATTTTGTCCTGTAGCTGTCCGGAGTGGATTAGGCATCGCAAGATGTAGTGGTTGAGGTTTTTAAATCCTAGGGCTGTCAGTTCTATGGTGTTCGCGGAAATAAAGCACCATAAAACCGACTTGCTTTCGAACACACTGTATCGCTCATCGTGCTGGGCACCCTCAAATGAACTGTCCGGTGCAGTGGTGCAAGTACAGCAAAGTGTCCGTATGGCCGTCCGAGATTTAGGAGAGTATATCGAGGAAAAAGAAACTGACGGTTCTCGGTCTGGTGAGGGGACATTTATTACCCAGCCGAAAGCCTACTTAATCGTTGGTTCTCTGCAAGAACTACTTGGTTCAACCGGCGGAGCAATCGATGACAAAGTCCATAGTTTCGAAATGTTCCGTCGAAATATCACTCACCCTGAGATCATTACTTTCGATGAACTTCTCGCGCGCGCGGAATGGCATGTAGAACTCACTGAATCTAGGGCTTCAGAATCCGCTGTTGACTAAAAGCCAGTAACCCCCTCCCAGAACTCTCCAAATTAGCGGGTCGTCTCCAATGAGTAGCTTCACCGTTCTGCAGTTTGCCCACGGTACAATTCACTCAACAAGTTACCAAGGGGAGCGAAAATGGGACAAATAGAGTCTATTGACGATTTGAAAAGCGCACTGAAAGTCGACGACCTGCGCAAAATGAGTAGTGACAAGGTTCTTGATCTTGTACAAATGATTCAAAATGATCAGATTAGTTCGGGAGTTCTATCAGCACTTCTAACAGTTGCGCCCGACACAGTGGCAAAACTCGCGCAAGCTATGGATGATTCGGTACAACAGGCAGTCACCAGTAACGAGAAAAGTTCTGGAAATCTCTACGCAAGCATTGCTTTCACTAAGGAACTGCTTGCGCAAATTGTCCGAGACCCCGAAAGTAGCCCGGAAGCCAAACAGGATGCGCTCGACCGCCTTGAACGGTACGACAACAAACTGTTCGAGCATGATATTAACAATAAGAGATTCAATCTAGAGGCTCTGAGAGCCCACAAAGAGGTGCTTGGTGCTGTACTGGGGGTTACAGCACTCGTCGGTGTAGCAGCAATAAGCCCTGAGGCCCGAAAAACGCTTACCAAGAACGCTCCAAAAGCTCTCACAACAGCGGCAAAGAATCTGCTCCCAGGAGCATAGAATCAAGAAAAGTCGAGAGATAACTCAGTCTCTGAAGGCGCTTTGAAGCACACACTTTGGAAGTGCTGCACAGTGGCTGAAGTCAGAGGCAGCGAGTAGCCACGCTACAAGTACGACCGCGGTTGCTCCTCCAAACGTTCGGGAAAACCGACAAAAAGTGAACATTTGCTGATAATCACCTTTGGGATATCCTTTAGGGTTCTACAAAACTAGTTGTGCATGCTTGAGAGAAATGCCAAGTCATCACGAGTCTTGTCAATATTGATTCGCAGTCGAATATCGAAACCCACTTTTTCATTAACAGTTTCGACGGCAGGTCTTGCAAGCTCTACCCACTCGCGGTAAAGGGGCTTTGAAATGAGTGCGTCTAACTACCCAACGCGCCAGCGCACACAATTTCTGGCCCAAACACTCGGGCAAAAGAGCCAAAGTTAGGGCACCATTTGTGGGGTTCAGGGCGGAAAACCCCAGGTGATCGCATGCGGAGTTTCGCATAAGGTGCCAGTACGTTGGTTCCTTTGCTGCTGGTGCTGCTGGGCGCCCCATCGAACGCCCCCAGTCGCACACTCCTAGTTAAACTCCGGGACCTCGACGCCGTCCTCCCTGAGCCACTCCACATGCGGCGGCGTGTTCATGCCCCACTCCGTGCGGGCGAAGAGAAAAGCCTCGGATACCTCTGCGCCGTCGTAGCCGCCATCGCGCAAGTATTGGCGGAAACCGCGGGGACCGGGTTCCTTGATCCACAGCCACACGAAGTCTTCCACAGTGTGGTCCCCCAGGATGTCTTCCATGCCCTCCGGGAGGAGTTCACGCCCGGCGCGTACGCGTTCTTCAAGGTCCTCATCAAAGAAGGCGTAAAGGTAGTCCAAGCCGTCCTCCAGCTGGGCATACTCTAAAGCGTCCATTGTTGCTCTCCTTTCGCTGCTGCATCAGCCGCGCTTTTTGGCGCCGAGGGACATTCGGTCGACGTCGACAAGCACTTCGTCCACAATCATGGGATTGAACTCCCTATCGCGGCGCAGTCGCAGCAATTCCTGCTGTGCGCCGGCCAAGGCGGTCGTGCGCGCAGCCAAGGCCAATTCACGAGCCTCAATAGCCATCTTCATACGGGTCGTGGCATCCTCGCCATCCTCGTCCTCACCGAGCCGGTCCTCAAACCACTGCGCAATATTGGCGGCGATGTCGGGGTCCAGCTCCTCATACTTGGAACGCATCGCGGCAATGCCGGCCTTACGAGCACGGGAGGTAATCGTGGCCCGCATCTTATCGGTGGCGGCCTGCGAGTAGGTCGTGATGTCCAGCTGCCGCATGAGCCAGGGCAGGAGCAGGCCGGGGATCACCATGGTCATGAGCAGCACGACAAGGGCGATGACGGTCAACTCGTTGTAGAAGCTCAAACCGCTCGGCACGGACAGAACCAGCGCCAGGGTGACCAGTCCGCGCATGCCGGACCACGACATGACGAGCACCTCTTGACGGCGCAGTGGCGCCAAACGCGGCTTACCCCGGCGCCGGTTGATGAGGTAAAAGGTATACATCCAGGCCATGCGCACAAGGAAAGCCACGAGGGACAGGATGACTCCGACGATGACTGCGTGCCACAGATCCGCGCCCACGGCATCAACCGCGCTGAAGACCGTCAGGCCGATAAGACCAAAGGCCACACCAGTAAAGAGCAACTCAACTGTTTCCCAGAAGGACTGACCGGAGAGTCGGTCCTCGGCCTGAACCGGGGCACGGGAATGCAACTCCACCGCAGCGATCACCACGGCAATCACGCCAGAGGCGCCAAGCTCCTCGGCTGCGATATAGACGGCGAAGGGAATCACCCAGGTCAATGCGTTGCGGGCGACGACCTCGTGCACCGCACCGATGAACCAGGAGGACACACGGCCCACCACAAGGCCCAGGATGGCAGCGACGGCCGCCGAGTAGAGGAAACGCATAACCGCCTGACCGGCATGCATCTGCCCAGAGCTCGTCACGGCCTCAAGGGCGAGGTGAAAGGCCACGATGGACGCGGCATCATTAAACAGGCCCTCAACCTGCAGCACCGAGATGATACGGCGGGGAATACCGGCGGGTTCTGCCACTGCCTCCACGGCCACCGGGTCCGGCGGGGCAATCGCTGCACCAATAAGGATGGCTGCGGCGATGCCCAGGCCCGGCATAAAGGCCCAGGCAGTGAACCCAACGGCCAGTGTTGTGGCCACGACGAGCAGCACGGAGAGAGCAAGGATGGTCATCCACTGTTCCCGAATCACGCCCCACGATGTCTTCCTTGCCAGAGCCCACAACAGCGGCGGCAAAAAGATTGGAAGGATAAGGTCCGCGGGCACAGCGAACTCGAACTCACCACTCGAGAATGTGGCGTACACAAAGACAGAAATCGCCGTGAGGAGCGTGAGCAACACCGGCCAGGGAAGTCCAATCTTGTCCCCCACCGCCATGACAATGACGGTCAGCAGCATCAGACCGATGAGGACAAATAAAACTTCCATAGTGCGCTTCACTCCCCGTTGCAGGTTTGTATGTTCTTAGAGTACCGCTGTGCAGGGGAAGAGGGAGCTACACAGTTCCATCCCATACGAAGGCATCACGGGTGAGAGACTCCGGCCGAAATCTCTCCAGGAGCTCAGCCGCAGACGTTGCCTCATAGCCCAATGAGCGAGCCAGGAGCTTGACGACGTCCCCCCTCCCCCGTCCCGGCTCCTCGAGCAGCTGGCGCAGGGTCACCGCCCCATCGCGTTTGGATAGGCGCACACCGTCGGCGTTAAGAACGAGCGGCACATGAACAAACTCCGGCACCGCATAGCCCAGCTTGTGCGCGAGGTAGGCCTGGCGTGGGGCAGAGGAGAGCAGATCGTCGCCGCGCACAATCTGATCCACGCCTTGGAAAGCATCATCGACCACCACGGCCAAGTTATAGGCCCAGTCCATGCCCTGTGCAGGGTCGGATGGGCGCTGGCCGCCGCGGCGCAGGATGAAGTCATCAACCTCGCCGGTGTACTCACCCGCAAGAGCATCGTGGATGGTGTAGGTGGTGGCATCGGCACGCAAGCGGATGGCGGGAACGCGGTTCTGGGCGGCGAGTTCGGCGCGTTTGGCGGCCCGTTGGTCGTCGGAAAGCGCACGGCACGTCCCTGGGTACTGCCCCGGGATGGCGTGCGGCGCGCGGGAGGCCTCCTGAATGTCCTTGCGCGAGCAGTAGCACTCGAAGGTGGGCAGCTGAGCCAGGGCCTCCTCATAGGTAGCGTAGCGATCGTGCTGGTAGATGACCTCGCCATCCCAGTCCAGCCCCAAGGTTGCTAAGTCCTCCAGCTGGCGCTGTGCCGACTCCTCTGACGAGCGCTGCGTGTCGATGTCCTCGACGCGCACCAGAAAGCGGCGGCCGCTGCTGCGGGCGTACAGCCAGGCCAAGAGTGCTGTTCGGAGGTTTCCCAGGTGAAGATCACCAGACGGGCTCGGCGCATAGCGCCCGGCAGGAGTGAGAGAATCCATGGCCCCAGTCTAAGGGCCGCACGTGGTGACGTCCTCTACTAGAATCGCCCCCATGGCTTCTGACGTGACCTATCCCCTGCTTGATTCCGCCGACGCTGAACGCATGCTGGCCTATGCACGCTCCCAGAGCCCTGGGCTGACGTTGCCCACGGTGGAATCCGCCAACATTGAGAAGCAGATTAGCCGCGTCCTCCCAGAGGATTCCTTCCTGGGCAGTGCTGAGGACGCCCGCCCAGCCGCCCAGTACCTTGAGGCCCGCGAAATCCTGCGCCAAGCTGCAGGCACCATTGAGAACGCCAATGATTCCTTCACCATTGCCGCCCTTGGTGCGCTGACCGGTCAGCCGGACCTCGTGGCTACCGGCTATGCCCGCGTTGCACGCGCCTGGTTGGACAACGGCTTCCCGGAGGAAGCGGAGAAGTTTGCCGCCAGGGCCGCCGCTGCGGGGGACCGCTCCGTGCTCGAAGAACTGGCCGCCGCACAGACCGCAACCAGCCACAAGGACTTTTCTGAATCTGCGTCTTCCTCCCCCGCTGACTCCGCGTCCGCGCGTACCTCAACGCCCCAAGCGGCAGCTGTCTCCGCACCCGCCGAGAAGGCGCACTCCGGTTCCTCATCCACCCAGCCTTCGCTCGCCGAGCTCCGCGCGGTTCTCGATGCCGCCAAAAGCGGCGACGCCAAAGCCCACGCCGCCGACTTTGTGGCCATCAATGACGCGGTGGCGTCTGGGGCGTTTAATGGCTCGGGCACATCGCTTGGTGATGCCCTCTCGGTCATCCTCGAGTCCGCCGTCGGTGCCCTGTGGGCCTCCGATTCGACTGCGGACTGCTCCCGCGTGGCAACGCAATCCTTTGCTATCTTGTCCAATGCTCGCAGCGAGGCGGACTACAAGCAGCTTCCCTCCTCCATGTTGGCGCGCTTCTACAGCGATGCTGCCGCCAATTCGGGGGATAACACAGCGCAACGCGTGGCATGCTTCGAAGCGGCCGCCCGCGAATACAGCCGCTACGGGGATCTCGAAGGTGAACTGCAGTCCATCCTGAAGACTGTGGTTCTCGATGTCCGCCACCGCGATCCCAGGGAGGCCTACGACATTTTGGCTTCGCGCTACGTGGATTCCACCAAGCTGCAGAATCTTCCGGTGTCCGCCAAGTGGACGGTGCTCTACTCCGAGAGCCTACGCACCCAAGCTCAGGACATGTTTAAGTCCACGCAGGTCTTGCTCGATTTCTTGGAGAAGCACACGGCCGCCGAGGCCACCACACCTTCGGAACAGAGTGCTCTCGCGGAGGTGGCAGAGCTCCTCGGAGACCGCTACGCCGCCGGCAACGTGGCCGACCGTGCGCGGAGCATGTACCACCTTGCCTATAACCTGTTCGACGCTGCCGGCAATTCCCGCGCGCTCGACGAGCTGCGCAAGAAGGCCTAGTTCTTCACCCCGCCGAACCACTGCCGGTTCGTCGGAAGCCACATCAGCACGATGACCACCGCTGAGGCAATGGACACGGGCATAACCGAATCCACCGGGATGAGCAGCACCAGAACTGCGCTGATGACGGTAAGCGCAATGCGCGCTGCCTGCTGGGCATGCACCACGTAGGCGGTCAGCACACATACGAGCAGCACCAGCAGGCCCAACAGCACACCGAACTCGGTGGATAGCTGATCCATGCGGGTGACCGCCGCGGGACTGTTCTCAAAAGCGACGAGCCGGCAGATGGTGAACACCGCATAGCTGCTGATGAACAGCTCGATGATTGCTGCAATTTTCAGCGGCCAGGGCGCCCACTGGGCCTTCATATCAGCCGCCCGGCGGGTTTCCCGGGCAGAGTCGCTGACCTGCCCATAGCGATAATCCCGGGCAGGCTGTGGCCGCGATGGATGCTGCGGCTGCGGGGCAGCAGGTTGGGGCGTGCCGAAAGTCATGACACGTCCTGCACAAACACGCCACGACGGCTCAGCAACCACCGAATCGGGTCCAGCACACGGTACGGGGCAATACCGCTGCGCGCCAGCTGGCGGCCCGTCGGCGCCTCACCCAACGCGGACACGACGAAGAAGCTTCCCTCGTCTGTGCCTGCCGAGTACAGCTTGTTGATGAGGTCGTTCGCACCGAGGAAGCGAAGCAGCGACTCGGCTTCTTGGTGAACCATATACCGATCCGCATCGTTGAAATTCCAGCCGGTATCGCGGCGGAATGCCGCACCGCGGTTGGACATGAGCTTCTTCCAACGCACGTCATCCACCTGCTCAAGCTTTTGCACGGTATCGAACTTGGAAATGGTCACTGCCAGCGGCGGAGGGGTATCTGACTCGAGCAGATCAAGGAGGTTGTCCAGCACGCGCAGGGAATCCGCTCCCAATTCACCGATGTTGGGGATTAGTCCGTGGATGAAATCCTGAATCTGCTTCACGCGCAGGGGATCAAAGAGGAAAATCACCAGGTCTGCGTGGGAAAAGAAAGCAAGATTCTCGCGGTCTGCCTCATTCTCCGGTGGGTTCTCAAGGTCCTCGCCTGCGACATCGCGGAAGACGAGGTAGTTCATACGCGGGGTGCCCTGCTGATCCGGCCAGACACCGAGCTCAAAAATGAGCGGATCGCGCTGGTAGGCATCCGTCGCCACGGCGCTCGGCGTGGGGTCCATAGCGCGCATCTCTTCAAAGAGCGGCTTCTCATAGACCTCCTCGTAGCGCTCACGCGTCGAGGCATCCGCCGGCTGCACAGACCTATCGTGCTTGTGCGCCAGCTGCTTGAGCTGCTTAATCATCACCGCGGTGTAGAGCGACTTACCGGAGTTTCGCGCACCGGCCATGGCAACGCAGTGAGTGACCGCATCGGTCCAGCCTTCGGGCAGTTCACGGTTGGTGTACGGGCTGACGGTTACGCCCGCCTCGAGCGGTTTGAACGTCCACGGGCAACGTGCCTGGATCATGAATTCCTCTCCTTCAGCATGGCGGTAACGCGGTCGGTGAGCTCAGAAAGCTCGGTGTTTGCTCCGGTTTCCAGCTGCTTCGCCACGTCCTCATCGATGACCGCAAAAGCCACCTGGCGCGGCGTTCCGTTGATGCGGGCGAGCTCGAGTTCCTGGCGGCCTATAGCGCTCGTAATGAGCACGACTGTAGGAACACCCGTGGTGAGCATGGACGCCACCGGGGAATCAGTGACGTAGATGGCCAGCGACGTTGAGGACGCAATACTCGGGCCGCGCCACGGACGCTGGCCTACGCGCTCGGCGCCGTTGCTAATAACCCCGCTGATGAAGCGGCTCAGCTCATCCACCTTGTGCGTCTGGATGCTGTCCTGGCCATCGGTGGCGCGGAAACGCTTGAACGCATCCGACAGCGCATCAATGTACTTGGCCGCAGCGTCAATGATCTTCGCATTAACGTTGACCTGCATGGAGGCGGAACCATCAACGATAACGGTGACGTCATCCAGCCCGGACACGTCCAGTTCCGCGCGGCGCATCTTGGAACGCACCTCGCGGGCAGAATCTGTAATGCCGGCCCCTTCGCTCGTACCGAAGGCATCAAGGCGGTAGCTACCAGACTCCGGGGTGACTTCGGCGAGGCGCTCGGGGGAGTCCTCGGCGGCGTCGATAAGCACACGCGGGAAAGTCACCGAATCGCCCGCGTTGCTCACCGTAAGGCGTACCTCGCTGCGCTGACCAAAGGTGCCGCCACGCTTGGGCTGCACCACAATGGTGGCGCGTTCGGGAAGGGAATGAACCATGAGGGAGAGGTCGTGCACGCGCACGGCATCGACGCCCTCGCCCACGATGGCCAGCTCCATTGAGGCACCCCCGGTGCCCATCTCGAAGGCCTCGACGCGCAGGATGCCGTCTGAGCCGATGCGGCGGGACTCGCCGTCCCGCAGTGTGTATTTAGCCATGACGCTTCTTACCTTCTTTTATCTTGCCTATCGTGTGTTGCCTAAAATCCATAGCCTCTGCCCCGGCCAGAGTCCTGATTCTGCCAGCCTGCCTGGTGTTGCTGGGCTCGTTCTGCGCGCTCAGCGAGCATTCTCTGGACTTCATCGAGCACCATTGCGACACGGCCGGTAACATGCCGATCGCACTGGTCAAGGCGGAACGTGCCCACGAAATGGTCCGCGGTGAGGTTCGCAATGTGCTCAAGATCCCGGTTTTCCCACGGCCGCAAGGCATCGGCCGCAAGCAGCTCAAAGTCTCGGGGGAAGTAGAAAACCCACGAGGCGATAACCGCTGACATGAGCAGCTTGTCCAACCCATCCCCCAACGCGGTCTTGTCCAGGTAGGCCAACTGGATAGAACGCCCGCGGTGGACATCGAGGTATTCGATCCACCAGCGCGCATCAAAGGCAACAAGCTTCTGGTGCTCCTCTGCGCTCAAGGCGGGAACAACCGCATTTGTGCTGGGAAGCTTCCTTTCGGATGCCGTCTGCCCACCGTGCGCGGCTGCCGATGTGGAAGGCGCGGCCGGTGGTTGGGCCGAGGTGTCAGAAGACGCAGTGCTTGGCGGCACCCCTCCCACCGCAAAGGGATTGCCCGATGCAGCATTCAACGGCAGCCCGTCATCCTCAGTCGCCGCCAGTGCGGTGTCGCGCTGCACAGGGGATTCAAGTCCCTCCGACGAGTGCTGACTACCCAGGGGATTCGGCGCCTCCAAGGGGTTGGGCGGGAAAGGTGAAGAAGTACCATCGACGGCGGCGAAGGGCGAGGCGTCAGAAGCGGGGGAACCAAACTCCACTGTGCCGTCAGCAGCCCACGGGTCACCACAATTTGATTGCGTATCAGTGCCTTCACCAGCAGTGTTCCCTGCGGCCCAATCCGCCGTACCGGCACCGCCAGTGGACAGCGAGCTGGCTTCTGACTCCTCATGCAGAGACGACGATTCCGACGTGTACTGGGAAGGATCACTCAGTTCGCTCTCCTGAGTAGGGCGTTCAAAAGCGCTGACGTCTGGGAGGGCCTCATTCACAGCGAACACCACTGGGTTCCCGGGTATGGCGGTATCCGCAAGGCGCTGCTTCTCACTCGGCGGCACAACGATCATCGTGGAGGTGCTCAAAGGAAACTCATTGATGGCCGCAGCTCTTTCGAAGGTAGAGAATCCAAAGCCGTCCTCCCCCACTTCGCGTGCGGTGGCAGCAATCCATAATGCCGCTTGATTATCCGGCGCAACGAGAACGACAAGGCCATTGCGGGAATTGAGCACGGTCGCCATCGCGGACACAAGCGCGTGGTTAAACGAGGGATTCGGATTCGGGGTCACCGACTTAAATGGCGCGGGAAGCTTCTCCGGCTGACGGAACTCACCTTCGAGGAATTCATCCAGCAACACATCCGAATGCAGCGGACCACGCGCCGAAATGCTCTCTGGAATCTGTACCTTGTCCACCTCATAGATAGAAAAAGGGGCAGGAATATCCGGAGAATACAAAACCGTCGAAGGCACCGGCGGGGTACCCGTCCGGGTAATGCTGGTGTAGGTAAACACGTTACCCCCGCGTCCCGTGGCATCGAGACCAGCTGGAACCGACACCATGGTCACCCACTTGTCTGCTTCCGGAGTGAGCGCAAAAACCGCGGTACGCCGCACAAGCTCGGCACGCTGCTGGGCCGAGGGAAAATCCGGAATTGAAGTGCCGTTGTTGAGCGTGGTGGGCACGAAGGAAACGAGTTCAGCCAGCTCTTCCTGGGTAAGGTCGCCGACCTTCTGGCCCACTCCCCAACCACCAGCGCGGCCGTTGGCTCGGGAGAAAGACGCGTAGCTAAATGCACCGCCCATGATTAGTGGCCTCCTTGGAAGTACTGGTCCTGACCATAATTCTGGTCGTAGTTGTACGGAGGCTGCTGGTTTGTGTACTGCTGATTGTTGTTCTGGCTGGCGGCATAGAACATCAGCTTGTAGGACACATCTTTTTCCACCACCACTGCCTTATCCGATGCGCTGAGCGTCGGTGATGCCTCGCTGTAACTCTCAGCGAATCCGCTGAAAGCGTCCTCACCACCGAAGCTGCCAAAGGAAGAATCAACGTGAGCATCGAAGCCCTCGACCGCGAAGAGGCGAATGAAGCCTCCTCGCTGTGAGTACTGCCCCAAGGAGACCGTGAAGTCGGGGTACTGGCCGCGTACGGGGCCCAAGCCCTGCGCTACGTGAGTGGTGTTCTGCAGGTTGGTCTCGACGATGCCGAGCGCCTCACCGTCTTCGGGGAAGAGAGGGAGGCGATCGGCGCGGTACACCACCTGACAGGAGAACTGACGCTTGTCACCGTTGCCCAGGCTCCACAGGTACACCTGCACCTGGCTGTTGGACTCATCAAATTCAAAGTCGTAGGTCACCGGGCGTAGGCCCTCATACTGAATGACGCGCTCATCGCCCTCAGTACGCTTACCCGCAAACACTGCATAGGGCTTAAGACGTACCGTATCGCCATGCTGATCCAGGCGCATGCGGATGCCGCCTTGCAGGTCATAGTCCTCTTCGCGGATCTGGTCATGTTCGCGGTTGGTGGAGTATTCAACCGCCGTCGCTCCCTTTGGCCAGTCAAAGGTGATGAGCTGGCTGTCCACACGTTCAATGAGGCGGAACTGGTCGTCCCCAATGGACTGCACGCGCTGCAATACCTTGGATTCACCAACCCAAGCATCGGCATCGTTAAAGTTCACTGGGGTGATGTACACCTCGTACCAGTCTGGTGGCCATGGCACCGTGGTGGTTTGGAAGGAACCGGCCTCGGACACGCCACGGGTCTCACTGATCGCACTCGACAGCGCACTTTCGACGTACGTCTTTGGTACTGCCGAGGTACGCAGGTCTGCCTGCGGTGCGGTGGGCGTAAGGTAAATCTTCACTTCACCAGTCTTGGGCGAGTACCAGTCCACCTCGATCGAATCCTGCCCGTACTCGCTGCGGCGCTCGCAGCGCGAAAGCTCCAGCTTTTCCAACTCACTGGCTAGCTTCACGGAGCGCTGCACCGCGACCTCATCCTGGCTTTGCTCGGTAGCGCCATGGAACTCTGCTTGGCCCAGCAAAGAGATGACAATGGTCTGACCTGCCTCCTGCACGGGGATGGTGGCCTTGCGCCCAGAGCTGTCCACATCCTGCTCGAAGCGCGGTGAAAGGGGCTCCTTCTCGGTATCGCGGCAGGCATAGACCATGGCGCTGGTGTGCCCCGGCAGCAGGTCCCAGGAAACCTGAACAGCGCCCTTGATGGTCGAGACCTGAACGTTGACCGGTGGGAAAACTACGGCAGTATCACCCATGAAAACCGGCTGACTGTGGACTAGTTCCCGCAGGTCCGTCCCCTTATAAGCCCACACCGCGTAGTGGCGCAGGCCAGCTTCCCCCGGGTTGTGGTCACGGTAGGCCGTTCCCTTGGTGTAGACCAGCGTGTCGCCGGCATCTGGGGACGCGACCATCTCAGAATCGTCCGCCACAACACGGTAAAACACGACCTCATTCGGCTCATGCTCAAGCTCCGGCCACCACAGGCGCACGGGGTGGCGCTGGTCAGTGTCCTCCTCCGGCTCCGGTTCGACGCCGTAGCCAAAGTCTTCGCTAGATTCTTCCCCGGTGTCGGTGTTCTCAGGGACCTCCACCTCGACATCAATACCGGGGGCTACCCAGTTCGGATCCTGGCGGTACTGGTATTCCGCGCGGATTCCGAAGCCCGGAATGGTGATGTAATCCTCTTCGTTGACTTGAGTCTTTTGTTCCTCCTCAGCCTGCAGCTGCTCCCACTCAGCGAAGAAGTCACGCGGAGCCGCTGCAGCGGGGGCTTCGGGCGCGGGGCGCGGCTCAGGCTGACTATGCGGCTGTGCTTGCGATGCCGTGACGTGCTGCTGTTTATCACGTGCCGCTGAACGCTCCGCCGCCGCACGTTCCTCAGCTGCCTGCTGAGCAGCACGCTCCTGCGCGGCAGCAGCGTTGAGGGACTCCGCGCTGAGCTCTGGGTGTTCTACCGCTTCACCATTGAAGGCAGCAGCGATCTGCTCAGCAAACTGCCGAAACGGTGCTGAAACGGCCGCGCGGACGTCCTCAGCGCTCACGCGCTTGAGCTCATGCAGCGTGGTGAGCTCGCTGAGCGGTACATCCTTAATCGAAGGTTTCGGGGTGTGTGTCATCAACGTTCCTTAGATCAGCGGTCTTTAGAAGGTTTCATCGAGGTCCGACAGGTCCGGCGCACCCGGCTGCCTAAAGACTGGGTTGGCGTTCGAGCCCTGCTGCCATGGGGAGTTCTCCTGTGCATCGGACTGGGATGGTGTGGCGAAACCCATGTGGCTAGTGTCATCAAGCTCATCGAGGGACAGAGCCGACGGGTTGTCAAAGGTGTACGCGCCGGATGCCGAATCGGGGATGAGGTATTTGAAGTCGGTGATCTTGCCGTACTGGACCACCGTGACCGAGCGTGACAGCTGGCTGGTCAGTGCCGTCTGGCTATCGACTTCAACGATGCGGGTGCGGTCACCATCAATCTCCGTGAACCCTTCGGCGCCACCTGCACTGGTCAGCGCGTTAGGGCTGAAGGCTTGCAAGGCACCTTTGTCCTGGTTCATACCGGCAAGGAACTCGCTCGTGCTCTGACTACGGCTGCCACCTTCCTCGCGGAAGGTCACGTGGCCCAGGTACTGCTGAAGGCTGCGCGTCATACGCGGATCCGTGATGACCTTCTGCCACTCCTGCTGCTTCGCATCACGATCTTTCATGTACGGGTGATCCAGGCTGCGTGAAAGATTATCCAGCGGGGTGCTTGAGCCCAAGCCCGCCATGCCCCACATCTCATTAAGCGCCACAGCCGAGTGGCCCGTGCGGTTGCGCTCAAAGGTGTCGTTCATGTCATCCAGCAAGGACTTGAGGGACTTGTGCGCCCACTCCGACTGATAAATGTAGGAGCGAATCTCATCGGTCATGCGCACCGCATCATCGCGGCTGAGCACGGCTTGCGCAATGCGCGCGTTCTCTGGGAGGCCAGACTGCGGTGTACGCAGATGATCGCTCGAAGTTTCCTTGCGGCCAAACGGCGCGTAAATTGCGCGGCCCAATAGCGCCGACCAGCTCAGGAACTGGTTATAGGCATTGGAAATGCGTGAAATCTCTGCCGAGGCGGTGGCCAGGTTCTGGGCTGCAATCTCCTGATTACGGTTCAGCAGTTTTCGGCGCTGCACGTAATCAAAGATCTCTCGCTGAGCTTTTGTGAACACCGCCCACGAGCACACAAGGAAGAGCACAATCGCCAGAATGAGGCCCACCACGTACCACGGCCAGTCGAACCATTGCAGGTACTCGCCTAGTGGCAGATCCGGGTTGTACCGGCCGGCCACCATGTACGTCATGAGGGCAAGGACAACGAAGAGCACAATCCACATTGTGCGCAGTTTCCTGGTCAGAGCTTTGTTCTCCGCGTTGAAGTCGCGGGCCTGGAAGCTGCTGGCCAGTTCTTGGAGCTCACGGGCCTTGGCATGGGCCTCGCGGTACTTCTGCTGGGCGTGGCCCACCGTGTCCCAGAGGCCCTGGCCCACCTTCCACGCGAAGGTAGTGCTGTTCTTCGCCCGCCACGAAGCAAACTCGTGTTTCTTGCGGCTTACGGCCTCGTTGCGGGTCTGCTGGCTGGTGTATTCGATATCAGCAGCAAAGCGCTCTGCACCCACTGGGTCAAAAGGAGCCACCGTTGCCTGTGACTCATGTGTGTACCCCAATGTGCTCGTCATGAGCGGGTGGAAGCCCTCGAAGGACGCGCTGACATCCTGTACCGACTGCCCGCCGTACTGCACGATGTACATGTTGCCTTGGTTATTGCGTAGGCCCTGAACATCAATGCTGTCGCGCCAAGAACCGTCAACCAGTCCCAGTGCGAAATCGTGGTAGGCCTCCCAGGTACGCGATAGCTGCGGCTCCTGCCCCAGCGAGAAATGCTGCTCTTTAGCCACACGCAGTGCATGCTCGCTGGCTTGGCGCAGCTCGTCAACACTCGTTGCTCCGCTACCCTTGCCGGAGTGCCCCGCCAAGACGACCTCGACGCTCGAATTCTCGCCGTACAGCATCTTCTGCAGGAAGGTGGCCGCGTTTTTGTTTATGGCGCCGCGCTGGCCTTCGACCCAATCCTGTGGCTTACCAATAACGGTTGACCAGTACAGGCGGAGGTTATCCTTGAGTGCTGCCCAGCCACTCACCTTGTGGGACTGCAGCTCCTCGTAGGCGGTAGGCGCGCTCACCAGTGGAGAAATTTCCTGGTCAATGAACATCTGCGCACACTGATCCGTGAGCTGCTCCGGGTTGGCGTAGTGTACAGCCCGCGAGATGTTGTTGACCTGTGGCTGCGGCAGACGCTGGGTGGGATCGAAGACAGCCTTTTTGACCTTGTCTTCAATATCACTGGCATCAATGGTCCGGTGGAACGCACGCACGAGGCGGAAACGCTGGCGGTCACCGGTTTCGATAACGCGGTGCGTGTCAGGGTCGAGCACAGCGGGCTCCGGCATGCCGCGCCATAGGCCAAAGATGCTGGCCACGGCAGGAGCTGCGAACTGCGCGAGCTCGAAGCCATCCTTCGTCCGCTTGATCGGGCGGATGCGTGAGGATGCCGGGGTTCCGCCCTCCTCCGGAGACAGCACGAGATTGCTCCATCCCTGCAGTGGCATGATATCCACATTCTCTACCGGCAGGGCTGACAGCAAGAGGCGGACGCGCAGGTTCGAAGCCTGAATGAGGCGCTGGTCAACGGCACTGACCCACGCCGTGAGCTTATCGACGTCCTGTGGTTGGTCCGCATCCATCGGATCAATGGTGGCGAGGAGAACATCGCCGGTGAAGCTGCGGAGGGCCTCGTCCAACGTCGACAAGCGCGCGGTGCCCTCCTCCGTAAAGGAGCGCACTACCGCACTGCTGGTGGGGTGCGCGTAGTCAATCCATAGGAAGTCCTGCAGGAGACCGACGGCACGCAGATCGCTGAGCCGCGAGCGGATGTCATCCGCGGTCGCGCCGTGCCCGAAGATAATTACGTTCGTCATTAGAAGGTGTCATCCAGATCGTTGAGGTTGAATTCCGGTGCGGTGGTGTTCCCTAAGCCAGACTCGGAGCTGCGGACCTGCGGGGCCGGCTGCGCTACAGGGTTCTCCGCCACGGTCTTGGCCTGGTCCAAATAGTTGCGGATTACCGGGATCATCACAATGACATCCTCCGCCAAGTCACGGTAGTACGGCGTCATTGATGCCACCTCACGGGAACGAATCTCTGCGAACGGCTTATCTGTGCGTCCCTGCCCCGGCAGAGCATTGTTGTGGCCGGGGACGAAGTGATCCGCGCCGCGGGCGAACTTATCCAGCTCTGCCACGAAGGTGTCGTAGCGATCCTGAATGGAGGTACCCACGGTTCCACGGTTCGGCACCTCGCCCGATGCCAAGAACGTTGCCAGCCGGCGAACCACCGGGTGGGTGGAGGCACCGGAGTGAGCAAAATCGAGGCCGTCGTCGAACAGCCCGCGTAGCAGCTGATAGGGGTACAGAGAGGATGCGAAACCGTGGGGGCCGTTCTCCTGCACCTTGGCGTAGGCAATGAAGATGGACTCAAGGACCGAGGACATCCAGTCCGACTTCTTGATCATGCGACGCGGCGAAATGAGCATGGGATTCGGGAAGTCTACCCAGTTGTTCACGCCGCCATCGGTGTCATCAAAAATGTGGGCCGCGGCGTTGCTGGCATCCGGGTTGGAAATGTACACGCGGCCGGTAATGCGGCCGATGATCCAGCCGGCCACCATCGCCTGACGCTCCGTTTTCGTCAGTGGCAAAGCTGCCGGTAGCGGGCGGGTACGGCGCTCGGACCACCAGGAACCATCGAAATTGTCCTGCTTCTCAATGTCCTTCGCAATGTAGTTGAACATGGAAGAGAAGACGATGGGCGAGTAATTCGGGTAAGAACCGAAAATCTCGATGTGCTGGACGTGATCCGACATGTTCAGCGAGTTGCGCAAAGCTACCGACGACGGTCCATCAATCTCTGGGCGGTTGAGCACGGACTCAAGCCGAGCTGCGATGCCGTTCTCTGCCGAACCAAGCTCGGCGAACGGGATATCAGAGAAGGAATAGGTGTACTGGACTGACTTGCCGTGAATGCGCTGAACCATGTCATCGTTGACAGCTGCCAGCGGACGGGCATAGCTCAGAGCCAGCTGGAAGGCTTCTACGAAGCGACGCTGGCGCTCTGCATGCTCAACCTCATTGATGTCCGGAGTCAGGGTGAGGTAGCGGCGCAGATCCACAGAGTTAAACTTCTGGAACTCATAATCGCGGCGGTTGATCCACTGACGGGAGCGCTCCAGCAGGTCCGTCGGGCGAATCTTGGCGTGGTAGTGCGCGCGCTGGGATTCACGGGATTCACCAGTCTGCGGGTGGCGCGACAGGTACTTGGATACCCAGCCGGCGCGGTTCGAATAGGCGTCATTGGTGCGCTTCTGTGGTGCCAAGGTGTCCTGCGGAGCCTGAGCTGCATCGAGCGATTCCCACTCGCCGCGAATAACGGCGCGTACTGCGAAGGGATAGGCCTGCTCATAGTTGGTGACATCCGCGGTGGACTGCTGGCCCTGGACAGTGCGCAGCATCTGGTCCTTGTAGTCAAAGATGAAGGAGTTGACGTCCGTGAGCATGATTTCGTTCTCAGATCCCTTGAAGCGGGATTCAACAACCTCATCAATCTCTGTCGGCCACGCGTTGACCTCATCCGTGCGCACATCGGCGAGTTTGTTGGTTTCCGCACGCTTGGACACTGCCTTCTCCAACACGGCGTGGGCATCGCCCAGTTCACGCTTGAGATGGAAGAGGTTCTCATCGGCGTAATCCTGAAGGACGTCCTTCAACAGGTGCGCGATGGCCATCAGCGCGTAGCTGTAGAACTGGTTGTAGTACAGACCCATGAGCGCGTTGACCGTAGGCGTCGGATCTGTCATCTGGCCCTTACCGGTCAGCGGGCTCAGGATGGGGTCTGCGCCTTCCGGCTTCGTGAGCACTCGCGTGTTGTGGTAGTAGCCGGAGTACTCCGCCAAAATCGGCATGAGGCGGTCAGAGTTCGTAAGCACATCCGTGATCTTGGAGAGCATCTCGCGTACATAGGGCACGCCGACGGCAGCCAGCTCGCCTTCGACGGTGGCCAGTACGCTATCGGTGAAGAAGTTGGCGTAGCGGTACACGATGTCATAGGCAGCGTTGTTGAGCACGGACGCGATGGCCTGCTCATTGCGGGGATCAGCCAGGTTGCCCTCGAACTCTTCACGCCACTCGTTGACGTTGCGTCCCTGGCCTACCGGAATGTAGTTCTGCAGGTACTTCGTGGCGGTGTCAGCGGCCTGCTGGGCTTGGCCACCGAAAACACTGTTGAGCCAGTTCCAGACGCTCCCACTATCAATCTGACCACCCCGTGCCCAAGACGGGTCAAGGGTGATGGAGCTAAAGGCATTGGGAAGGCGCTCTTCGAGCTTCTTAGCAATCTGCATCTCGCCCGCCTCAGGATTCTGCGGGTCGAGGTGACCGTTAAACAGTCGCTCGAAGGCGCTACGGGCGAGGCGCTGGGATGAATACTCGGCGAAGCGGTCGCGACCCATGGACACCTGGGCATACCCCAGTGAACCCCAAGGCAGACGGCCCCATGGAGTACCGCCGCTGGGACTGTCCCAACCGAAGAAGCGACGACCACCGTCACCTGCCGGGGTGTTGGTCAGCGCGTAGGACACGAGGTTGTCGCTGGCCTTGGTGGAGGCCATCAGACCGGCGAGTGCACGGCCAAGACCCCGGTAGATGGACATAGCGGATCCGTCGCCGAAGCGAGCGCTGGTGGTGCCCATCTTGGAACCAATCGGGAAAATACGACCGAAAGTCTGCCCCTCCGGCGGATTGCCCATATCGAAGGCCTCAAAAATGGCACGGTCATGGTCGCTAGAGTTGCCCATCTGAGCTGCAACGACCTCACCAAACATGGCCAGGGAGTTGGGCCACGCGCCGGCCATGTCATCAGCCTTGTTATCGGAGAAAATCTCCGGGGTGTACATGAAGACGAGCGTGCCCTGCGGATTCACGTTCGGGATAGTGGTGAGCACGCGGCACACATCCAAGAACATGGAAGCACCGGCGCCACCGGCCATGGACGACACCACGAGAACAACCGGCTCGGAGTCACCGGTATCGGACTCCAGCTTGGTCTGCTTGTAGTTCAGGCGGTTGAGTTCCTGGATGGCTTCCTGGGTGAACATCTCATCCACCGCCGCCTTGAGAGACTGACGAATCTCCTTGAGGTGCGGCAGGGTCAGCATGCGGCCGATGGCACGGTACTGGCCGGCGCCGTCCGCAAGCTTGACATCATTGGTGGACGGGTTACGGGTAGCCCAGGTAGCAATTTCACCGAGCTTGCCGGAGCGGCCAAGGATGCTGGAGACACCTTCGTCAAAAGTGTTGTAGTTCTGGCGCGAACCGATGCCCACGTACTGTCCGCCGTTTTGGGTGACATTAGGCAGTTTCTGCGGGCCAGCTTCCTCCTCGAGAGGCACATCAATGTTGACGAACTGCCATGCTTTGGGCAGCTCTGTCATGTCTGGGTCAATGCTGCGCAGCTCAGCCTTGAGCTGGTCCATCATGAACGCCAGGGTTTTGGCGCCGGAGCCACCGCAACCGACGACGAGGAACTTCTTCATCTTTAACTACCTTTCGAAGGGCTTCGCTTCTGTGCTGTTGTGTGGTGCTAAACCGACTTAGCTCTGAGAGCCAAACCCGGGGTTCGGGGGAAAGCCGCCGTTGTTACCAGGGGTACCAGGATTGTTCGGACGCTGCTGCCCTGGCTGGCCAAAGCCTGAGCTGCTGGGCCGCCCTGGCTGGTCTGGTTGGCTTGGACGCTGCGGCTGACCAAAGCCCGAACCGCCACCGAATCCCGATCCAGCGCCAAAGCCTGGCTGTCCGGTCTGACCAGGCTGCTTGGGCTGCGACGGACCCGAGGGCTGAGAGGAGCCAAAGCCGCCATGCTGTGGGGCATTCTGCTGCCCACCGTGGAACGGAGCTCCCTGTGGACCAGGCTGAGGACCGCCTTGCGCGCCAGAAGGCCCTGGCTGGCCACCCGGCTGCTGAGGCGGTTGCTGCCCAGTCGGCGGAGGAGTCTGCTGCTTTTCTGCCGGGAACTCAACTTGGTCAAAGAGCGGCAGCGCCTGACGGCTGATCTCCTTGGATAGCTCGTCATAGTGGTGAGCCTGAGCCAACGTATCGACGGTCATGACAATCTCACCGGAATCACGGTCCTTCTGGTTACCAACAAAGAACCACTCATTCTGGATGGCCAGCGGCAGCACCGCACGATAGCCAGACTTCTTGCCCTTGCCGGAGATAGTGCCGTCGCGTTGAATCTCTACGTGAGCGGCAGTGAAGGGACTCAACCCCATTTTCACCTTGGCTTCATTGCGCCCCAGCTGCGCCGCGCGCGCCGATGCCTCCACCGGCACCGCGCCCTGGAACTCGTCCTTGCTAACTGAGAACGGACGGCCATTATCAGTGCGCACGAGGTTAGCACCATCACGCTTCACCGGAATGGTCTTGACGAACATGCGTGGCTTCGCCGGAATGCGGCCGGAGAACCACTTCATGAAGTAAAGGATGGCCAGCGGAATCAACAGTGCCAGTAGAACCGCAAGGACGAATGCCAAGCCGAATGCGGATTTACTCAGTGGTGCGCTCATGGAGCCCTGCAGAGTAAGCGGCAGCTCCATCTGCTGGTTATCCTCTGCCGACTGGAGATTAATCACCGGCTCCACTCGCAGTGGGCCATCTGCAATGTTCTCAACGCTCAGGGTCACCGGTATGGTGGCCTTCTCGTCCTTGGACAGTTCTAGTGCAGAGTCCTCGGAGTTGTTCTGGGAGGAGACAGCAATGGAGGACACTCCCGAGGGAAGCATGCCATTTGCGGAATCCACCGTCTGGTCAGCAACCCACACCTTGCCGGGTCCGGTCACTGGGACATCGACTGTGATCTCCTTCTCCGTCATAGTGATGGTCTGCGCGGAGCCCACGGTCGGCATATTGACCGGAGTAATGGTGAGAGGGGCCTCCGCATTGATGGGATCAAGCTTGGAGCCTGGGCGATCCTCCGTGCCCTTTGTAGTGATATCCACGCGGGTGACCAAGTGGCCCGACGCGGCATTCTCTACGTGTTCCAGCGGAATGTCGACTGGTTGGCCGTCCGTAATGGGAGCGTTGTCCACGAGAGTTACCGGTGAACCGTCTTCCGGAACAAACTCTGCATGCACTGTTCCCTCGCCTTCGAGGGTGCGGGGCTCGCCTTTGCCATCAACCAACTGGCCCTTGATGACTTGGTCAGAGTTGATGCCGCCGGCAACCTTTGAACCGTCCTCACGTGTGAGGTTGAGATTAAGTCCAGGTACCATGACGACGGAAGCGAGATACTCGCCCTCAGCGCCCTCGGCCACCTTGTAGCCAAAGGTCCATGCGCCGGCCCAGTCATCGCCATCCTTTTCCATGGAAACATCCACCATGCCAGGAAGCTTGTTGTTCTCCGTCACGGAGACCTTCGCTCCAGCAACGTGTGTCGTATCAGCGTTAAGCTCAACCACCTCTCCGTTGGGCCCAGTCAGAGTCGGGGTGAGTTTTCCTTCTTCAACCGAGTTCTTCGGCACCGCCGACAAACGCACCGGGGAGACGGAGTTATCTAGAACAAAGTCAAACTGGTCCTTGAGGTTTCCGTCCTTGGTCACGCCACCTGAGGTCGGAATGAGGTTTCGGAAGGCGGCGAACAATGCTGCTGGGTCCTCGCCTGCATCGAAGAATGCACCATTCGGGGCCCCTTGACCACAGTCATCACCCTCCGCCATGCGGGTGAGCTGACGAATTTGGTCCTGTGCTTCCGCAGCCGGCACCAAGCCGACGTTGAAGAGGCGGATAGTGGAGTTACGGAAAGCCGTCACCGAGGAGTTAACCTCACACAGCTTATCCTGGGCTCCCTGCAGGTCATTAGCCTCAGCATCGGTGTAATACTTGCCGTCGGTGAAGAACACAATGGCGCGGCAGTTGCTGCCCTGATGGGAAGCAAATTCCTTCAAGGCGCCAGAGTAGGCAGCGCCGTAATTAGTCTCCAGATCGGAAACGCGGTCCTCTTGGCGGAACTTCTCCAGTTCGCCATCAAGTGCATCAGCCTTACCGGAGACGTTGGTCCAACCACCATACTCAGCCGGATCGCTGTAATACTCAGAACCGAAGCCGGAGAGCTTCACGTTGATATCGGCGCCATTGTCCTCGCCCAGATTCGCCAGCTGCTTGATGATGTCCCCCGTGGCATCCACACGGAAAAAGTCGGCGTCCGTAGGCGTAGAACCTTCGTACCCCACCAGCGATGCAGACTGGTCCAGAACAAAGAGCAGATCAGCGGATTTCTCGCTGGCGATACAGGAACCGAAGTCAGACAAGTTCTTCTGCGAGACCTCAGAGAGCTTGGACTCAGATCCAATACCTTCGCGGTGCTCCTGCGGGGCTGGAGCTTCGTCCGCATGAGCGCCCTGATCGTCGCCATGCTCTTCCGGGTGTCCCTCGGGAGCCGGCGCCTCGGGGGCTGGAGCGTCGGGGGCTGGAGCGTCGGGAGCTGGGGCGTCGGGGGCTGGAGCGTCGGGGGCTGGCGGCGCTTCCTGAGCCACAGCTCCCAAGCTTCCTCCGAAGCCGGCCAGCATCGCAGCTGCGGACAGGGCTAGTGCGCGGGTGAACTTCTTCATTAGGCTCCAACCACCTTTCCCACGTAGAAGGCGATTTCTACTGCAGCGGCGATGACGAGGAGGAAGCTACCGCCCATGATGATGCGGTAGAGCAGCGTCTGCGTGGTGTCCTCTACATAGAACGTCTCGGCCTGACGCTGCGTGTTCTTCAGCGTGTACAGGCCGAGGAGAACAAAGGCAACAATGCCTGCCAGCAACCAGCCCGCGATCGCAAGACCGAAATACAGCCCCTGCGTTGGGGAGGCAACGAGGGGCGCCAGCACCAGCACAATCAGGGCAATGACCGCTGACACACCACCGGCGATGAGCAGCGGCCACGGGCCCTTGGTGGGAACGGTCGGCGTTGCAACCTGGCGGCGGTAATCCGGAGCCGGGGAAGACTGACCAAAGCCATCCGACGAACCCGGCGCGCCGAAGGAGCTACCCGTGCTCGAGCCTGCATGTGGATTCGAGCCGGCTGGGGCGCCCTGGTTCGGTACCGAACCAAAACCAGAGCCTGAGCCAAAGCCAGTACCGGGGCCCGAGGGCGCTCCGGAGCCGGGACGTGGTACGGGGGCCCGGGCGGGGTCAGGCGCACCGAATCCACTGGGCCCACCGGACGCACCAAAGCCAGAACCAGCGTTGTGTCCCGCCCCTGCGTTTGGAGAAGGCGCACCGTGCGGCGGGCGCCCGCCAAACTGAGGTGACGAACCTGGGGAACCAAATGTCATAGCGATAACCTTCCCTATAACGGGTTATGCCCCAACTAATGCCCCCTTTCCCTGCCTTAAGACACAGGAAACGAGGAATCAGCCGGAGAGCCGAGAGCCTTGAGATTTAAGGTAGTCGCAATCCCGGACACGCTCTCCTAGTCATGACGTGAAAATCGAACGCGCCCGAATTTCTTCGAGCGCTCATCAGACACAACAGACAGGAAACGCGCAGGGAACACGACAACACTGCAAGCAAAAGGATGCCATAATACAGTCATTTTTTCTGCCCACTTTAGATATCTTCTTGAATAAACGCCCCAGCCATTACCTCTGAAAGCGCCTGCTCATCTGCGGTTTTTGTCGACTAGCTAGCCGTAGGGAGTACTCCCCAGTAGTAGTGCTTGGTTTACCCCATTTCTAGTTCCCCCATTTTCATGGAAAAATGCTGTTCCATGACAACTCAATCGGCAACCGCAACCACCGCAAAGGGTGGCGAGAGCATCCGATTCATCCCGGTACATTCCACTTTGTACCCGTGGCTGGTCGCGGTGTTCGTCGTTACCTTCCTCATCTCGAACATCAACGCGACCAAGGGCGTCCAGCTCGGCCCACTCATCACCGACGGCGCCTTCTTCCTCTTCCCCCTCGCCTACATTGTGGGCGACGTTCTCTCCGAATGCTATGGCTTCAAGTCCACTCGCCGCGCCGTGTATATCGGTTTTGCCATGGCTCTTTTGGCCGCAGTTTCCTTCTATATTGCAATCTGGCTGCCCGCAGCTGAGTTCTACGAAGGCCAGGAGGCCTTCGCCGCCACGCTCGGCCTCGTTCCGCAGATCCTCCTCGCCTCTCTCGTCGGCTACGTCGTAGGTCAGCTGCTTAACTCCTTCACCTTGGTCAAGATGAAGGCCCGCAGCGGTGAGAAGGGACTCATCGCCCGCCTTGTTACGTCCACCGTCGTCGGCGAATTCGGCGATACACTGCTGTTCTGCGCCATCGCAGCACCCGTCATCGGCATCGATTCCTTCAGCGGTTTCCTGAACTACGTCATCGTCGGCTTCCTGTGGAAGACCGCCTGCGAGGTCATCATGCTTCCGCTGACCACCCTGGTTATCTCCTGGGTCAAGCGCCGCGAAGACTACGTACCTACCGACGAGATCACAACCCCTACGGCAACGCCTTCTCAGTAGCCGCGACTTATCCCCGAGCTTTCACCCCCTTGGCACGCACTGTGCTGAGGGGGTCTCTTTCTCCCTTCCCTTCGTTCTCCCCATAGAATACAATGTATTCACGTTGGTTAAGGAGGGAATATGGCTACGTTGACAATTCGCATGGATGATAACGACGCGGAACTCGTTCGGAATCTAGCTGCCTTTGAAGGCCGTACGATATCTGATTTTGCCCGAGCAGCGCTTTTAGAACGGGTCGAGGACTACTACGACCTTCAGGAACTGCGCGCAGCAATGGCAGAGGATTCTGGCGAACGGTTTAGCCTTGATGAGGTCCTCGAGGATCTCTAAAGATGTCGGAGAGAATCACTTCATATCACGTCGAATTCACGGCGAAAGCCCGCAAACAGCTAAAGAAGTTTGACCGATTCGATGCACGAATCATCGTGACGTGGATCCACAAGAACCTCGAGGGCTGCGAAGACCCTCGAGCTTTCGGAAAAGGATTGACTTCAAACCGTTCAGGTGAATGGCGCTATCGGGTCGGTTCTTACCGCATTCTGGCGTACATCCACGACCAGAAAGTAACGATTGAGATATTCGCTATTGGCCACCGGAAAGACATCTACGATGCATAAGCAGCGTCGAACGTCCCTCATGCTTGCTCTGAGCCTGGCCGCGGCCCTAAGCCTTGTGGCGTGCTCGGGGACCGAAGAAGACCCGTCACCTGAAACGACGAGCGACGCGGCCGCGTCGGAGTCGATGACGGTGAGCAGTGAGGCGTCGTCAAGCGCAGCGCCCACCCCACCCCCACTTAATGAGGGCCCGGCACCAGCACTGACCGGCACGTTTGAGATGGATGGCCCGGCCACGATCACGGGGGCGACCTATGACTCCATGCCTTTCGTCGTGCCACTCAACCCCGCCGGCCCGCAAGCCACGATGGTGCGCTGGGTCGACGGCTGGGGTGAGTCCCCCGCCACGGCTGAGCAGGGCACGACCTATGTGTTGGGGCATGCGTGGGGCCAGCAGAAACTCGTGTTCAATCCCTTCTCCGAGGTCGTCACGGCCAACGTGGACCTGAGCTCTCCCACCACGGTGGAGGGCCTCGACGGAGTGCAGGTGCAGCGCTTTGCGACGTCCACCCTCAACGGTTCCCACATCCGCATGACCTCGGCCGATGGTGCCGGCCGTGAGTGGGTAGTGGATGACGCTTTCCTCATCCCCAAGAATCAATTCGGTAGCGACGCCGACCTCATGAATACCGAGGTGCCCGGGCGCATCGTGCTCATTGCCTGCGCCGTCGATGGTTATACGGATTTGGAGTATAACGTCATCGTCACTGGTCACTTGGCGTAGTAGCGCCCCATGAATTCATCGCGGTAGGCCTCGTAGTAGCCGCCGTCGATAGACTCCCGAATGTTATCTACCAGGCGGATCATGAACTCCAGATTGTGGATGGTGCACAGCGTGCCAGCCAAGAATTCCTTGGCCTTGAGCAAGTGGTGGATGTAGGCGCGGGAGTAATTCTCCGACACGTAACCGCCGAACTCCTCATCCACACCGCTAAAGTCGCGCTTGAAACGCGCATTGGTGAGGTTGAGGCGGCCATCCAGGGTGTACACGCCACCGCGGCGCGCCAGGCGGGTCGGTGCCACGCAGTCAAAGGTATCGGCACCAGCCTCTACGGCGGTAAAGATGTCATCGGGTTCAGAGATACCCAGCAGGTGCCGGGGCTTATCGACGGGCAACTCATCGCACACCCAGCCCACAATCGTGCCCAGGTTCTCCTTCTCTAGCGCGCCACCGATGCCGAAGCCACCGAACCCGCGCTTACCGTTTGCTTCCGCACGATCGGAGAGCTCAACCAGACCGCTCGCGGCCTGTCGGCGCAGGTCCTCGTATTGCGCGCCCTGCACCACGCCCCATAGGGACTGGCGCGGCTTCTGCGGGCCGCGGGCCTGGGTCAGGCGGTCATGCTCATCCAGGCAGCGCTGCGCCCAGCGGCGCGTGCGCTCCACGGATTCTTCCTGGTAGATGCGAGTATCCACCAGGGTTGTGAGCTCATCGAAGGCAAACATGATGTCCGCACCTAGGCCATGCTGGATCTGCATGGAGACCTCCGGGGTAAAACGGTGAGAGGAGCCGTCGATGATGGACTTAAAATCCACGCCGTCCTCATCCACCTGCGCCATGCGCTCTTTCTTGGCCGCGCGGATATCGGACTCCGTCAAGTCAGCCACGTCCATGGCGAGGACCTTCTTAAAACCCACGCCGAGGGACATGACCTGGAATCCACCCGAGTCGGTATAGGTCGGCCCATGCCAGTTCTCGAAGGTGGCAACACCGCCGGCCTCGTCCACGATATCGTGGCCCGGCTGCAGGTAGAGGTGATAGGCGTTGGACAAAATAGCCTGAGCCCCGGTCAGCCGGATTTGTTCCGGGGTCAACGTTTTCACCGTGGCCTTGGTGGCCACCGGGATGAAGGCCGGGGTCTGGATATCTCCATGCGGGGTGTGGATAACACCGGTGCGGCCGTGCTTTCCCGGTTGTGCTGGACCGCTTAAGTCCAGCTCCTTCTTAACTTCGAAGGAAAGGTCGGTCTCCAGCTGCGGCTTAGGGTGAGTCATAGGAAACTATTCTACGGGCTGCGCTGCTTTATCCTCTGCTTCACGGGATGCTGCCGCGTGTTTGCGCTCCCATTCCTCTTCCAACGCGGTGCCCTCGATATCCAGCTGCGGGATCAGCTTGTCCAGCCATTTCGGCATCCACCAGGTGGTGTGCCCCATGAGGAACATGGTGGCGGGGACGAGGGACATGCGGACTAGGAAGGCGTCGAAAAGCACGCCCGACGCCAATGCGAAGCCGAAGATCTGAATGAAGGGCAACGGCTGGTTAATGAAGGCCACAAACACTGCAATCATGATGATTGCTGCGGCCGTAACCACGCGCGCACCGGCGGTAAAGCCCGCAATAGTGGCTTCATCATTGGCGTTGTACTTGCGGTACTGTCCATCGGTGCCCTTGGGGAAGCGGGAGAAATGCTCGCGCATACGGGTCACCAGGAAGACCTGGTAGTCCATGGCCAGACCAAAGGTCACGCCGATGAGGAAGATGGGCATGAAGGAAATCAGCGGGCCCGGCGCGGGAACCAGCCCGGTGAAGCCGTCCTGCCACACCAAAACCGTAAGGCCGAAGGCACCTCCGACGGAGAGCAAGAATCCCAGGCCCGCCACCAGCGGCACCAGGATGGAGCGGAAGACCGCGAGCAGCAGGACGATGGCCAGGCCCACCACGATGGCGAGGTAGGGCCCCATGGCACCCTCAAGGCGTTCGGTAATGTCGAGCTGCACCGCGGTCAGGCCCGTCATACCGACTTCGGCGCCGGTGATGTCCTCAATTTCATGGCTCGCGGCACGAAGAGCGGAGGCTGTACCAACCGTGGCCTCATCCGTCGGCGCCGTGGTGGGGCTGACCATGATCTGCGCGGCCGTGGAATCGGAATTCACACCCACCAGCTGCGCATGCTTCACACCACCCACCTGGTTGAGGCGCTGTGCCGAGTACATGAAGGAGGCCAATGCCGCCTTCTGTTGCTCATCCTCATCCCCTGCTTGAGCCTCCACCAAAGGTTTGAGAGCAGCGGAATCGGGGTTCGCTTCGGCACCGTTCACGATGACGAGGAAGGGGCCATTGATACCGGGGCCAAAACCTTCGGAAAGCAGGTCCGCCGCCTTGCGCTGCGTGGTGTCCGGGTTGGACGTGGTATCCGCGGGCAACGCCAGCTCCATGTGGAGCACCGGGGTGGTCAAGGCGCCCAGCCCCAGTACCACCAACGCCATGACGACGCCCGGCGCGCGCTGCACCGTGCGCACCCACCGGTTGCCCATCGTTGCTTTCGTGCGGCGCGGGCGGCGCTTCGTCGGGTTGCCGGCCACACCGGGGATGCGCCCGGCAAAGGCCTTATCTCCCAGCAGGCCCAGCATCGCGGGCACCAAGGTCAGCGCCACGAGCACGGCCATGAAGACCGTGCCCGCAGCCGCCAGACCCATGGCAGTGAGGAAGCTGATGCGTGCCACGAGCAAAGCGAAAAGCGCGATGAAGACCGTGGCGCCGGCAAAGACCACCGAGGAGCCCGCCGTGCCGACGGCCATGCCGGCGGCGTCTGGCCCATCCATTCGGGAGCGCTCCTGCCGGTAGCGCGACATGATGAACAGCGCATAGTCGATGCCCACGGCCAAGCCGATCATGACGGCCAGCACCGGGGTCAGGTTGTTGAGCTCAATCCAGTGGGTCGCAATCATGACACCCATCGCCCCCAGGCCCACGCCCACGACAGCGGAGATAAGCGGCATTCCGGCCGAAGCCAAGGAGCCGAAAGTGATGATGAGGACGATAAACGCCACGGCCAGACCGATGACCTCAGATATCGAGTTGACCTGGATTTCGTCACCGAAGCCCGCGCCGCCGGCTTCTACCTCTAAGCCCACTTCGCGGCCAATGTCCATAGCCTCATGGACCACTTCTTTATCCGCGGGGTCTACTGAATAGGGGCTTTCCGCATCGAAATCGAAGGTGGTGTACGCAATCGTCTCATCGGCATTGACCATGGCCAGGTTATCGGCATCCGCTCGCGCGGTTTCCTCCGGCGAACCCATGGAGGTGAACTGCTCGATGACCTGCTGCTGCAGCGCCGGCGACACGTCAAGCGGGTTGCCCCAACGCTGCTGGCTTCCCTCCGGAATATTCAAGCCCTCTGCAATGTGATGCACCACGTCTTTGATCGCGGCCTCATTCTTGGGCTCACTGAGCTTCTCCCCTTCCGGAGCCTTGAAAACAAGGTTGACCGACGGCGAATTGGCGGGGTTCCCGTTCTCTGGGAAGAGCTCCACCGCGCGGTGGGTAGCATCGATCGCCGGGGTGCCGCTGATGGAGTACTCCGTGGTCATGGACTTCATGAGCCCCAGCGTTGCACCACCTGCCGCCGCCACGATGATGATCCAGGCGATGATGACCTTCCATCGATTGATGTAGGACCAGCGGCCTAGGCGATAGAGCAGCTTTGCCACGGATTTTCCCCTTCACGTGCGCGATTATTCGTCGCGGAAGCTTTGGTGGTGGACACGAATGTGCACCAGTTTAACCAGTGGGGCTTCGAAGCCCTAACGACATCACGTGACCAGATAAGCACCAGCTCGTGATTACAGGGCTTCACCGCCAACAAGCCAATGACACACCTGCCATGCGTACTTCACTTCATCACAAAGAAACAGCACCCTCAGCCATATCTGCCGTACGCGGCGAACGCGCCACAGGCAAGGACGAGGCAACAGCTGCGACGACCAACGCAGCTGCCAAGGCAACCGCTGCAACACCAGGATGAGAAGAAAGTGTTGCGAAAAGAATCATTCCAAGAGGGGTACCGGCGGTAAAGACCAGCTGATCCTTCGTGGCGAACTGGTGCACCAGGCCATCATCCCCCAAAGACTGCCCCAGAGAATCCCACGCAATACCTGCCGCTGTCATCAACAAGGACGCGGCAGCACCAACTGCCGCGATGAGCACGAAGACAGAGGAGAATGCCAAAGCTAGGATCTGTCCGGCCAGAAGAATCAGCATCAGGAATTGCAAGGTGCTAAAACGCACCCGATCTAATGCCTTCAGAATTGTTGCGGCTGAGCCAAGCAGCGAACCGACCGCAAGCGCAGTTGCCATAAACCCCCACGATTTTTCGTCGAAAGTATTCATAATCCATGTAGGGCCAGCACTTCCTAGGAAGCCGTTGACAACTGCCGCGACCAGCCAGGTGCCGAGCCCTACCCGCACCCAGCTAGGGAGCGTCGGGGACGTAAGAGGCTTGTTCGAAGCCGATGAACCTGCGCGGTCCGGTTCTGGTTCAGCCGCGGCGCTATTAGAGCTTTCTCCTGCTGGTTCTCTACGTACTGAGAGAAACGGAAGAACAAAGAGCATGGCCACGAGGAAGGTGGCGCCGTCGATAAGCAATACCGTGTTAAATCCCAAGGTGAGCACTGCCGCTGTACCGATGAGGGGGCCGGCGATAAACAGCACATCACCGAGCATCGATAGGGTTCCATTGACTCGGGTGCGCTGCTCGTCGGAAAACAGCTGCGACAAAAGGCTAAACCTTGCTGGTCCAAAGAATGACGAGGCACAACCGTACACGCAGCTTGAGAGCGCGAACGCAGCAATAGAATCGCCGCGCGCAACCACCCACGCTACAAGTCCCCACTGCGCCAGCATCCGAACGACGTCACTCCCCAGCATCCAGGTCACTGGCCGGTGTGGTGGCGGCAGTTTTCGGACCACTAAAGAACTAAGAAAGCGGCCCGCCCACAGCGCGATAAGCACCACCGTCAAGCCACGGCCCGACGGATCTACTCGGTGCGCCTGAAGCGCAAAAGCAATCGGGATGAGGCCGTCACCCAACCCGGAAACGACAGCGGCTGCAAAGACGAGCGAGAACGTAGCTTTAAAAGAAAGACTATTCATTAATCACAACATCTTATAGTGTTACATGTCATAGTATTTCACTATAGAGAGTCGGGACACGCTCACTCCCTGTCCAGCCAGAGTTTTATCCACTGAAGTGCTTTAGGAGACCCCCATGTCAACTTTCGTCATTGTTGCCGTCGCGGCCATCCTTCTCATTGCTATCCCTGCAGGCATGATGAGCCGGCGGATTCACAAGCGTACGGAAGACCACGACCCCGAGGCACGCCAAGCCGCGCTGGATTTCCAAAGAGATGTTGATAGAGGGCGAGCCGGCTTCTAAAACATGAAAAGACCGGCACCCCAGAGCTTAAAACTGGAGTGCCGGATATGGCGGTGGCGGCGGGATTTGAACCCGCGGTTGGGGGTTACCCAACAATCGCTTTCGAGGCGATCACCTTCGGCCGCTCGGACACGCCACCGCGTTCCAGATTACGGGAGTCGTCCCGAGCGACAAAATCGCTGCCCACGCCAGGCGGCACGGACAGCGATTCAGCTACTTGAGGCTAGGAATTAGTCCTTGAGGTTACCGATGACCTCGTTGGCCTTATCCTTGATGCCCTCGACGGCATCGGAAGCCTTCTGCTTAGCCTCAGAGGTGACCTGGTCGGCCTTGCCCTCGTTCTCCAGCTTCTCGTTGTCACTTACGTTGCCGGCAGCTTCCTTAGCCTTGCCGACGAACTCGTCCTTCTTGTTCTCGAAATCACCCATAGTTTGCTCCTTTATCTATCAGCGTTTCTGATGTGGCCCCCAGCCTACACCCGGTTCGGGTGCGGCTGCAGCGACAAGAGTCCACATTCGCTCTCAGCGAATCCCACTGAAGAAATCGGTGAGCAGGTTCGCGCACTCTCCCTCCAGCACGCCGCCGCGCACTTGCGGGACGTGGAGGGCGCCGGGGGCGCGGAGGACGTCGACAAGCGAGCCACATGCCCCCGTCTTCGGCTCAAAGGCACCAAAGACCACCGAGGACACCCGGGAAGCCTGAATCGCACCCGCACACATTGCGCACGGCTCCAGCGTGACAACCAGCTCGCAGCCTTCCAGCCGCCAGCCATCGCCATGCACGCGCACTGCCTGGCGGATGGCTTCCACCTCTGCGTGCGCGGTGGGGTCATTCAGCTGCTCGCGGCGGTTAACGCCGGTGACGAGTTCGTCGCCGGAGGCGTCGTAAAGCACGGCCCCCACCGGGATATCCCCCGCCGGCGTGGTGCGTGCGACCTCCAGGGCGCGGCGCATGCGAGACTCCGCGCGCACCAATCCCTCCGCCGGTTTAAGTGGCATCAGAGTCGAGGCCGTCGAGGTAATCCTCCAACTCATCACCAAAGCCCAGCTCGCCGGCGATGCGCAGGAGCATGTCGGACGGCCAGTCCTCATCGTTGTCAATGATGTAGCCCACCTGGTCCTCATCGAGGCCGAGGTCCGCGAAGATGTCGAAGTCACCGTCGCCGTACGGGTCGGCGTCCTCCCACTCGTCTTCGTCCAAATCCGGGATATCGATGTCGCGCAAGTCCAGGAAGTCCGCGGCGAAGTCGTCTTCGGCGGCATAGGTGGCGTCGGAAAGCAGCATGCGTACATCCCCCGGCACCGGGCGGACCACGACGAAATAGTCATCCTCCACACACAGCAGCGCAAACGCCGCGCCCTCGGAACGCAGGTTGCGCACCGCCTTGATCGAGGTCTGGACATCGTCGAAGTCATCCTCGAAGGGGCGAATCACCCAGCCGCGCTCGTCACGCGCGACGGTGATGGAAAAAGAGAGATCGTCGTGGCTCATACCTCGTCAGATTAGTCGGGTTGTGCCACAATTGTCACCGTGAGTTCTCAAGATGTTCAACGCCCCGTCTGCATTATCGGCCTCGGCCTCATCGGCGGTTCCCTGCTGCGTGATCTCGCCGCGGCCAAGCACCCAGTATTCGGCTACAACCATTCCACGTCCGGTGCCCGCATTGCTGTGAAGCAGGGCTTTGACGTCACCGACGACCTCCCAGCCATCCTGCGCCGCGCTGAAGAGGCCAACGCGCTCATCGTCATCGCAGTGCCCATGGACGCGGTTGCGTCGGTTCTTGATGCTATCCAGGAGCACGCCCCGAGCTGCGGGTTTACTGACGTTGTTTCGGTCAAGGCCGAAATCCGCCAGCTCGTCATCGAACGCGACATGCATCCTCGCTACGTTGGCGGCCACCCCATGGCGGGCACCTCCAAGTCCGGCTGGGAGAACTCGCAGACCGGCCTGTTTCACCGTGCCGCCTGGGTTATCACCTATGACTACGCCGCTGAGTGCGATGCCCGCGGCGAACGTATTCCCACCGAATGGGAGAATATTTTCGCCGATGTTGTCCGCATGACGCAGATGGTCCATGCCGAAGCCGTGCCGGTGCGCGTGGCCAACCACGATGCCGCGGTGGCTCGCATTTCTCACCTGCCGCACGTGCTGGCGGAGACCCTCGCGGTGGTGGGCGATAATGGCGGCATCCTGGCGCAGTCCCTGGCCGCCGGTTCCTTCAAGGACGGCACGCGCGTGGCCGGTACCCGCCCTGACCTGGTGCGCCAGATGTGCGAAACCAACTCAGCCGCCCTAGTCCAGGCCCTGGATGAAACCCTGGAGTTGCTGCAGTCCGCCCGTGACTCGCTGGCTACGGAGGAGCCTTCCATCGCCGAGCTTGCCGACGCCGGCTACAGAGCCCGCACCCGCATTGAAGCCCGATCCGGCGCTCGGAAGGAATCGGTCTCCCCGGTCAAGATTTCTTCCCGCCCGGTGCTGCGCCTGCACCCGGGTGCGCCGAACTGGGTGGCGCAGCTGCGCCAGACCGAGTCCCTCGGCGGGCGCATCGAGATTTTCTAGCCGGTGGTTTCACCGCGCCCTCACCGCTGTGGCACAAGGTCCCTCTAGTACGGTCCCGTTACTCTGGTCCCTTTACAGCCTAAAGGGACCATGTACAAGCAATTTTCTAGACCTAGATGGTCCTTGTGCTCAGCAAAAGGACCAAACTAAAGGGACCAATGTAAAGAGACCATCTGCGGAACTCTTCCGCTACCGCGCAGATAGCTGAACGTCCCGCCATTGGCGGTGGTCCCAGAAGGCATCGCACAGATGGCATTATCCACAAGGCGTTTTCTCGCCTGAAAACGCCACGTGGGCACTGCAGATGGCGTTTTCAGCCCCAAAGATGCCTTTTACACGATGCCTTTTGTGGAATACCATTAAGTGATGAGCCGTATGACAGCGTGCGCGGTGGCGTGGAGCGGCGTGCGGCGGCGGGGGCGCTTAGTCACGGAAGGTGTCGTCGCGGCGCTTGCGGGCTTGAGACTCATCGCGCGTCATGCCGAGCAGCGGGTACCCCGCAAGACCTAGTACTAGGCCTACCGGCAACAACCACAGCATGCCGGAAGCCAGCCACAGCACCACGCCGAGGATGGCACCGGCGATAAGACAGGGAACGAGTTTCTCCTTCATGGAGTTTCAGCCTAGCTGGTGCGCTTTTCAGCGCTTGGCTTGCGGCCTCGCAGGCGCGAGAAGAAGGCGATTGCGATGAGCCCCACTACCGCGGCAATGCTCGCTGGCCATGCAACGGGAGCACTGACCTGCATCGTTGTCGGCGGCGCCGGGGAAGTATCAGCGTTGAGAACGCCGTCGGTATCGCGGCCGCTGGTGATGGCCTCAATCCAGTCGCGGACTTCGACCACCGAGGTGATAGCGGCAGTAGGGGACGGAAGATCAGGGTCCGCATTCGACGTGCCAGCCGTGGCCACGCCGACAAGCCGACCATCGACGAAGAACGGTCCGCCCGAATCACCGCCCTGCATCCCCTCACCGTTGAGGGACTTCACGTCCATGATGGCAGCGGCAATCATCGGGGTGGATCCGCCAAGTTCACCAGCGGGAACGCTCTCCGAGCCGAGCGCACCCGCCGGGATGCTTTCCGCGCCGTCTGGCCCAACGGCGATCTCTGGCATCTCACCGCCTTCCATCACCTGAGGAGCTTCGGCTTCCTCATGAGGTGGGGTACCACCCGACAGGAGTTCGCCTACTTCCATCTCGGCCATCGGCAGCTGGCCTTTACGGGCCATGCGGGAGCTACTACTCCAACCGTAGAAGTGGCCTTTCTCGCCGGCAGTGGGCACCGCGTCCGCCAGCTTGGCAGGCTTGATGCCCTCGACGGGTTCGGTGAGGTGGAGGAGGCCGGCGTCGATAGTCGGCGATACGGCCCACGAGTCAGCGTCATAAATGCGGTCCCCGAAGCGGGCCTGCGTGCCCTCGTTATTGACAGACTCCAAGCAGTGGCGGGCGGTCAGCACCCACTGCTCGGCAACCAATGTACCGGTGCAATCGCCGAAGTTTCCGATCTTGCCCATGCGCAGCGCAGCTACGGCAGCGCTTTCCTCCGACTGAGGTGCGGGTTGGGCGAATTCCAAGGCCATGGCCGGCGCAGCGCCGAGCCCCACGACCACAGCACTGGCCAGAACAGCAGTTATCTTTCGTGCCGTCATTACGCGGCCACCTCCTTGATTGCCCAAGCCACGGCTCTTTCGGCCGGACCTTTTCCGAAGAACTTTTTCCACAGTGCGCTGAGAACCAGGAAAGCGAGCACAAAGCCCACGGCTGCCATGGTGTTGTGCAGCGAGACGTTCGCCTGCCAATAACGAGCGGTGAGAATGTGCAGGATATAGATGGTCAACGACATCGAACCTAATGCCGCGAAAGGGAAAACCAAGCGTGGCAGCTGCCGGCCGATGATCAGGCACAGGTGCAGCACCACCGCAGTAACAGCCACGGAAAGAAGGATTTCACCAAGCACACCCGTATGCCCCGTAAAGCGCAGCCAGCCTGGAATGTCCGGGTTGAAGCGCTGCCACAGGCCGATGCCGGTGACAACGGCAGCCACCGCGGTCGTAATGGTGTGGGTGCGGGTGGAGCGGGTGAGGTAGACGTCGTAAAGCAGCATGCCCGCTACCATGTACGCCACGAACGCCACGAGGGGGTAGACCTGCGGGAGCGTGTACGGCGCGTAGAGAACCGTCGCCCCCGCGGTGGCCAGCGCGAAAAGCAGCACCTTCCAGCCTGTGGCCAGCGGCGGCACCCAGGCGGTCAGCGCCATGGCCGCGCCCATCACCACGAGCACCACCTGAATCTCACCGCCAACGGGAAGCAAGGCCACGCCGATGAGCATGACTATCAGTCCGCGGGCAACCAGCTTGAGGAAGACCCGCAGCGAGTAGTCACGGGCAAGAATCATCATCGTAGTACCGGCGATGATGACGAAGCCGGCTGCCGGCAGCCCTGAGAGCACCACTTTGACACCCCACACCAGGTTGGCCATGTGCAGGATGATCATCCCGATGATGGCCAAGGAACGTGCAATATCGAGGCCCACTATTCGGGCACGCGCTGACACCTTTTCATCTCCTTGCAGTTGAAAACGTCTAAAGACCGACCAGTGTCTCTGGCCGGTCTTCTTATTTGTGCTCGTTTTCGACTGCGCGTTTCACTCAGCGTTGCGTGATGCGTGTCTCAGCGAGTGAGCGCGATGGCATGGTCCCCGTTCACAAGGTAAATGCGCTGCGGCGTTGTGCTTTATTACCGATCGCAGTAGCCATATCTCTGCTTTAGCCACGCCACTTAACCAACAACAGCCACGTTCCTTTATCGGTTGGTACGCATACTCCAATGCCGCTGAATTTAGCTTCGCAATACGCTAGTTTGGACATACGCTCTACATATGAACCAAGTACCCGAGAAGTATGCTTCCACATACGCTCTGGAATTCCCGTAGGCACCAGTGTTTCCTCGGGGTCATCTAAGGTAACGGCTTGGGCTACCGATGGTCCCCCTACTGCAATGGTTCCCACTGGCACCTCGACAGTAGCTGCCTGTGCAACGGGCGAAGCACCTGCTACAGTTGCCATCGACAGGGCAGCCGCTCCGATACATTTTGCGTATACCTTCAAAGTCCCCCCAGGACCAAAATAAAAATGAATTCTACCAGCAATGATGCTGTACTTCAGCTGTTAAAGCAGGCCGCGTCTGACATAGATTCTTCCCATTTCCCAATCACCGCCACCTTCATACAGCGCTTAGAAGCTCTGTCTGAGCAGTCCCCCAACGGGGACGGGACGATCAACTCCGATCGATTGGCCCTATCGCTGATAACAATGATTGGTGCGCTTGAAGAGCGGAGCAATCATTTAGAGGAAAAGCTGCAGGCAGTCGTTTCGAAAGGATAGTCAATCGATCGCCTCTGTTTGAGACATAGCTGGCCCGTGCTGGCAGGTCACACCGCGCTATTTTTGGCACTGCTCAACCGGTGATTGACGTCTAAAGCCTGACCAACGGTGCCGCCTAGTCTTATTTGTGTTCGTTTTCAGCCCTGCGTTTCACTCAGCGTTGCGTGATGCGCGCCTCAGCGAGTGAGCGCGATGGCTTGGTCCCCGTTCACAAGGTAGATGCGCTGCGGCGTTGCGGAGGCATCACGGTCCACCTTCACCGTCGCAGGTTTGTACAGGAATGTCAGGAAAGGAAAGTCGACTTTGTCTCCCGAGCAGGCCTTTTCCGTCACGCCACCAAGCTCCACCTCGCTACCAACCAAGGTGAATTCGCCGCTATTACACGGCAGCGAAATCGTCTGATTCTGGAAATTCAGGGAGAAATATTCCGGCTTAACCTCAGACTTCCATCTGAGGGCCGTAATGTGCTCCATCTGCTCGTCGCTTGCCTCGACCAAACCTGCAGGCGCGTGGGCAATCATGCCGTGCTGGGCGACGCTCACCCCCCACGCCTCCAAGCTCCCCGAGAGTTCCGAGGAGCCTGCCCCCGCAAACAGCGAGGAAATAAAGAGAAGGATGGCGGAGAGGATCGCTTTAATCATGAGCATCAGTATAGCCACCCAGGACCTGCGGCCGCCTCCTCTCTGCGTTTACTTGCCCAGGTCCTCCAGAAGGCGCTTTGCCAGCTCAGCCGAGGACTGCGGGTTCTGACCAGTGTAGAGATTGCCGTCCACAACGACGTGAGAGCTCCAGTCCTCTGCTGCCTTGTCATACGTGACGCCGGCGTTCACGAGCTCGCTCTCCAGAAGCCACTTCGCGTTCTCCGCGAGCCCAGCCGACTCCTCCTCGGTGTTGGAGAAAGCCGTGACGTTCTTGCCGGCGAAGGCGTTGGTGCCGTCCTCCTTCTTCGCTGCCAGAAGTGCGGCAGGCGCGTGGCACAGCAGGGCCAAGGGCTTGCCGGCGGCGAGGCGCTGCTTCAACAGTGCGCCAGAGACAGCATCGACAGCCAAGTCCTCCATGGGACCATGGCCACCCGGGTAAAAGACGAGGTCGTAGTCGGCCTCGTTAACGTCAGCGAGCGCCTTCGGGCTATCGAGTTCCTCCTTGATGGACTCAAGATAAGCGCGAATCTCCTCAAGCTCTTTCGGATCACCGGCGCCCTCGCCGAGGCTTCCCTCATCCAACGTTGGTGCTACTGCGTTGGGGGTTGCGATGGTGATGTCCCAGCCGGCGTCACTAAACAGGCGGTGCGGAACGGCAAGCTCCTCAGCCCAGTAGCCAGTGGGATGAGCAGTTCCGTCCTTGAGGGTCCAGCCATCTGCTGCACTAACGACGAACAATACGCTAGTCATGTTTCACGTCTCCTTTAATCGAGGTTTCAGTTAGGCGCCCCACTATGTCAGAAAACCCGATTGTGTGCAGTCATCCCCCCGCACGCCGACCAGACACACATTTTGACCCTTAACCCGGACCCTGCACTCGGGATACAACGACGAAGCCCCTAGCTGTTTGTGCAGCTAGGGGCTAAAAAATTTGGTGCGCCCGGAGGGATTCGAACCCCCAACCTTCTGATCCGTAGTCAGATGCTCTATCCGTTGAGCTACGGGCGCAGTCCGTTGGTAAGCAGTGCATGCGCTCTGCTGTGCAACGAGGAATAACTATACCCACACGCCGGAAAACTAACAAATCCCAACGTCATTCGCGGTTTTCTCCCATTCTCAACCGCACTGGAATTCACCCTCCGTTCACTTTGCGGGAGGCTAGATGAGGGATGCGGCTTCGGTGCCAGCCAGCACTGAGCCGCTGAAGGCCGGCAGGTGGTTGAGAAGTATGGGTTTCGGCTGCCCAGGAAGCCGGACAGCACAAGACCAGGTGTAGCTATTCCCTAATGGTCACGTTCTTCATCAGGGAATAGCTGTGAGCACTTTAAACCGCCAGGCCGAAGATGGGCACAGCCAACAGATAAACGGTCAGGGTGATGAGGAAGATGCCCAGGATGTTGAGGCCCAGACCGCCCTTGATCATCTCACCAATCTTGACGTAGCCAGAACCGTACGCGATGGCATTCGGCGGAGTAGCAACCGGGAGCATGAACGCACAGGTTGCAGCCAGCGCCACCGGGATGGTGAGGAGCAGGACGTTGATGTCACCTTCCGCGGTCAGGCCAACGCCCACGGCCACACCGCCCATGATCGGGATGAAGGTCGCGGCGGTCGCAGTGTTGGAGGTGATCTCCGTCAGGAAGAGGACCAGCGCAGCCACCGCGGCAACGATGAGAACCGTTGGCAGGACACTGAGCCCCTTGGCCATTTCACCAATCCACAGGGAGAGGCCCGACTTGTTGAACATGGCCGACAGCGACAGGCCACCACCGAAGAGGAGGAGAACGTCCCACGGCATCTCGTTGGCGGTCTCCCAGTCCAAGAGGCGAATGCGGCGCTGGTTGTCCGCCGGCAGGAGGAACAGCAAGATACCAGCCGCGATGCCGACGATGGCGTCGTCGTAGTTTTCGAATTCCTTCAGCACGAGCGGCAGGGTCACCCACGCCGCCGCGGCGAACAAGAAGATAATGCCCGTCATGATCTGGGGACGGGTCCACGGGCCGAGGGCCTTAATTTCATCGTCGATAAGCTCGCGGCCGCCCGGAATTTCCTTCATTTCCGGCTTGAAGACGGTGATGAGCAGCAGCCAGGCAATGATAAGGAAGATCGCGGCCAGGGGGACACCAACCGCCATCCAGCGGCCGAAGCCCAGGGTCACATCCCAGGTGTCTGCCATGTAGGCGTTCAGGAAGGCGTTCGGCGGGGTGCCGATGAGCGTACCCAGCGAACCAATAGACGCGGAGTATGCGATGCCCAGCATGAGGGCCGTGGCGAACTTCTTCTGCTTATCCCAGCCGCCGACGGTCTCCGCAGTCAGCGCCAGCACCGAGGTACCAATCGGCAGCATGACCACAGCGGTTGCGGTGTTAGAGACCCACATGGACAAGAAGCCAGTAGCGAGCATGAAGCCCAAAATCAGGCGCTTCGGCGAGGTACCGATCAACTTCACCACATACAGCGCGAGGCGGCGGTGAAGGTTCCAGCGCTGCAGAGACAGTGCGATCAGGAAGCCACCCATGAACAGGAAGATGGTGGCGGATGCATAAGGCGCACCGACTTCCTTGATTGCACCGACACCTGCCAGCGGGAAGATGACCAGCGGCAAGAGCGCGGTAGCGGCCAGCGGGATGGCCTCCGTCATCCACCACACACCCATAAGGATGGTCACCGCGGCGACAGCACGAAGAGCGCTCTGAGAGTACTCGACATCATCTTTGGCGCCAGGAGATTCCAGTACTGTTTCTACAGCGTTGCTGGGGAAGATGAACCACACGAGGGCAGCCAAGACGAGTCCGACAATCAGACCAATGGTCATGCGGCGCCAATCGCCGCGGTCGATGCCGCGATCGTCCTCACCTTCTGCGTGCGCAGTGGAGACGTGTGTGTGCGGGGTAGTCATCTGCCCCTCCTTTACTTCCAGTTAGCCAGCTCCCCATAGGGGCATGAAAGTTATGCATGTCACCGTATGAGCTTTCATGCTCAGATTATCGAATCCCACAGACACCGAACAAGCAGTTTCGTTCTATTACCCCCGCTAGACGGGGAAAATTACCCCTACGCCCGGCATTCCTTGTAGCGACGATGCAGCGATGACGTCGCCATCCCCCTCCCCCACAGATCCCCAGAGCTGCACCCCGAAACTCCCTGGTGGGTAGTGGGACGTCGGCAAGCGCTTGGCGACGCCCACCTGCGAGTATGGGGTCCCAGGTCTGGGGATATGGCAGGCGGACAGCCTTCGCCGAGCGCCCGCGCGGATCATCAGCTAGAAATAAACCATGAACAACAGGGGGATTTTTCACTTTATTGACGCGCATATGGTCGATCTGCGAGCACTCAGCAATGATGACCCGCGCTGGGGCAAGATTCATGCGCGAAAGTTCCACAAGCTCGCGTGGTGCTACGCCATTCCGCTCCACCAGTGGCTGCAGCTCAAGCCCTGGGAGCGAGACATCGCAGAAGTTTATACCCATGCGCGAGCATCCCCGCGAGCAATCCTCCTGGGAAAAGCCGCAGCTCGCATCCATGGAATTCCCGTGATCTCCACGCCTGCGGAGTATCACGCTACGGTGCCCTCGAATTCCGTGCCCCAAAGGTCCAAGCGCCAGTACTTCCGTTACAAGCAAACCAAGCTTCATGACCAGGTCATGGAGCTCCACGGGGTGCGGCTCACCACCCCGGCGCGCACCGCCATCGACATCGCGCGCTTTGATGGCTTCCTCGAAGGGCTGGTCGCAGTTGACCACGTGCGGGCGCAGCGCATATCCCAGGACTCGCTGAACTGGACATTAGGAAAGATGGGCCGTGTGAAAGGCGTCCGGCATGCTCGCCGCGCCGTGACCCACAGCGTCAACAATTCTGAGTCACCGTGGGAATCTTATGCACGCGCCCTGATTCTGGACGCCGACCTTCCCGTCATCCGCAGCCTTCGAACCCAATATGAAGTGGACAACTACCGCGCGGACCTGGCCATTAATGGCTGGCTCCTCATTGAAATCGACGGCAATGTGAAATACGCGCAGGAGCTCGAGGATGTCATCCGCGCCGAACACCGACGCCAGAAAGCACTGCTTAACCGAGGCTTCGTAATCCTGCGCTTCTCCCCGCAGGAACTGCGGGAGGCCCCAGATGAGTTCGTCAACACGTTGGCGCGCCATCTCGCTGCAGGTCCACGACGGTTGCCATGAATCCCAGATCCCCAGACCTGCACCCCGAAACTCCCTGGTGGATGGTGGCACGTCGGCAAGCGCTTGGCGACGCCCACCTGCGAGTATGGGGTTCCTGGTCTGGGGAAATGCACGCAAGGCAGCAAGAACTACCAGACCGCCACGAAAGCAACTGCCCCGAGCACCATCGTGGCCACGGTGACGGCAGCGAGTGCGACGGCGCTGGGAAGTACGTGCTCAGAAGCACTCGACAGGACATCATCGACGCGGCGAAGCTTGGCAGTGGCCAGCCATAGAACCGCGGCGGTGACGATTCCAACAATGACCGCCGCCCACGGCGCGACCGAGCGCACCACGAGCAAACCAGCAACCAGGCCGGCGAGCCCGGTGCGCTGCCAGGCTAGCCGGGTGCGCTCGGGCTGCATGCCAGGATCATAGAGCTCGCTCACGCTAGCAGCTCGCCCACCAAAATCATGATGCCGATGATAGTCACCACGCCCACGACCAGCGCTAATGAAGGGCTTGCCGGAAGCGGACGGGAATGGCGCATGGCGCGCTCGGAGGCACCCCAGTGCAGCCATGCCACGGCGGGCAAGACAATGGCCACCAGCAACATGATGACGGAAATAACCCGCGTCAGCGTCATATTCAGCGGCAAGTCGAAAGTTTCGAGGGCAACACCGCCCGCGATGAACGCGAGGGAGGTGCGGATCCACGCCAGGAACGTGCGCTCGTTGGCCATGCTGAAGCGCGGATCGGGCTCCTCACCGGAGCCGTACACCGAACGGGGGAAGCGGTCCTTCGTCATACGCGCCACTGTAGCCGAGTACTTCTCAGGGTTAGGACTGCGAGAAGGCTTCCAGGTCCGTGGGGCTGCCCGCGACGACGATGAGGTCGTGGTGGGTGAGCGCGGTGGCGTCGGCAAGCGGGCGCCACTCCCCCAGCCCCTCCCGGCGCGAGATGAGCTGCACGTGGTGCTGCTCCCACACCTGATTCAGGTTGAGGGGGCGGCTGCTTATCGACGCCGGCGGGGCCATCACCGTCACGCCATAGTCAGCGGCGATCTCCGCGAAGTCCTCGAAGCGCCCGCCCAGAAGGTGCGCCACGCGGCGGCCGGTCTCCCGCTCCGGGCGGATAACGTGGTGGACTCCCAGCTGCCGTAGGATTCGCGCGTGCGCGTCGGAATCCGCCTTGGCCCAGATGTCCTTAATACCTAGCTCCACCAGGTTAGAGGCGGTAAGGATGGAATCCTCGAGGTCCGAGCCGATGGCCACGACGACGCGTTCCACCTCGTCGACGCCCAGCTGGCGCAGGGCCTCCGCATCGGTGGTATCGGCGCTGACCGCTTCGGTGAGGTAGGCCGCGTGCTCGCGCACGAGCTTCTCTTCCGCGTCGATGCCCAGGACTTCCACGCCGTGCTCCATGAGCTCGCGGGCCAGAGAGGAGCCGAAGCGGCCGAGGCCGACGACGACCACCGGCGGGATATTGATGGAGCTCTTCTCGCGCCGCAGGGCGCCAAATAGGTTAGCCAATGAACGGCCTTTCTTCGGGGTAGCGGAAGCGCAGGCTCACCGTGCGCGCGGCCAAAGCCGCCACGAAGGTGGTAGGGCCGACGCGGCCGACGTACATGATGAGGCACAGCATAATCTGCGAGGGTGCCGACAGGCTGGCGGTAATACCGGTGGACAGGCCCACCGTGGCGAAGGCGGACATGACCTCGAAGGTGACCTGGTCCGCGGTGAATTCCGGATCCCACACGCGCAGCGTGGCCACGCCCAGGGCAACGAGGATGATTCCCGCCGCGGTCAGCGCCAGGGCCTGGCGGAACGTGGACAGCGGCACGCGCCGGTGGCCAATCGCCGTATCCTCCCGCCCCAGGAACTCCGAGGCCATCGCCGCCGCCAGGACGCAGGCGGTGGTGACCTTGATGCCGCCGGCGGTACCGGCGGAGCCGCCACCAACGAACATGAGCATGTCCGTAACCATGAGCGTGATGGGATGCGCCTGCCCATAGTCAATGGCGTTAAAGCCCGCCGTGCGGGGCGAGGCGCTCATGAAGAACGCGTTGAGCAGGCGTTGCCCCACCGACATGCCACTCAACACCCCGGCGCGCTCCGACAGGAAGAAGAACGCCATGCCGCCGAGGAGCAGGGCCGCGGTGGCCGCAAACGTCATCCGGGCCGTGACGGACATGTGGTAGACGCGCGGCAGGCCGCCGCGCCAGCGCGCGATGCGGCCGCGCACCCGGCGGGCCAGCTCCGCCAGCATGGGGTAGCCCAAGCCGCCGGTGATGAGCGCGGCGGCCAGCGGCAGGAGGATCCAGGCATCCCCGACGAAGGGCACGAGGTTATCGGAGTAGGTACTAAACCCCGCGTTGTTGAAGGCGGAGATGGCGTGGAAGACGCCCTCCCACACCGCTTGACCGGCGGGAACGCCGTGGGCGGTGGCCAGGCGGACGGCGATGATGCAGGGCACCACTGCCTCGCAGATGAGCGTCACGGCGAAGGTAAACAGCAGCGTGCGCCGGATGCCGCCGGAGACAATGGGGCGCCCCTCGGCCGCGGTGGTGCGGCGCGCCTTGAAGCTGATGCGGCCACTCAGCAGCATGCCGGACAGCGACGCCAAGCTCATGATGCCCAAGCCGCCCAACTGGATGAGGACGATGATGACCGTCTGCCCGAAGGGCGTCCAGTAGGAGCCGGTGTCCTCTACGATGAGGCCGGTGAGTGAGACTGCCGACGTCGCCGTGAACAGCGCCGGCAGGAACGGCGTCCACTGCGGCACGTGGGCGGAGATCGGAAGCATGAGCAGGCCGGTGCCCACGAGGATGAGCAGCAGGAAGCCCGCCGCTGTGAGCTGTGCCGGGCCTTGCAGGCGGGGCCGCGAGGAATGACCGCGTTTCACAGGAGGAATCCTAGACCCGCGCAGGCAGGCGGTACAAGGGGTGCGTGCCACACCCAACACCCCCGTAACCTGTGAATATTTATTGTCGCTAATGTAAGGCACGTCACCACGAGGTAGTTTCTTGCTATGACTAATGGAGACACTACTGCCCCCACCCCCAAGGTGGAATGGCGCACGGTAAAGGCAATTCTGGCGGCGTCGAGCGGCAACCTCGTCGAATGGTTTGACTTCTATATTTACGCCTTCTTCAGCGTGTATTTTGCCGATCAGTTCTTTAGCGGCACAGGTGAAACCGGCGCGCTCATGAAGTCCGCCGGCGTGTTCTTTGTGGGCTTCCTCATGCGGCCTATCGGCGGCTACATCTTCGGGCGTATCGCGGACCGCTACGGCCGCAAGCAGTCGATGCTTATCGCCATCATCATGATGTGCGCGGGCTCCCTGCTCTTCGCGGCGTTGCCCACCGCCGCGATGGTGGGTGCGTGGGCGCCGGTGCTCATGCTCATCGTGCGCTGCATCCAGGGCCTGTCCGTCGGCGGCGAGTACGGTGCCACCGCCACCTATATGTCTGAAATCGCCTCTTCTGGGCGCCGCGGTTTCTACTCTTCATTCCAGTACGTCACCCTCATCGGTGGCCAGCTGCTGGCCAGCCTCTTCGCGGTGATCATGACCTCCACTTTGGGTGAGGAAGCCATCACCAACGGCTGGTGGCGCCTACCCTTCGTCATCGGCGCGCTGGCTGCCGTGGTGAGTATGTGGCTGCGCAACGGGCTGGAAGAGACGACGTCGACAAGCGAGCGCAGCGAGGAAGGCGCCGGCACCCTGCGCCAGCTCATGGCGCACCCCCGCTCCTTCTGGGTAGTCCTAGGAATTACCGCCATCGGTTCCCTGACGTTCTACACGTACACCACCTACATGCAGAAGTTCCTCATTAACACCGGCGGTTTTGCCAAGGGTGACGTCGCCCGCACGATGACGGTGTGCCTCTTCGTTTTCATGCTGCTCCAGCCGCTCACCGGCCTGCTCTCGGACAAGATTGGCCGTAAGAACACCATCCTCATCTTCGGCATCGCCTCCACACTGGGTACCATCCCCGCCTTCATGCTGCTCAACCAACAAACCACCTTGCTAGGAGCAGGTGCCGTCATCATTCTGATCTTCGTCTTCGAAAGCGGCTACACCTCTATTTCCGGCATCCTCAAGGCCGAGATGTTCCCCACCTACATCCGCGGCCTTGGCGTCGGCTTCACTTATGCCGTGGGCAACTCTCTCTTCGGCGGCTCGGCTGAGTACGTGGCCCTGGGTCTCAAGAACGCCGGGCACCCGGATGCCTTCCCCGTCTACGTCACCATCATGGCGGCGCTCGGCGTGGTGGCCATGTTCTTCCTGCACGACAGTCGTACGCACTCCACCATCGACAACCCGGAGGGCTCCGCCTACGCAAAGAGACCCGCGCGTTAGCGGGCCTCTCAGTACGTCGTAGCGCTCCAGATCTGCAGTACCGGAATGCTGAAGTGCGGAAAGCTGCTACATCAGCTTGGTCTTCTCCAGCGTTTCCACCCAGCCGTTGGTGAACTTCTCCAGCGGCTTGTGCAGCAGCACGCCCAGCGCCAGCATGGGCAGGACGAACAGGAGCAGGCAGAACAGCGACAGCCAGAAGTCACCGTGGTACGTGCCGGCGATGGCCGCGCGGAAGGCCCGGATGGTGTAGGTGACCGGCAGCCACGGGCTGATGTTCTGGAACCACTGCGGCAGCACCTGCAGCGGGTACGCGCCGCCTGCCGACGACACCTGGATCACCAACATGAGCACCGCCAAGGCCTTGCCGGCGTTCGCAAACGAGACCACAAACGTATAGGCAATGAGCATGAACACCACCGAGCTGAGCCAGCCGGCCAGCAGCATGAGGAACGGGTGGGCAGGCTCGATCCGCACGAAGAAGATCAGGCCCAGGATGAGCATGGTGGACTGCACCAGTCCCACCGCGGCGAAGATGCCGAAGCGGCCAAAGTAACGCTGGATCGGTCCGTACTTGTCCTTGTTGACCACGTCGGTGCGCACGCTCACCGCGGTGAGCAGCGCGCCCACCCACAGGGCCAGCGCGGTGTACATCGGCGTCATGCCCGCACCGAAGCTGGTGACGGGGAACACGGCCTCGCGGTCGATATCCACCGGGGCCGCGATGGCGCTGGCCAGGGCGTCCGGGTCGGAGCCGATGAGATCCGCCAGCTTTTTCAGGTCACCGGATTCCACTGCGGAATCGATGTCCTTCTTCAGGTCACCGAACTCGTTGGCCTTGTTCTGCAGGCTCGCCGCCAGGTTCTGCACGGCGGTCTGGGCATCGGTCAAGGAAGAGGAGTCAATGGTTACCGGCGCATTGATGGTGTCCAGGTCCTGGCCCACCCGGCCCAGGGAATCCTGCAGCGCAGAAATGGATTCCCGCAGGCCGGAGGTGGAGATGCCGTCGATGGACTCCTTTGCCGCGTCGATGCCGGAGAGATCCGGCTTCGTGGGCTCCGGGGCGTTGGCCGCGGCCTCGAGGCGGGAGTGCAGGGCGCGCTCGTTGGCGATGGCGTCCTCGATGCGGCTGAGCGCCTTCTCCTTGTCCGCCGCGGGGATCGGCAGGGCCTCCACGTGGCCGTGCAGGTTCTGGTACTGGGCGATCGTGCCGTCCACCTGGTCCGCCAACGTGTTGAGGGTGGCAACGCGGTCGGCGCGGGAGGCCGAGGCGTCGTCGAAAAGCGCGTCAATGCGTTGGCGCACCACGTCGTAGCTGGCCTTCGTCGCGTCTAGGGACTGCTGCAGCGCATCCGTGGACACGTTGAGGGACGTGGACTGGACCTCCGGGAGCTCCAGGTTGGCGGCGCCAACGATGTTCTCCGCGCTCTCCATGAGCGGGACCGTGGTCTCCACCAGGCCCGCCAGGGAGCGGGCGGTTCGCGCGCCCATGTCCAGCTGGGACTGCACGCCGTCCGCGCGGGCCTGGATGCGGTCCAGGACCGCCTTGGTATCGCCCTGGCTCATGAAATCAGACAGGCCGGCCACGAGGTCGAAGGACACATGGCCCACGGTGCGGGTAAAGGTTTCCGCCACCTGGGCGGACACGCCTTCTGCGCCCTGGTCGGTGATCTTCGGTGCCAGCGCGTTCTTCTTCTCGTTGGTGTACAGCGACAGCCCCGCCGGCTCCGAGCCGTCAGTGTAGAAGGTCATCATGTCATCGCTGAAGTTTTCCGGCAGCACGATGGCGGCGTAGTACTCGCCGGACTTGGTGCCCTCGACGGCCTCGTCGGGGGTGGTGACTACCCAGTCCAGCTGGTCGTTGGCGCGCAGCTGATTGAGCACCTGGTCGCCCACGTTGATGGGCATGGGCAGCAGGTCGCTCTCGTAGCCGGTGTCCTCGCTGGCCACCGCCACCTTGAGCTGGCTGGTGTTGTCGAAAGGATTCCAGCTGGCCAGCACGTTGAACCACGTGAACAGCATGGGGATGACCACCAGGCCGACGAGCATGACGATGCTCATCACGCTGCGGCGTGCCGTGCGGATGTCCTCGAGGAAAAGATCCAGTGTTCCGCGCATTACTTCTCTCCCTCCGTCTCGGCCGGTGCTACCGCAGCCAGATCGTTGTCCTCGTTGCGGGCCGGGTGCTTGATGTCATCCTCATCCAGCGTGAGCAGCTCCGCGGACTGCTTCAGGCTGATGCGCAGGTACTCGAGCGTGACGGCCGCGCCCACAATGAGCAGGCACCACGCGGTCCAGATGCCCAGGAGCAGCGGCTTCTGGGAAGGCAGGAGGCCGGAAACCAAGATGAGGATGATAACCCCCACCACGCCGGCGACGGCGACGAGCTTGAGCCAGTAGCTCCAATCGTGGTCGCGGTGGTCCAGGTCCTGCTTGAGGCCGCTGCGGCTGTCCAGCGCCTGGATGACGTCGGCGATGCGGTAGCCGTTGCCCATGACCTGCACGTTCTCGTAGTCGAAGAGCTCGGTGTCCTTGAGCTCCTTGTTGAACAGCGCGTTGAAGTGGGACAGGGCCTTGCGCAGCAGGAGGCCGCACACGAAGAACAGAAGGAACATGAAGGCCAGCACGCCCATGTACTTGAAGTAGTGGGCGCCGTAGAAGCCGCCGATGGTCTCACGCATGGCGTCGATGCCGTAGGTGAACGGCAGCAGCGGGTAGATGGCGTGGAAGAAGCCCGGCAGCAGCTCGATCGGGTACAGGCCGGATGCGCCCGGGATCTGGATGATGGCCAGCACCACGCACAGGCCGCGGCCGAGGTGGCCCAGGGAGGTCGATAGGGCGTAGATGATACTGAGGTACGCCAGCCCGATGAGCACGCCGGTGACGATGAACGCGGCCGCGTTGACGGTCTGGACACCGATGAGGATGTCGCCCGCCGTCACCACGACGGCCTGAATGACCACCATGGCGGCCATGAGCAGGAAGCGACCCAGGTAGGCCTGGTCCACGGTGACGCGGCGGAAGCCCTCCTTGTCCACCTCAACCTTGAAGATGACCATGAGCACGAAGGCGCCAATCCACAGCGAGAGGTTGGTAAACAGCGCCGCCATAGCGGAGCCGTAGGAGTCCACCGGGTAGACCGTGACCGACTCGACCTCGATGGGCTCGGCGAAGAACTGGCCGATTTCATCCGCATCGAGCCCGGTGACGTTCTGCAGCACCTTGTTGTTCATCGTGGCCTTGAGCGAGCGGACATCACCCTGGATGCTCCTCAGGCTGTCCTGCAGCGCGACCAGGTTGGTGTCGAAGTCCCCCAGCGTGTCCTTGGTGGCGAGCAGCTGTTGGGACACGCCGTCGAGGAGGCCGTCGGCCTCCCGCATGGTTCCCTTCTGTGCTTCCAGGGTGGCGCTGAGCGCGCTCGCGGTGGAGCTCAGGTTGCTCATCGCGCGGTTGATCTCCGGCACGGAGGAGGTCACGGTATCGCGCAGGGTCTGGGACGTGGCCTTGGTATCGGCCGCGGCCTGGTTAATTGCGTCGGAGCTGGACTTCACGGAATCCGCGGCGGCCTGGGTGTCCTTGCTCAGCGCGCCCAGGTTACCCAAGAGGCGACGGTTGGATTCGTTGCCCTCCTCGAGGCGCTGGACGGCGTCGTCAAGCTCCTTCGTGGCCTGCGGGGAGAGCGTGGCGGAGTTGAGCAGCGCCTTGAGCTCGGCGATGGACTGCGCGCTGGCGTCCACGGCACCGTTGGCCTGTTGGGTGGCGTAGTCGAAGCGCTGTCCCGCCTGGTCCAGGCCGGCGGTGAGATCCGCGATGGATTCCTGCGCCTGCGCGGTGCCGTCGGCGACAGCGGTGGCGCCGTTGACGAACGCCGAGGTGGACTGGTCAGTGAAGTCACCGATGCCGCCCTGGGCCTGGTTGACCAGGGAGCTGACCTCGTTGAGCGCGGCTTGGGCGTCGGTCAGCGCGGCCTCCACGTCCGCGACGGTACCCTTGGCCCCGCCCATGGACTGCGAGGCGGTGTCGAGCTTGGCCTGGATGTCCCCCAGCTTGCGGCGGCTATCGTCGATTTTCTGCGCGGTTTCACCGAAGGAGGTGCTGGTGTTGTTCATGGCGCGGGTGATCTTGGTTTCGAACTCCGTGCCGGAGTCCTTCACCTTCTCCGCGGCAACCGTGGCCACCTGCTCCTTGAACGCGGCGGTGATCTGCTTATCCAGACCCTTGGCGCCGGTGTCCGTGATCTTCACGGCGATGGCGTTGTTCTTCTCGTTGACGCGGTAGACCAGCTGCGGTTTGGTGAACGTGCCGTCGAGCATGCTCACGAGGTTCTCGCTGAAGTCCTCCGGGATAGTGACCGCGGCGTAGACGTCCCCCTCATGCAGGGCTTTGTCTGCCTCGTCGGCACCTAAGAACTGCCAGCCCAGCTGGTGGTTATCCTGCAGCTTGTCGACGACTTGTTTACCCACGTCGACGTGACCGGTGAGGTCGTTATTGGCGCCCTTGTCCTCGTTGACGACGGCAACCTTGATGTTCTCGGTATTCCCGTACGGATCACGGAAGGCCGCGATGTTGACCCAGGAGTACATCGCGGGGGTAATGACGAGTCCGATGAGGATGATCCACGCCCTGGGGACGCGGCCAAGCCTGGCTACATCTCTTAAAAATATTTTCCAACTTTGGCGCACTGAAGGGAGTGTACCCTTTACACCCCAATGTCTCTAGCCTGCCGAAATACATAAAGTAATTTAAATGATTAACAATTAAACTTTAATATAGTTTGCCGAATCAAACCCCTGGCTTGACTTGATACGGTTGGAACCTAGACTTCAAGTAGTTGAACTTTTGATACGAAGGTGCTCATGCGCAAGACCTTAATCAGCCTCACCGGCCCCGCCTTCGTTGCCGCGGTGGCCTACGTCGACCCCGGCAACGTGGCCGCCAACATCAGCGCCGGCTCCCGCTACGGCTACCTCCTGGTGTGGGTACTCGTCGTGGCCAACCTCATGGCCATGTTCATCCAGTACCACTCCGCCAAGCTGGGGCTGGTCACCCACCGCTCCCTGCCGGAAATCATGGGCGAGCGCCTCCCCCGCCGCGCGCGCCTGGGCATGTGGGCCCAGGCCGAGATCATCGCCGCAGCCACCGACCTCGCCGAAGTCATCGGCGGCGCCATCGCTCTGCAACTCCTCTTCGATCTCCCGCTGCTCGTAGGCGCGCTCATCATCGGCGCGGTGTCCATCGTTCTCCTCATCTTCCAGAAGAAGAACCAGTGGTTCGAGGGGCTCGTCATCGGCCTGCTCCTGGTTATCTGCATCGGCTTCCTTGCCGGGCTTGCCATCGCCCCGCCCGACCCTGCCGACGTGGCCGCGGGCCTCATCCCCCGCCTGGAGGGCAAGGACAGCATCCTGCTGGCCGCCTCCATGTTGGGTGCCACCGTCATGCCGCACGCCATCTACCTGCACTCCTCCCTGACCAAGCAGCGCTTCCCCGACCTGGAAATCCCCCACGTGCTGGCCGGCACCCGCGCAGACATCGCCGTGGCGCTGTCCATCGCCGGGCTCGTCAACGTGGGCCTGCTGGTCCTGGCGGGCTCGGCCCTCTACGGCGTGGACGGCACGGACACCATCTCCGGGGCACACGCGGCGATTGCCAGCCACCTCGGCCCGCTGGCCGGCGTTCTCTTCGCCATCGGCCTGCTGGCCAGTGGCCTCGCCTCGACGTCGGTGGGCGCCTACGCCGGCTCCGAAATCATGGACGGCCTGCTCCACATTAAGGTCCCCCTACTAGTCCGCCGCCTGGTCACGCTCATCCCAGCGCTAGTCATCATCGCCTGCGGCGCCGACCCTACTATGGCGCTCATCGTCAGCCAGGCGCTCCTTTCCCTGGGCATCCCCTTCGCCATCATCCCGCTTTTCCGCTACGCCGGCTCCCGGGACGTCATGGGTGAGTTCGCCGCGAAGCCTTGGTCGATGGCCGTGGGCTGGACGCTTGCCGCGCTGGTCATCGCGCTCAATCTCGCCCTCGTGGTCCTGCCGCTGCTCTAGACCGCCTACAATCGGCAGCCATGATTGAAGTCGCAGCCGTCGTCATCCGCAACGCCGCAGGCCAGGTCCTCACCGTGCGCAAGAAGTCCTCCACCAAGTACCAGCTGCCCGGCGGCAAGCCCGAGGAGGGCGAGGCGCTTGTCGACGCCGCCCTGCGCGAAGTCGCCGAAGAAGTAGGCCTCCACCTCGACGCCGAGAGCCTCAACGAACTCGGCACCTTCGACGCCCCCGCTGCCAACGAGCCGGGCGAGGTCGTCGTGGGCACCATCTTCACCTACGCCCACGCCGTCACCACCGACGCGCCCCACGCCGCCGCCGAAATCGGCGACACCGCCTGGGTCGACCCAGCAGCCCCCGACCGCGAGCTTGCGCATCTGTTGCGCGATCGCGTCTTCCCCGCGCTGGCTGGGTAGGTACGTTTTCGTAGATAGCGCCTCGAAGCCACCGGTCTCATCGCCTGTCCTACGCATCCGTAGCAGCGCACCTCCGCGCCCATTTTCTCGGCTCATCAACATAAAACAGAGGCAGGTCCGCTGAAATACCTACCCCTGTTCAGGCATTTACTTCTTCCCGCTGGGAAGAAACACAAGGAAAATGACCAAAGCTGCTAGAGCAATCGTGACCGCATACGGCCATTGAACATAAACGGAAAGAGACATCAGAATAACGCCAACAGTGGCCAAGATTTTTTCCACATAATTTATTCTCCCTAATTGGCAGATTCTCTTTGGCTGCCTAATAGACAGTTCAGCAACGATCATACGGCAAAGTTCCAATCACGCTACCCTTAGAACCCTCACTGCTTAGCGCAAAGATAATTTATTGAAAACCAACCCGCCGAGAAAGTGCATTAGCTGGAGCGAGAACTGTTGCTGCCGCAATCAGCACCGCCCGGGGCGCACTTTTCTTAGGGCGATACATGCCCTGAGCCCTTTTGCAAGAAGACGGCTGAAAACTCGGAGACCCCTAGAGTTACATGTAGTCGACAAATTTGGTAGCAAAAATGGAAACCGTAGACGAACGTATACACCTCCCCATAATTCATTGCGCGAGCCCGCAGGAAGGCGTATCGTGTTGCGGTTTCCCCTGCAAACATTTAGCCTTCCTAAAACTTCGGTCTATCTGCTACTTCAGTAATTGTCGGCACCATCTTCACCTGCACCCACACCGTCACCGACAACGAACCCCGCGCCGCCGCCGAAATCGGCGACATCGCCTGGATTGACCCGGCACACCCTGACCGCGAGCTTGCCCACCTGCTGCGCGACCGCGTCTTCCCCGCGCTGACCTAGCTGCAATCACCAACACTCTGACGCTATTGACCCTGAAACTGCCAAGCGCTACTCTTTGAACATGTTCACTGAACACGTTCATTCTTCACGTTCGGCCGCCAAAGCTGGCACAGACAGCAAGGTCCTAGCCACCGCCTACGAACTCTTCCTCACCCAGGGCTACGCCACCACCAGCATCCGGACTATCGCATCCGAAGCTGGTGTCAGCGTGGGAACCGTCATGGGAGTCGGCGACAAACAAACGCTGCTCATCCGCACTATTGGCCAACATATTTCAGAACTCCACGACGACATCCGCGGACAATCCGATAGCCTCCTCGACGTCCTGAGACCTTTCCTCCAGATGTTTACTGGCCACGAAGAGCTTTCTCGCGCCTTTGGCGCGGCACTCATCCAACAAGGCAACCAAGGCGAAGCACTCACTGCGCTCAAGACGCTCCTGACAGATGAAATCACCTTGCGCCTCGGCTCCGGATTCAGCAACGAAGATGCGACCGAGTACTCCAACCTGCTGTACAACGTCTACCTTGGCTTACTCATCGGCTGGGCCGCAGGCCTCTACGACACCGAACACCTCACATCTCAAGCCGCTTCATCGATCGAACGTCTCAACACCGCATTCGGAGTAACCCAATGATCCTAGAATCTTCCCCAGCCTGGCCCTCCCTACTACTAGCAGCCATTCTGCTTGGCGACGCCGCTCTCTCCCTCAAACCAGTCCCCTTTATCGAAGCCTGCCTCAGCGGCGTCAAACTCCCCAAAGACTGGTGGTGGGCACTCATTGTCATCAAATGCCTCGCAGTCACAGGACTCATAGCCGGTCTCTGGTACCCCGGCGTAGGTATCGCAGCCATGGTTGGAGTCATCGCATATTTCTGCGCAGCCGCAGCAGCCCATGTCCGCGCCCACTTCCTCGGCAGCGCATTCTGGATCAACTGCTTAGGCATGCTCGCACTCTCCATCGGAGTACTGATCCTGACGCTCGCACTGAATTAAGACACCAGTCAACCTTTCACGGCTTCCTGAAGACAGATGCATCATTACATCTCTTGATTGATGACTTGATGCTTTCTATCCTAAAGGTATGCGCACCACGATAAACCTCCCCCCGAAACTCCTTGAAGAAACGAAGGTCCAAGCCAAAGCCAACAATGTCACTTTGAGCTCATACGTCGAAGAGGCGGTCCGCGCTGCCCTCAAGAAGAAAACCCGCATCAGTACCGAAGACACCCCCGTTAACCTGCCCTCCTTCGATTGCGGCGGACCGGCTCTAGTCGATTTCAGCGACAAAGAAGCTGTGTGGGCGGTGCTCGATGATCATTCCTGATGTCAACATTCTCGTTTATGCCTTCCACTCCGCTGCACCGCAACATAAACCCGCTCAACAATGGCTAAAAAGTGCTCTGAATTGAAGCGTCCTGGGTTTAGTTCTTACCTCAGGTAAGGAAGGATTGAACTATGCCTAGAAAGT
>NZ_KV788278.1:0-9247 GCF_001807225.1 Corynebacterium sp. HMSC05E07
CGCAAATCCACACGAAATGTCCCTTAAGCCTGAAAACGGGCAACCGCCGTTTCGGCAGAAATAGGTGATGGCCCGCGCCTCGGGGGGGGTGTGCGCGGGCCATCTGTAACCCGGCATCGGGGGGGTGCGCCGGGGCAGGCCGCACTGTATATCGGGGCCTTGCACCACACATTATGGCACGGCTGGGAAAAGATGACAACAGCACGACGCAATATTCCTTGAGAATCTTCTAAGATCGCCTGCCTTCTCCCTCTGTGCGCTGCTAACTGGCTACGATGAGCAGCGTAATCCGCACGCATATTGGCAGGCATTTCTCCATGATTGAACATCCCGTTACCCCCAGCGATAGCACTCGAATCGCTGCGTTCTTCGACTTGGATAAAACCATCATTGCCACCTCCTCGGCCTATGCCTTCGGCCGCGAGTTCATGCATAACGGTCTCATTACGCACACCGAGGCGCTACAACTATCGCTCGCCAAGGCCAGTTATATGCTTGCCGGGCACAGCAGTGAGCACATGGATGCCACCCGCGACCAGCTAGCCGCCATGGTGGCTGGATGGTCGGTCAAGGAGGTCCACGACATCGCGGTGGAGACCATGCACACCGTGGTCACCCCCGCCATTTATGCGGAGGCACGTGCGCTTATCGACGCCCACCGTGCCGCCGGCCACGAGGTGGTGATCATTTCGGCGTCGGCAAGCGTGCTGGTCGAGCCCATCGCACAGGAGCTGGGCATCGAACACGTCGTAGCCACCGAGCTCGCCGAGCAAGACGGCCGCTTCACCGGGGAAATACTGTTCTATTGCAAAGGCGGCGCGAAGGCAGAAGCCTTAGCCCGTATGGCCACGAAGCTCAACGTCGACCCCAATGCATCCTTTGCTTACTCCGATTCCGCCACGGACATCCCGATGCTGGAGCAGGTGGGCCACCCCGTCGCGGTCAATCCCGACCGCCTGCTGAAGAAACATGCAGCGGACAACGGCTGGGAGACGCGCACCTTCAAGCATCCGGTGCCGCTGTTTACCGCGCCCAGCGCCAAAGAGGTGGGCATCGGCTCAGCAGTCGTGGCTGGGGTGGCAGCACTTGTGGTGGGTGGCGTGCTGCTGGCGCGGCAACGCGCGGACTAGGTCTGCGCGTCAGGCTCAGGCCGCGCGAGCAATGCCGTCAGCCTCCTCCGCGCCAGCGGTCCATGCGTCATACAGAAGTGTGAGCAGCTCCGCGGGGCCCTCAGTGTAGGCAGACAGCGCCTCACGGTACGCGGCGCGATGCCGGTTGAGGTAGGTCTCGGGCACGGCGAAACCACGGGGATCAAAGCCGGTGTGGATAGCCGACGCCCGCGCGGCAACGAGGGCCACGACGGTGCTGTTTTCACCGAAGAGCGAGCGCGCGGCAATCTCGGCATGAAGCACCACCGGCAGTAGTCGGTCAAAATCCACGCCGGCGCCGCGCGTGATGAGCTGCGCCAGCGCCTGGGCCACGGCCGAGTCACGTGCGGGACGCCCGGGACCGCCCGCAGCGACGTCGATTCGGGCCAAGACCTGCAGCGGAGCGCGCGCAAAGGTGCGCACGGTGGAGGCCTGCACCTCCGGGGCAAGGAGGGAGTAGGCGCTGACGGTTGGGGGGACTCCGTCAAGCGCGAGCGGCGCGCCGTCGAGCGCCGCACACGCCCGCGCCCCACGCAGCAAGGACTCTGAGGAGATGACCTCGAACTTGCGCAGACCCGCGGGCCGGCGGTGGACTCGGGCGATGGCATCGACCGCCGCAGCAGCACCTTCCTCTACCCCAGATAGGGTCATCAGCGGGGTCAGCGGGTCAGAACTAGGCATACCCATTACAATAACGCCGTACCCATAATTGCGGGCCGCACCACATGAACTCTGAAAAGTTCATTACTATGGCCGATATAGATTGCGACAAAACAGTAGGAGTTTTTAACCGTGAGCAACGACGGACTATTCACTGACGGGTCCAACCAGTTCGCCCCGAAGGTCGACAGCATCCCCTTGAGCGATGCCGACACCTCCCGCCGCGGCGAAGCATCCATCGGCCAGCTGGTCTCCAATGCCACCGAGCAGATGTCCCAGTTGGTGCGCTCCGAGGTTGAGCTGGCTAAGACTGAGCTCGCTGCGTCCGCCAAGAAGGGCGGCATCGGTGCGGGCATGTTTGGCGTTGCCGGCACCGTGGCGCTGTACAGCTCCTTCTTCTTTTTCTTCTTCCTGGCGGAGCTGCTGGCGAAGTGGCTTGACCGCTGGGCTGCCTTCCTCATTGTCTTCCTGATCATGGTGGTCCTCGCCGCCATCGTGGCCTTTATCGGCTTCAAGCAGATCAAGCAGGTGAAGGCACCGGAGAAGACCATTGAGTCCACGAAGGAACTTAAGAAGCTGGTTCCGGGCAAGGCCGAAAAGTCCATCGAGCGCGGCCTCTACACCTAAATCTTTAGGGTCCTTTCTCTCTCCTCCTCCCCGCCCCAAGCGCACAACCTCGCTGTGGGGCGGATTTCGTCTATAGAAAGGCCTGCGGCAATGACCTCCCTGTCCCCCTCCGTGGTGGAACTCGATGGCCCCTTTGAGCATGAGTTTCTCCACACGCGCGGTATCCGCCTCCACGCGGCAACCGCCGGTGATCCGGACAATCCCCTCGTCGTGCTGTTGCACGGATCTTTCGGCGGATGGTTCGACTTTAGGGAGGTCATCGCACTGCTTGCCGACGCCGGCTTCCACGTCGCCGCCCTCGACATGCGCGGCTTCGGCATGTCGGACAAGCCTCCGCTGGAGCCAGGCCAAGACATCCGCGTTGCGGTGGGTGATGTCAGTGGCGTAATCCGAGCGCTGGGGCACGATGACGCCTTCATTGTCGGCACCGATACCGGTGGTGCGGTGGCATGGGCGCTGGCCACCGAGCGCCCTGAGCGTGTGCGCGGGCTGGTTTCGATTTCCGCCGCACACCCAGCAGACCTGCGCCGCGCGGTAGCTGCCCGACCCTGGGATTTCGGGTGGCTTGTGCTGCGTTCGACGCTGTGCCGCTTGGGTTGGCTGCACGCTCCAAGCCTGCTCATGCGGGAGTCCACCTATCGCAGGGAGCTGGATCTTGACGCGTTGGGCTCATTTGCCGGCGAAGAGCGCGAGGAGACGCTGCGTTTAAGGGTTGCGGCCTCCCAGATTGGTAACGTGCGCCGCGGTATTTTGTGGAACCACCGCCTCCGCACGGCCGTGGTGCCCTTGAGCTGGCTCGACCTGACGGTGTCCGCACCGGTGTTGTTCGTCCACGCCGATCAGCTGCTCTGGCGCCCGGTCGCGCGGCGTGCGGCACGACGCTGCCGCGGGGGTTTCACGGCAACAACCATTCCCGGAACCAAGAATCTTCCTTTCTTGGAAAACCCTCATGGATTTACTCAGACACTCCTCCAGTGGATGCGAAGTACGTAACATACACTGACAAGCAGTGCCCTACCCCACACAGGGGGTGGGGTACTTTTTTTATTCTCCGAGGAAAACGCAGGTTGTAGGAAAATATCTAGCGAACTATAGCTTTTATCACAGGGCATATTTTTCGATTCCTTGTATGTAAGGCAAGCCACGCGGTAGCTTCGTAGCAAACCGAAACCACAGGTTTTCTACATCTTTCGCACCACGGAGGTCTAAGACCCACATGACGCTCAAGAAGACGCTTGCCGTCCTTTCTGTCGCTTCCCTGCCGCTCACCCTCGCGGCATGCGGTGGCGATGACTCCAGCTCCGCTTCCGGTTCTGGGGCCGGTGACAATTACGTCATCGTTAACGGCTCCGAGCCGCAGAACCCGCTGATTCCGGCGAACACCAACGAGACCGGCGGCGGCCGTATCGTTGATTCCCTCTACTCCGGTCTCGTCTACTACGACGGCGAGGGCGAAGCACAGAACGAGCTCGCCGAATCCATCGAGCCGAACGAGGACAACACCGAGTTCACCGTCACGCTCAAGGAGTCCACGTTCTCCGATGGCTCCCCGGTCACCGCGAACAACTTCGTTGATGCGTGGAACTACGCCGTAGCGAACGACCAGCTCAATGCGTCTTTCTTCTCCAACATCAAGGGCTTTAAGGAGGGCGTCGAGAAGCTTGAAGGCCTCAAGGTTGTCGATGACCACACTTTCACCATCGCCCTCAACAGCCCTGAGCAGGACTTCCCGGCACAGCTGGGCTACAGCGCGTTCTACCCGCTCCACGAGTCTGCGTACGACGACATGGACGCCTACGGCCAGAACCCAATCACCAACGGCCCATACAAGCTCGCCGAGTGGAACCACAACCAGGACGCCACCGTCGTTCCGAATGAGGAATACAAGGGCGGCCAAACCCCGCAGAACGACGGCATCAAGTTCGTCTTCTACGCCTCCCAGGATGCCGGCTACGCCGACCTGCTCTCCGGCAACCTGGACGTCCTCGATGCCGTCCCGGACTCCGCCTTCGACGTCTACGAGACCGACCTCGGCGAGCGCGCCGTCAACCAGCCGACCGCCGTGTTCCAGTCCTTCACCCTGGGTGAGAACCTCGAGCACTTCTCCGGCGAGGAAGGCGCCCTGCGCCGCCAGGCCATCTCCCACGCCATCAACCGCGAGGAGATCACCGAAACCATCTTCAAGGGCACCCGCACCCCGGCCAAGGACTTCACCTCCCCGGTTCTGCCGGGCTACTCCGAGGACATTGAGGGCAACGAGGTCCTCAAGTACGACCCGGAAAAGGCCAAGAAGCTCTGGGCCGAAGCGGACAAGATCAAGAAGTGGGACAACCCGAGCGTGGAGATCGCCTACAACTCCGACGGCGGCCACAAGAGCTGGGTAGACGCCACCGCCAACTCCATCAAGAACACCCTCGGCATCGAAGCCGTTGGCGCTCCGTACCCGGACTTCAAGTCCCTGCGCGATGAAGTCACCAACCGCACCATCAAGACCGCCTTCCGTACCGGTTGGCAGGCAGACTACCCGAGCCAGGGCAACTTCCTTGCCCCGCTGTACAAGACCGGTGGTTCCTCTAACGACGGTGATTACACCAACCCCGAGTTCGACAAGCTCCTCGAGGAAGCTCTGACCGCCAAGTCTGACGATGAGGCCACCAAGAAGTACAACGAGGCCCAGGCTGTCCTGTTCCAGGATCTGCCGGCCATCCCGCTGTGGTACTCCAACGCCACCGGCGGCTACTCCGAGAACGTCGACAACGTTGTCTTCTCCTGGAAGTCCCAGCCGGTGTACTACAACATCACCAAGAAGTAACGCGCACCGCCGTTCCTTCGCCTGACCCCCGCGGCCCCCGGCAGCGGGGGTCGCCCCGCGTTTTACCCCAGGGTGTGATCCGAAACGCCCTATAGATTTCTCAACGGCATGGATCACACACTAAAATTCTTATGAGCTACGTGGATGCCCTGTTAAGGAGGGCGTCGACAAGCACCTGCCCACAACGAGTAAAGGACCACACTATGCTGCGCTATATCGGGCGCCGAGTGCTCCAGATGATCCCGGTGTTCTTCGGAGCCACCCTGCTCATCTACGCACTCGTCTTCTTGATGCCCGGCGACCCCGTCGAGGCCCTCGGCGGCGACCGCGGCCTCACCGAGGCTGCCCGCGCCCGCATCGAAGCGGAATACAACCTAGACAAGCCGTTCATCATCCAATACCTGCTCTACATCAAGGGCATCTTCATGCTGGACTTCGGCACCACCTTCTCTGGCGTGCCCGTGACCCAGGTGATGGCCAATGCCTTCCCCGTCACCGTCAAGCTCACCATCATGGCGATCATCTTTGAGTCCATCTTTGGCATCTTCTTCGGCGTTGTTGCCGGCATGCGCCGCGGTGGTTTCTTCGATTCCACCGTGCTGGTCATCTCGCTGCTCGTCATCGCCGTGCCGTCTTTCGTCATCGGCTTCGTCTTCCAGTACATCGTGGGCATTAAATGGGGCGTGCTACCGGTGACCGTCGGGGCCAACGCCTCGGTGAAGTCGCTGCTCATGCCCGCCATGGTGCTCGGCGCCCTCTCGCTGGCGTATGTCATCCGCCTGACCCGCCAGTCCGTGGCGGAGAACCTGCGCGCCGATTACGTGCGCACCGCCCGCGCCAAGGGCCTGTCCAACGGCGCGGTGACCCGCCGCCACGTGCTGCGCAACTCCCTCATCCCGGTGGCCACCTTCATCGGCGCCGACATCGGTGCGCTCATGACCGGCGCGATTGTTACCGAAGGCATCTTCGGCATCAACGGCGTCGGCGGCACCATGTACCAGGCCATCTTGCGCGGTGAGCCGACAACGATCGTCTCCTTCACGACGGTTCTGGTGATCATCTACATCATTGCCAACCTGCTTGTTGACCTCCTCTACGCCGTACTTGATCCGAGGATCCGCTATGCCTAACTTCGAGAAAACCACCCATTACCCGGGCCAAGAGCACTTCGTCTCCGAAACCGACGAGACGGGTCTCGGCGCCGTCGACGCTGTCAAGGACGAATCCGCTCCCTCCTCCCAGTGGGGCGAGGCCTGGCGCTACCTGCGCCGCCGCCCACTGTTCTGGATCGCGGCCGTCATGATCCTCGTGGCTGTCCTCATGGCCGTTGTCCCTGGCCTGTTCACCAACACGGATCCTCGCCTGTGCGAGCTGTCCAAGTCCCTCGCCCCTGCAGAGCCAGGCCACCCCTTCGGCTTCAACCGCCAGGGCTGCGACATCTATGCGCGTGTGATTTACGGTGCGCGGGCGTCGGTAGCCGTGGGCGTGCTCACCACCATCCTCGTGGTGATTCTGGGCTCGCTTATCGGCGCCATCGCCGGCTTCTTTGGCGGCTGGATTGACTCTGTACTCTCCCGTATCACGGATATCTTCTTCGCCATCCCGCTGGTGCTGGCCGCCATCGTGGTCATGCAGATGTTCAAGGAGCACCGCACCATCATCACCGTGGTCCTGGTTCTCGGCCTGTTCGGCTGGGTGTCCATCGCCCGCATTACGCGCGGTGCGGTGGTCTCCATCAAGAACGAGGAATTCGTGCAGTCCGCGCGCTCCATCGGTGCGTCGAACTGGCGCATCCTCTTCAGCCACATCCTGCCGAACGCCGCCGCGCCCATCATCTCCTACGCCACCGTGGCACTGGGCACCTACATCGTGGCGGAGGCAACCCTGTCCTTCCTGGGCATTGGCCTTCCGCCGACGTTCGTGTCCTGGGGCGGCGATATTTCTGACGCGCAGGCCTCCCTGCGTGTTGCCCCGGCAGTCCTGTTCTACCCGGCCGGTGCCCTGGGCCTGACCGTGTTGAGCTTCATCATGATGGGTGACGTCGTCCGCGACGCACTCGATCCGAAGGCGAGGAAGCGCTAATGAACCCACTTCTTGAAATGAAGGACGTCCAGATTTCCTTCACCTCTTCCACCGGCGTGGTTGAGGCGGTGCGTGGCGTCAATATGACCATTTACCCGGGCCAGTCCGTGGCCATTGTGGGTGAGTCCGGTTCCGGTAAGTCCACGACTGCCATGTCCATCCTGGGCCTGCTGCCGGGCACCGGTAAGGTCACCGGCGGCCAGATCCTCTTCGAGGGTGAGGACATTACCCACTACAACAACAAGCAGTTCGAGGCGCTGCGCGGTAACAAGATTGGCCTCGTGCCGCAAGATCCGATGTCCAACCTCAACCCGGTGTGGCGCATCGGCACCCAGGTAGAGGAATCCCTCAAGGCCAACAATGTGGTGGAGGGCTCCGAGCGTCACCAGCGCGTAGTGGAGCTGCTGGAGGAGGCCGGGCTTCCCGACGCCGAACGCCGCGCCAAGCAGTACCCTCACGAATTCTCTGGCGGTATGCGCCAGCGCGCGCTCATCGCCATTGGTTTGGCTGCGCGCCCGAAGCTGCTCATCGCCGATGAGCCCACGTCCGCGCTGGATGTGACGGTGCAGAAGACAATCCTGGATCACCTCGAGCACCTCACCGAAGAGCTCGGCAACGCGGTGCTCTTCATTACCCATGACCTGGGTTTGGCGGCGGAGCGCGCGGAACACCTCATCGTGATGCACCGCGGACGCATCGTGGAATCAGGCCCGTCACGTGAGATTCTGCGTTCGCCGCAGCACCCGTACACGCGCCGGCTTGTCGACGCCGCCCCCTCCCTCGCCTCCTCCCGCATCCGCGCCGCCAAGGAGGCCGGCGTGGAGGCCAAGGAGCTTAAGACGGGCGAGGCTAACGCCGCCGAAACCACCGTCGAACCCGGCTCCGCCGTGCCTCTATCTGCCCAGTCGACCGCGCAAGGTGCCGCAGCGTCTGGCGCTGCGGGGCCAGTAATTTCGGTACGCAACCTGACCAAGGAATTCAACATCCGCGGCCAGCGTGGAGAGAAGAAGAACCTCAAGGCCGTCGATGATGTCTCCTTCGACATCCGCAAGGGCACCACGATGGCGCTCGTGGGCGAGTCCGGTTCCGGTAAGTCCACGGTGGCCAACATGGTGCTGGGGCTTTTGGAACCGACCTCCGGAACCATCGAATTCGAAGGACGCGACACCTCGTCGCTGTCCAAGAAGGAGCTCTTCGACCTCCGCCGCAAGATGCAGGTGGTCTTCCAGAATCCCTATGGCTCACTGGATCCGATGTACTCGATTTACAAGTGCATCGAAGAACCCCTAGCGCTGCACAAGGTGGGCTCGCGCAAGGAGCGTGAGGCACGCGTGGCGGAGCTGCTCAACATGGTCTCCATGCCGCGCTCTGCCATGCGCCGCTACCCCAACGAGCTCTCCGGTGGCCAGCGCCAGCGCATCGCCATCGCCCGCGCGTTGGCGTTAAACCCGGAGGTCATCGTCCTTGATGAGGCCGTGTCCGCCTTGGACGTGCTGGTGCAGAACCAGATCATCCAACTGCTGGCGGAGCTGCAGTCTGAGCTTGGCCTCTCCTACCTCTTCATCACGCACGACCTCGCGGTGGTCCGGCAAACTGCCGATGACATCGTGGTCATGAAGAAGGGCCAGGCCGTCGAGCAGGGCACCGCCGATGACATCTTCAACAACGCCCAGCAGGACTACACCCGCAACCTCATCAACTCGGTTCCGGGCATGCACCTAGAAATCGGTACCGGCCACTAACTCAAGCACGCCGTATAACCCGTCAACCATGCTGTGGTTGGCGGGTTTCGGTGTGTGGTGTGGGTGGTTAGCTCGTGTCGGGTGGTTGTTCGGCGGTGAGTCTGGCCACCGCTTGTTGGTATTCGGGTGTGGCGGTAATCGGCAGTCCCCAGGGTGGGATGTAGCCGATGCCGGTG
>NZ_KV788279.1:0-27286 GCF_001807225.1 Corynebacterium sp. HMSC05E07
AAATCAACGCACTCTAAAACCGGAAGGGCCCCTTAACCCGCACAAGAGAAGAAGGCCCTCACCGGGGAAAATCACTACCTAGACGGAATGCTAGGGAGAGTTTCTGCCGGTGAGGGCCGCTGCGTTAGCGAGAAGGCCTGAGGTGTTTACTTTTTCTTGCCCTTCTTATGCTTCTTCTCGGACTTCTTATCAGCCTTCTTGCTGTTGACCTTGTCGCGCTCCAGTTCAGCAGCAACGTCTTCAACATACGCAAAGTCGTTGCGTGGCGGACGCTCGTACTCGGCTTCTTCCTCTGGGCGCGATGGGATCTCCGGGATATCCTGTTCGACGTGCTGGTAGGGGATGGTCTTAAGGATGTGGTTGATTACGTTGATGCGGGAGCGCTTCTTGTCCTCCGATTCCACGGTGTACCACGGCGAGGTGGGAGTATCCGTGTGGACGAACATCTCATCCTTAGCGCGGGAGTAGTCCTCCCAGCGAGTAATGGACTGGAGATCCATGGGGGAGAGCTTCCAACGGCGCAGCGGATCATTGCGGCGCGACTTGAAGCGGGCAATCTGTTCCTCGTCGGAGACAGAGAACCAGTACTTCAGAAGGATGATGCCATCTTCAATGAGCATGTGCTCCAGCAACGGTGCCTGGTGGAGGAAACGGACATACTCCTGTTGGGAGCAGAAGCCCATGACGCGTTCCACACCGGCGCGGTTGTACCAGGAGCGGTCGAAGATGACGATTTCGCCCGCGGTGGGTAGCTTTTCGATGTAGCGCTGGAAGTACCACTGGCCAGCCTCACGGTCCGTGGGCTTGGGGAGGGCCTCGATGCGGCAGGTACGCGGGTTGAGATACTGCGTAATGCGCTTGATGGCGGAACCCTTACCAGCGGCGTCGCGGCCTTCCATGATGATGACCACGCGGGCGCCGGTCTCAACTACCCACTGCTGCATCTCGACGAGCTCAGCCTGGAGGCGCTTGAGCTCCTCCTCGTAGGCCTGCTTGTCGAGCTTCGGGGGTTTGGAGGGAGACTTCTTTGTTGAACTCATACCCTCAAACCTACCCTTAAGCTGGGGAAATACCTAAAACAGGCCGCTGGTGGGCAGCCCGAACGGGGGCGAAAAGGGTATTTAGTCAACCTCGTGGTTGGTCACCGTGCCGTTGGTGGCATCGACGTCGAATTCATGCTCTTGGCCGTGTGCTGTGAATTCAATCTCCCAGTGTGGGCCCCTGGCGTCGTCGCCGTCATCGAGCTCGACTTCCTTCTCTGTCACGGCGCTTGCGTCAACGCCGGCGTGAGCATAAGCGGCGGCGAGAGCATCCTCCCTGGAGATAGTGCCGGCCGTGGTGGCATTATCTGCCGATGGGGCGCCTGCATTCGTGGTTCCTGCCGGCTGATCATCCTGATCATCTTGATCGTCGTGGTCATCGTCGTTCTGTTCAACGACCGTCGTCACCGGCGCCTCGGTCACTGTTTCGACCGGGGCCGGGGTCGTGGCGGCGGGTGCCGTTTCGGCATCATCGTCAGAGGAACATGCGGTTAGTGCAGCGGTAGCGCACAGGGCGATGCCGGCGGCGGTGAAACGGAAACGATGAGTCATAAAAGGCTCGTCCTTATGATGTCTGGGACATGGTGTTAACGACCGTAACGAAAGTAGTGAATACTTGCCGAAACCCCTGCGCACAGCTGAATATTAACTGTCCCGGCACGCGCAGCCTTCCCCGCAGCCAGCAGAGGGCGGCTCACCGACGTGCGTGGTACTCTCAATTGCTCCCAAGCCGTCGATGCTAATGCGCGTTACCGACCCATCTCCCAGCATCGCGTCCTCGCCGCGCGCAAAGCCAACACCTTCCGGAGTACCGGTGGCGATCACGTCCCCAGGGTTGAGTGGATACAGGGAGGAACAAAAGGCGATGAGCTCCGCCACGGAGAAGATGAGGTCATCGGTGTTATCGTCTTGGCGCACCTGGCCGTCGACAGTCGTAGTGAGCCGCGCGCCACGGCCAGGTGCCCACTCGTCTGCGGTGGTGAGCCACGGCCCGAAACCAGCCGTGCGGTAAAAGGACTTTCCTGCGTGGAACTGGGAGGTGGCGCGCTGGTAATCGCGCAGAGTGTAGTCATTCATAATGGCGTAGCCCGCGACATGGTCCACGGCATCAGCCACGCGCACGCGGTGCGCACGAGTGCCGATGACTACCGCGAGTTCGCCCTCATAGTCCAGCTTCTTGGTGGCGAAGTCGGGGATGTAGACATCATCAAAGGGGCCAGTGAGGGCCTCAGGAAACTTGACGAAGAGCGTGGGCTGGGTGGGCAGCTCGCGGCCCATTTCCCGAGCATGCTTGGCGTAGTTCACACCCACGCAGATAATCTTGCCGGGCGTGGGGATGACGGGTGCTAGGTCGGCATTATCGAAGACGACGGGCTCGCCGGACAACTGCGCGGCTTTGCGCCAGTCCGGGCTGGTAAGCAGCTTGCCGACGTCCTCATAGTCCAACTCCGTGCCCACATTAGGGCCGTCAATGCGGATGGCGCAGGTGCCAAAACTGGTGCGGAGAGTAGCGAGCTTCATGGCCGCTAGTCTAGCGCGCGAAGAATCTCCTCCACGGCATCCGCGCACATGACGGGAACCTCCTGAGCCTCCTGCTTGGTCCACGGCTTCAGGACGAAGGAGCCTGGGTCCATACGGCCTGGCGGGCGGCCAATGCCCACGGACAGGCGCTGATAGTCCTTGGTCCCCAACGACTTCGTGGTGGAGCGCAGGCCATTGTGGCCGCGGTCTCCGCCGCCGAGGCGGAGCTTGATGGCGGCAAAGTCGAGCTCCAGCTCGTCGTGGATCACGATGATGTGGTCGGGGACGACGTTGAAGTACTGCGCCAAAGCTTTAATTGGTCCGCCGGACAAATTCATAAAGCATCGCGGTTTGGCAATGATGACCTTCGTGGCGGCGCCGCCCTGCCCATGGCGTGCCTCGGCAACATCAGTGTTTGTCTTCTTGTGGACGGAGAACGAAGCATATAGTTCGTCGGCCAGTTCATCGGCGACGTCGAAGCCAATATTGTGGCGCGTACCGGCATACTTCGGGCCCGGATTGCCCAGTCCTACGACGAGATATGGAGAAGAAGTCACGCGCACCATTTTAGGCAGGAAAGGCGAGAAAACGGCGAACCGCGCCCCCGCTCCCTAGCATGTGGGGAGCGACAGCGCGGTGCGTATGAGTGGGAGGGGAGAGGATTACTCCTCGTCCTCGCCGTCCTTCTCCTCATCGGCAGACTCAGAGCCCTCTTCCTCGGAGTCAGCGCCAGCCTCGGCGCCGCCTTCCTCAGCAGCCTCAGCAGCTGCCTCGAGCTCCTCGTCAACCTCCGGCTCGGAGATGGAGACGATGACGGTGTCTTCCTCGGCAACCAAGGTGGTGCCCTCCGGCAGGGTGACGTCGCCGGCGGTAACAACGGCGCCATCCTCGAGACCCTCGATGGATACGGTGAGCTCTTCCGGAATGTTGAGAACGTCTGCCTCGACGAGCAGGACGTCTGCATCCTGGATGAACATGAGGCCCGGAGCCGGCTCGCCCTCGAGGACAACCGGAACCTCAACCTCAACCTTCTCGCCACGCTTAATGGAGAGCAGGTCGATGTGGTCGATGTTGAAGGTCAGAACGTTCTGGTCGATGTTCTTGACCATGACGAGGTGCTGCTCGCCCTCGAGCTCGAGCTCGAAAACGGCGTTGACACCGTTGTTGCGGACCAGAGCGGTGATCTCCAGGCGGTCAACAGCGAAGTGCAGGACGTCAACGGCGTGGCCGTAGACAACGCCCGGCACCTTGCCAGCGGCGCGCAGACGGCGAGCAAAGCCCTTACCAAACTCGGAACGAACTTCGCCCTTGATGACTGGACGGGTGTTAGCCATGTGTAATCTCCTTGAAGTATTCGGTGCGGCGAGAGCTTTTGCTGAAACCATATAGATACGACAAAAGCCTGCCGATGGACGTCTTGGACGAGTCATCGCAGGCTTAATTCAAGATTCACTGCTTAACTTGTGCTATCGCGTCGATAACGGATTTCTCCCTCGCCGAGACTCAGAAGATTTTAGCAGCAGCGTTGTCGTGGAACCAAATCCTAGTTGGTTTCGAAGAGCGTGGTCACCGAACCATTCTCGAAAATTTCGTGGATGGTGCGCGCCAGCAGCGGGGCAATCGACAGCACCGTGAGGTTCTCCCAGCCCTCGGTGGACTGCGGCAGGGTATCGGTCGTGATGACCTCTTCGGCACCGCACTGCGAAAGGCGCTCGCGGGCCGGGTCGGAGAACACACCGTGGGTGCAGGCGATGATTACGGTCTTAGCGCCGGCCTCCTTGAGGACATTGACCGCGCCGGCGATGGTGCCGCCGGTGTCAATCATGTCGTCGAGAAGCACGCAGTCCTTGCCCTCCACGTCACCAACAACGCGGTTGGACACCGTCTTGTTGGCTTCAGTATTAGAACGGGTCTTGTGGACGAAGGACAGCGGGGCATCACCCAACTCATGCGCCCACTTCTCCGCAACCTTGACGCGGCCAGCATCGGGGGAGACCACCGCGAGGTTGTCCAGCGGGTAGTTCTTCTTGATGTGGTCCACCAGGATCGGCATGGCGTGCATGTGATCGACCGGGCCATCGAAGAAGCCCTGGATCTGGTCGGTGTGCAGGTCCACGGACACGATGCGGTCCGCGCCGGCGGCGGCGAGCAGGTCTGCCACCAGACGGGCGGAAATGGGCTCGCGGCCCAGGTGCTTCTTATCCTGGCGTGCGTAGGGGTAGAAGGGCAGGATGGCGGTGATGCGCTTGGCGGAGCCGCGCTTGAGAGCATCGATCATGATGAGCTGCTCCACCAGCCACTTGTTGAGAGGCTGGGTGTGGGACTGCATTACAAAACAGTCGGCACCACGCACGGATTCCTCGAAGCGGATGAAGATTTCGCCGTTGGCGAAGTCGCGGGCGGTGGTCGGAACCAGGTCGGTCTTGAGCTCCTTGGCCACAGCTTCCGCCAACTCCGGGTGTGCACGCCCGGTGAAGAGCTTCATGTTCTTGCTGCTGCCGGTAACCTTGCCAGTCATCAGTAAATATCCTTTTGCGTGTTGTTAGTTGGTGGTGTGGTCGTCATCCGAGGAGCCCTGGGCCTTGTCCGCAGCGTCTGCCGCAGGCGTGCCCGGGCGCTTCTTCTGAACCCAGCCCTCGATGTTGCGCTGCTTGCCGCCGGAGACGGCGAGTGCTCCTGGGGGCACATCGTCCTTAATCACTGTACCTGCACCAGAGTAGGCACCATCACCCACGGTGACGGGGGCGATGAACATGGTGTCGGAGCCAGTGCGCACGTGGCTGCCGATGGTGGTGTGGTGCTTGTTGACGCCGTCATAGTTGACGAAGACGGAGGAGGCACCGATGTTGGAGTAGTCACCCACGGTGGCATCACCGATGTAGGTGAGGTGCGGGACCTTGGTGCCGCGGCCGATCTGGGCCTTCTTGGCCTCGACGAAGCCGCCGAGCTTGCCCTCCTGGCCCACGATGACGCCGGGACGAATGTAGGTGAATGGCCCAACCGTGGCGTCCGTGCCGATGACGGAATCGAAGCCGTGCGTGCGCACGACGCTGGCGCCGGCACCGACCTGCATATTGGTCAGGGTGGTGTCGGGGCCTACCTCGGCACCATCGGCGATAGTGGTCGCGCCCCACAGCTGCGTGTTGGGGTGGATGGTGACATCCTGGCCAATCGTGACGTTTACCCCAATCCAGGTGGTCTCAGGGTCAACGATGGTGGCGCCGCCGCGCATGGCCTTCTCCACCATGCGGCGGTTGAGCAGACGCCCTGCCGCAGCGAGCTGTACGCGGTCGTTGACGCCGGACAGCTCATCGGGGTCCGCAGCAACGTGGGCGCCGACGCGGTGGCCCGCCTCGCGAGCAATCTCGAGCACGTCGGTGATGTAGAGCTCACCCTGGGCATTGTCGGAGTTGAGCTTGGTGAGAGCATCACGCAGCACCGCGCCATCAAAGGCGAACACGCCGGAGTTGACCTCACGCACTGCACGCTGCTCTTCCGAGGCGTCTTTCTGTTCCACGATGGCGGTCACGGAGTCGTCCTCAGCACGAAGGACACGGCCGTAACCGGTTGGATCCTCCAAGGTCATGGACAGCACGGTGACGGCGTTGCCCTGTTCAGTATGGCTCTCGTGTAGCTCGCGGAGGGTCTCTGGGCGCAGGAGCGGGACGTCACCATTGGTGACGATGACGGTGCCATCGAAGTCCGGCACCGCGCTCAGACCGCACTGCACGGCATGGCCGGTTCCATTCTGTTCTTCCTGAACTGCCTGAGAGACCTCGCAATCGAGCTCTTCAGCAATGGCGTCAACAGCCGGGGAGACCTGGTCACGCTGGTGGCCGACAACGACCACAAGGTGTTCCGGATTGAGTCCCCCAGCGGCATGGAGCGCATGGCCGAGCAGTGACCGCCCGCCAATCTCATGCAAAGTCTTCTGGGTTGAGGATTTCATGCGGGTGCCCGCGCCGGCAGCGAGGACAATGGCGGCGCAGTCGGTTGTTTCAGCCACGAGTGTGTGCGTCTCCTGTGTTGGGGGTGTCAGGACTTACTGGGATTCATCATAACGCGCTTGCGTTACTTTCCGTGAGAAACCTCCGGAAGCGCACGCGCACGCCACGCTCCGAGCAGGCCCACAACAGCAAGAAAGAGGATAGCCGCAGATGGTCCCGCCAAGGCGATGACAGCGGAAATTCCACCGACGATGAGGAGGATGACACCCATCATGGTGTTGGCAGCGCCCACGTAGCGGGTGCGCTTGTCCTCACCTGCCATGTCCACGACATACGTCTTGCGGGCCACGCGGATGCCAGCGTGTGCCAGATTGACCAAGAAGAATCCGATGGGCAGGGCCCACGCGCTTATCGACGTCGGCGCCCACGCCGCACACGCCACAATCGCCAGCAGGATCACTGCAGCAAAGCCGGCCGCCCAGGACATGACCAGGCGGGAGGATTTATCCGAGAGCACGCCGGATACCCGTCCACCGACGAGGCTGGCCAGACCGGAAGCCAAGACGAAGCCGCCGAGGCCACTCAGCGCCTGCGAACCAACGCTTTGGGAGAGTACGACAATAAAGGACGTCGATAGCGCAGAGACTAAGAGCAGCGCACGAACGTTGACGAAGCTGCGGAAACGCTTGTCCTTGGTGTAGAGCTGCCAGGTGTCCTTCCACCAGCTGGTGTTCATGCCCTTCTGGCCGGTGTTCTCCGGCACGGGCTCATCGATAGTGCGGAAGACCACTGCGGCGAGGAACCACGTGGCTGCGCCAATAGCCAAAAGAACCGCCAGCCCCCAGCGAGGCAGCTCGCCCAAGAAAGCGAGGACACCGCCGGTGATGAGGGTGACGGCACCACCCAACTGCGTTGCCCGGCCGGTGACAACACCGCGGCTGCCCTTAGAAATGGTGCGGCCCTGGACGTCTTTGCCGGTCAGCGAACACAGCGCGCGCAGCAGCGCGAGGGCAGCCAGGGCGAGGCAGACGATGAGGCCGAGGAGGGGGCCGTCGAGAAGCACGGCGGCTGCCGCGATGATCGCCGCACACACGCCCTGTCCCACCGAGCCCAGCAACCACAGGCGTTTGCGGGCCGGATGCGAGGTCACCCACGGGGTCAGCGCCGCCTGCGGGAGCATCGACCCAGACTCACGCAACGGAACAAGAAGACCGGTAAAGAAACCGGGCACGCCGGCTGCACTAAAAAGCCAGGGCAGGACGGTCTTTCCAGATAGCAGCTGATCGCCCACGCCCTGCAGTCCGTTGGACCAGACAAACTCCCGAGCATTAGCGGATTCTTTCGCGGGAAGAGACATGACTGTGATCTTAAGCCCGACTACGCCAATGCGAAGGTTAAGGTTTGCCTGACCGCCTAGTGTGAGAGGCATGTCTGTCTCTGTGTCGCGCCCTGTGTCCCGCCGAGTCTTTGTCCAAGGAACCGTCCTCACCGTTGCCGGTGCCTCCCTTCTAAGTGTCAGCGCTTGCTCCACGTCGTCAGACCAGTCCGAACCGCTCGGCTACGACGGTGAACCCCGCGCTCTACCCATCCCGCCGGTAGAAGAAGGCACGAAGGAAGGGAAGACCCGAGTATTCACGCTCACCGCCCAAGAGGGGCACTCAGAGGTACTCCCTGGCAAGGACCGGACACGGACGTGGGGTTTCAACGGACCCTTCCTGGGGCCGACGCTGCGTGCCCGCCGCGGTGAGAAGATCCGCGCGGAAATCACCAATGACCTGAGTGAAATGACCACGGTGCACTGGCATGGAATGCAGCTTCCCGCCTATTCCGACGGCGGCCCGCACTCGCCGATTCAGAGTGGTGAAACGTGGAAGCCGGAGTGGGACATCATCCAGCCGGCAGCGACGGTGTGGTACCACCCGCACCCGCACCTAGCTACCGCCACGCATGCCTACCGAGGCTTGGCCGGCATGTTCATCATCGATGATGACGTCTCCGACGGTATTGATCTGCCACACGAGTACGGCGTGGACGATATCCCCGTGGTCATCATGGACGCCAAGTTCACCGAAGACGACCAGCTCGATGAGTCGAGCGACAACACCCTGGGCCTGCTCGGCACAACCCCGCTGGTGAATGGCATTACCAACGCCCGCTTCGAGGCCACCACGCGCCGGGTGCGCCTGCGCCTGCTCAACGGTGCCTCGATGCGTTTTTACACCCTGGAGATCGGTGATTCACCGTTCCACGCGGTGGCGACGGACGCAGGGCTTCTCGACGCCCCCGTGGAAGTCGACTCCCTCCTTCTCGGCCCCGGTGAGCGCGCAGAGGTCATCGTGGACCTCGAGCCGGGTAAGGAAGTGCAGCTGCGATCGGTGCCGCGTAAGGATAACTTCGGTGTGCCGACCGACAAGGACGCCGCTGACTTCGGCTTCCGCGATTCCTTCGACCTGCTCACCATTGTGGGGCCGGAGGAGTCTGCGCCAGAGCCCCCGGCGCTGCCGACAGAGCTGGATCCTGCTGCGAGAGAAACCCCGTCTACTGAGGGCCTGACCGAGCGCGAATTCGTCCTCAACACCTTCATGATTAACGGCGAGCAAATGGACATGACCCGCGTGGACACCGTCATTGATGAGGACGCCCTAGAGCTCTGGACCGTCACCAATGAGAATTCCGACTGGCCACACAATTTCCACATCCACAACGCCCGCTTCAAGGTTCTGGAGTGGGACGGCGATGAGAAGATGAACGTCTTCAACTCCGGTTGGAAGGATATTGTTAACCTTCCCCCGAAAGCCACCGCCCGCCTGCTCGTGGAGTTTGGCCATTACCCGGACAAGACCATCCCGTACATGTATCACTGCCACATGCTGTTGCACGAGGACCAGGGCATGATGGGCCAATACGTCATCGTGAATAAGGGCGAGAAACCTGATGTGCGCGTTAAACCTGGTGCCCTTGTCTTTGATGAGGATGCCTCTGCTCACGCCGGGCATGCCAGCCACGTCGTGGACTCTTCACGCAGCCCATATGCCTCGCCGGCGGCAACGTCCTAGCGCATTTGATTACGTGGAACAGCCTGCCTGCCGCCGGCTGTGCCAGGGGCCTTTGATAGGACTGTTGTCGGTCTCCGCGTGTTCTTGATGTTTTCAAAAGTGCAACCCTGAAAACCGAACGACCCTGGTCGTGAGAACCTGATGTATGACGGTCAGGATTTGCGACCAGCGTGAGTCGCCTTGCACCTCTGGACAAATAGGAAAGTAAGCATCCAGCTTCTCACCGTGCGCTAGGGTCGATACCTGTGATTCAAGACGTTGACCCTCTTATCCATTCCCTGTACCAAGCTTTTGATCTCATTGGCGTGGTGCTGAACGGAATCATCGGCGGCACCATTGCACGCCGGCGGGAATTCGACATCATCGGCTTCGTCTTCCTCGCGCTCTTCTCTGGCCTCGCCGGCGGCATGATCCGTGACATGCTCATAGCTAATGGTCCGGCGGCAGCTATTTCTGATCCGCTGTACCTCACGTTGGCCTGCGTTGGCGCACTCATCGCTTTCCTCACTGATCTCAAGGGCAAGGCATGGGAGATTTTCCGTGAGCATGGTGATGCCATCATTTTGGGTGTGTGGTCCACCACTGGGTGCGTGAAGGGGCTGGCCAATGGCATGCCGCTCATTGCCTGTGTCTTCCTCGGTGTGCTTACCGCCGTGGGCGGCGGAATGGTGCGCGACGTGGCCTCCGGAATGATTCCGTCTGTCTTTGGCGGCAGCCCCCTCTATGCGGTGCCCGCAGTGTTGACCGGTGTGGTCATGGTGGGCTTTGCCGAGTACGACAAGTTTGCCCTGGGCATGATCATTGCCCCCATCGTGGGCTGCGGCATGGCTATTACGTCCTACTGGCGCGGATGGGTCCTTCCGCGCGCCGGCATGGCGCCGGTGAATTACACCGCAGCCCAGGTTGCGGCTATTGCAAAGAAAGCGGAGCTTAAGGGGTTTCGGCGCGGGAGTAAGAAGCGGACAGAGAAAAAGCAGGGCGACAGCTAGGCAATAAAAAAGCTTCCCCACCAGGACTCGAACCTAGAATGACGGTACCAAAAACCGTAGTGTTGCCGATTACACCATGGGGAAACAGCGCCGTGCGTCAGCGCTGGGGGACATGTTACCTGACGGGGTTCGAGAGTCCTAAATGCCTCCCCGCTTTTTGCGAGTGCGGGTCATGTCCGGTGGGGGAGATAGAGTAGGAGCATGGTTCGACAAAGGATGACCGGCCGTGAGCGCCGTGAGCAGTTGATTTCCATCGGCCGGGCGGCCTTCGCGGAGCTTGGCTTCGATGGCGCCAGTGTGGAGGAGATCGCCGCGCGCGCAGGTGTGTCTAAGCCCGTGGTGTACGAGCATTTTGGCGGTAAAGAAGGCCTTTACGCGGTGGTCATCGACCGCGAGCTCGTAGCCTTGGAAAAAGTGGTCATCGAATCCCTACAGGAGGGGTCTTGGCGTGAGCGTATTGAGCGCGGCGTCGTGGCGCTGTTGACCTACGTCGAAGAGGAGACTGATGGTTTCCTCATTCTGGTCCGTGATTCGAAGCCGGGGGAGGAGCGCAGCTTTTCCACCTTGCTGAATACCGCGGTGAACCAGATTGCTCACATTCTGGGTGAGGCCTTCGAGCATCGAGGATTCGACCCCGAGCTTGCCGTGCTTTATGGACAGGCGCTCGTAGGAATGGTGGCTACCACCGCGCAGTGGTGGCTGGATGTGCGCGAACCTTCGCGTGAGACCGTGGCCGCGCACATTGTGAACCTGTGCTGGAATGGCTTGTCCGGTATGGAAGCGACTCCGAAGCTGAAGGGAGAGAAGTAGATGACCACTCCGATGTTGGGCGGGCTGCTCAAGGTAGCAGCGTCTGATCCTAAACTTAAGGGGCTCGCCGCCCAGGTGGGGACGTCATCCCTGCACATTACGGGCATTGACCAAGCCCGCCCGTGGGCTATCGGCACCTTGGCACACCATGCGCCCGTCCTTGTCGTCGCAGCATCGGGCCGCGAGGCGGAGGATCTGACAGCGGAGCTCACTGCGTTGTTGGGGGACAAGGTGGCGTATTTCCCTGCCTGGGAGACGCTCCCGCATGAAAGGCTCTCGCCTGCCGCCGATATCGTCGGCAAGCGCGCCCAAGTCCTCGACCTTGTTGGCGCTGGTAAAGCCAAGGTTGTGGTGACCTCCGCTCGTGGTTACTGCCAGCCCATCTTGAGCAAGGTGGAGGGGCGTGCGCCCATTTTCCTCAAAGAAGAGGAGGAACACGAGTTTTCCCATATCGTGTCGGAGCTGGAGTTCCGGGCGTACAAGCACGTGGACATGGTGGCTAAGCGCGGTGAGTACGCTACCCGTGGCGGCATCCTTGATATTTTCCCCACTACCTCCGATTACCCGGTGCGCGTAGAGTTCTGGGGAGACGAGATTACGGATATTCGCCAGTTCTCCGTGGCGGACCAGCGTGCCTTCACGGAGATTGAGGTAGGTGAGGTCGCCATTTACCCGGCCCGTGAGCTGCCCATCACCAACGAGGTGGCTGCGCGTGCCCGTGACTTGGCCCAGAAGTTTGGTGGCAACGCGGCACTGGCTGAGCTTCTTACCAAGGTGGGTGAGCACATACCGGCCGAAGGTATGGAGGCGTTGCTCGCCGTGCTTGCCGACGTCCCCTTCGTCACCCTCCCCGAACTTCTCCCCACCGGAACGCACGTGCTCCTTGTCGCTCCGGAGAAAATCCGCACGCGAGTCGCAGATCTGGAATCCACTGATGCTGAATTTCTCGCCGCAGGGTGGGAAGCCGCCGCCATGGGTGCGGATGGCCCGCTTGCGGCCGAAGGTCTCGACACGGAAGCCTCTAGCTACCGTTCCTACGAGTCCTTGGTGGCCACGTGTGCGCAGATTGAAGCACCGCTGTGGACCTTTGCACCTCCCGGCATGTTTGCGGCGGCGGAGTCGGAGACCCTGCCGCTCGACTTTGAACCTGGCCCTACCCCGCGCGGTGACATCCAGGAGATCGACGCCATGATGGCGCAGCTTCTCGCTCACACCACTGCGGGCGGGCGTGCTGCGTTCATTGCACCTGCGCAGGGCGCTATCAAGCGCATGGTGGAGCGTTTCGCGGAAAAGGGAATTCCTACCAAGGTGGCCACGCCAGGCTGGGAGCCGAGTCCCGGCGAGGTCATCCTGTATCAAGCTCTGAGCCATGCCGGGCTCGTTTTCCCCAAGGTGCGCAAGCTAAAGGACGCTGAAGCGCTCCCGCTCGTTGTCGTTACGGAGACAGATCTCACGGGTAATCGCGTGGGCGATATTGCGGGAGCGAAACGTCGCCCAGCAAAGCGTCGCAACCGAGTCGATCCACTGGCCCTCAAGCAGGGCGACTATGTGGTGCACGAAACCCACGGTATTGGCAAGTTCCTCAAGATGGCTGAGCGCACTATCCAGTCTGGTGATGAGACCTCGCGCCGCGAGTACATCGTGCTTGAGTACGCCGCTTCAAAGCGCGGCCAGCCCGCTGACCAGCTGTGGGTCCCCATGGACTCGCTCGACCTACTGAGTAAATACACCGGTGGTGAGGCCCCCACCTTGTCGAAGATGGGCGGCTCCGACTGGAAAAACACGAAGAAGAAGGCGCGCGCCGCTGTACGCGAAATCGCAGGCGAGCTCGTGGAACTCTACGCCAAGCGGCAAGCCGCACCGGGTCACCAATTCGGTCCGGATACGCCGTGGCAGGCGGAGATGGAGGACAATTTCCCCTTTGTTGAGACCGAGGACCAGATGTTGGCCATCGACTCCGTGAAACAAGACATGGAGTCCACAGTGCCGATGGATCGCGTCGTTGTGGGTGACGTGGGCTATGGCAAGACTGAGGTTGCTGTGCGCGCCGCCTTCAAGGCAGTCCAAGACGGCAAGCAGGTCGCGGTCCTAGTCCCCACCACGCTGCTGGCCCAGCAGCACACCGATACCTTCCGTGAGCGCATGCAGGGCTTCCCAGTCGATATCGAGGTGCTCTCGCGTTTCACCTCGACCAAGGAATCCAAGGAGATTCTTGCTGGCTTGGCGGATGGCTCGGTGGACATTGTCATCGGTACCCACCGCCTGTTGCAGACCGGCGTGCAGTGGAAGAATCTAGGCCTTATCGTCGTCGATGAGGAGCAGCGCTTCGGTGTCGAGCACAAGGAACACATCAAGGCGCTCAAGGCCTCGGTGGATGTGCTGACCATGTCCGCAACCCCGATTCCCCGAACCCTGGAGATGTCCATGGCGGGCATCCGTGAGATGTCCACAATCCTTACACCGCCGGAGGACCGCCACCCGGTTCTCACGTACGTCGGCGCCTACGAGGACAAGCAGATCGCGGCGGCCATCCGCCGCGAGCTGTTGCGGGATGGACAGGTGTTCTTTATCCACAACAAGGTCGCGGACATCGAAAAGAAGGCTCGTGAGCTACGTGACTTGGTGCCTGAAGCACGCATCGTTGTTGCCCACGGCCAGATGAACGAGGACGTCCTGGAACAGACCGTTCAGGGTTTCTGGGATCGTGAGTATGACGTTCTGGTGTGTACCACCATTGTGGAAACCGGCCTGGATATCGCCAATGCCAACACCCTCATCGTGGAAAATGCCCACCACATGGGCCTGTCCCAGCTCCACCAGCTGCGCGGACGTGTGGGCCGCTCCCGTGAGCGTGGTTATGCCTATTTCCTTTATCCGAAGGGCGCCACGCTCACTGAGACTTCCTATGACCGCCTTGCTACCATTGCCCAGAACAATGACCTCGGCGCCGGCATGGCTGTGGCCATGAAGGACCTGGAAATGCGCGGTGCCGGCAACGTCCTCGGTGCGGAGCAATCCGGACATATTGCCGGCGTGGGTTTTGATCTGTACGTCCGCCTCGTCGGCGAAGCCGTAGAAACCTTCAAAGCGCTTGCTAGGGGAGAAGCCCCAGTTGTCACAGATGAGGGTCCGAAGGAAATCCGCATCGACTTGCCTGTTGATGCTCACATTCCGGAAAGCTACATCAACTCTGAGCGTCTTCGCTTGGAGGTCTACCGGAAGCTCGCGGCCTCCAAGGACAACGCGGACCTGCAACACACCGTGGAGGAGATGGAGGACCGCTATGGTCCAGTCCCAGAGCCAGTGCAGCGTCTGCTGGCTGTCGCTCGCCTGCGCCATCAGGCGCGCCGGGCGGGGGTGTCCGATATCACCGTGCAGGGCACCCGCATCAAGGTCCACCCGGTGGAGCTTGCGGATTCCAAGCAGGTGCGCCTCAAACGCCTCTTCCCAGGGTCCAATTACCGTGCAGCTGCCAAGGCGATCCAGCTCAATTTCCCCAAAGCCGGCCGCAATGTGACGGACCCCAAGCTGCGCGATGTCGAACTAGTACAGTGGATGGCGGACTTCTTGACGTCCATGTTTGAGCTGGACCACGTCGATGTCACCGGTGGGAAGGCCACAAAGAACGTCATCAGTGTAGGGGAGAAGTAATGAAAGCCGCCAACCGCCGAATTGTCTTACTTGCAGTATGGATGGTCGCTGCTGTGCTGACCATTCCAGCGTCACTTGTCATAAAGATGTTGGGTAAGAACGGGGGTTGGCTCGTCTTTCTTGTGCTGATGTATGGGGTGCTGATCGTAGGCTTCTGGATTGCTCTCGGCTTGCTCCCTCTGCTCATTCGTGGTGAGTATCCCAGCAAGCTTGCCTGGGCTTGGGCGGGGTTAGCCATGACCTTCATCGGCTTTGCCATGTTCCACGCGAACATGCCTGATTTTGGTGACGTGGGACCCGCCACCGTCCCCACATGGTGGCATGGAAATGAGAAGGCGGCTGGAGCCACGGCCTACGCCGGCCTAGGAATCAGTGCCGTTGGCCACATTCTGTGGATTGCCGCGTGCATCGTCTACGCGGTCCGCTCCCGCAAGGGTGATGCGGAATCTCCGGGAACGGTACGAGGCACAGGAAACGCTTGAATCAGCGCAGAGTTCTCATGGTGACATGGATGCTGTCGGCCGTCGTGGCCGTTCCTTGAGTGCTGGCCGGGACGTACTAGGGGAACACCACCTCGCGTCGGGGCCGGGCCCTACCTTAAAGGGACAGCCAGCCGGCGCTGAGGCCCCACACTGCAGCAATCGCACCAGCGATGACAACGAGCACCACGCACCATTCGAAGTTGTTGAACACACGCTCCTTCTTATACAGGCGGGTAGCCACATACGGAACCATGCTTGGCACCACGGCCAGTGCACCTAACAGCACATACACTAGGTCAGCTGCGTAGATGAGCCATAGCGAATACACGAACGCCACAAGCCCAATAAAGAGGTGGTGGCGGTTCTCCTTGGAGCTAACCTCAGGGCCAGACATGTCGAACTTCACGCCGGCATGTGGGTGGGTCAGGCCCTTGCCGCGGATGGCAAGAAGAACCAGGTAGAGAGAGGAAAAGATATAGGGCAGCAGGTACATGATGGTGGCCAGCTGCACCATGGCGTTATAGGAGGTCTCGTTGAGGAAGAAGACGATGACGAAGAGCTGAATTGCCAGCGTAGAAATGAGCTGTGCTACCCACGGCGCACCAGCCAAGTTGATGGTGCCAATTTTGCGGGGCAGCAGGCCGTCGAAGGCCATCATGGCAATTGGCTCGGCACAGAGCATCTGCCAGGACACGTAGGCGCCCAGCACGGATAGACACAGGCCGATCGAAATGAGCGCGCCGCCCCATTCACCCACGGCAGCGGTGAGTACGGAAGCCATAGAGTTATCAGGTAGGGCCGCGAGTTCCTCCTGGGTGAGTACGCCGAAGCTCAACGTGGACACGGAGACAAGTAACACGAGGACGCTGATGAAGCCGATAACGGTGGCGCGGCCGACATCGGAACGGGAGCGTGCCTGCTTGGAGTAGACAGAGGCGCCTTCGACACCAATGAATACCCACACGGTGAAGAGCATGATGCCCTGGACCTGCTCAAAGAGTGACTTATCAGAGTTCTCACCCCAGAAGTCAAGGGTGAACTTGTCCCAGCTGAACCCCAGGAAGGCAATGAGCACGATGAAAGCCAGGATAGGAACGATCTTGGCAATGGACGTCACCATGTTCATAATGGCGGCTTGCTTGATGCCGCGGGCGAGCACCGCGAAGATACCCCACGATAGAAGTGACACGGCAATCGCGGAAACCCACTGGTGGTCCGCATCAAAGAAGGGCACGTAGTGGCCGATGGTGTTAAAGAATAGGGTGGCGTAGCCCACCTGTGCCATGACGGAACCCAGCCAATAGCCCCAGCCGGAGGTAAAACCGATGAAATCACCAAGACCAGCGCGGACGTAGGAGTATACGCCAGAATCGAGGTGTGGCTTGCGGTGAGCAAGGATCTGGAAAACGAATGCCACAGAGAGCATGCCGATGCCGGCGATGAGCCAACCCAGCAGCATGGCGCCGGGTCCGGCCACGGAGGCGATGTTCTGCGGCAGAGAGAAGATGCCGGCGCCCACCGTGGAACCGATGATGAGCGCAACGAGCGTCCACAGCGTCACGGAGTGCGTGCGCGGCGATTCGGTGAGTGGTGTAGAGGTCATTGGTCAAAAATACCCCTTAAGGCGGGCTTTTGTGCAACTGTAGTCAAAACTCATGGGGCGAGAGCCCCTATACTCGGTGCCTATGACTGTCCTGTTGCTCGATCCGCGTTGGCCCACCATGCTCCCCATGGAAGTCTATGGAAAGCTGCGTGGGCCTGCGGTTTTCACCGATGAAGTGCCGGTGAAAGTCCGGTGGAACTTCGATGAGCTGTTGTGCGGTGACGATCCTTTGGGGCAAGGTGTGCTGGTGAGCACGAATGCGTCGGATCCGAAGGTGCGTGCGCTTCTCGACGCCTCCCATGACCTCATCCTTGCCCCATCCCTCGAGGATCCGCTGTGGCAGGCGCGAGAGGTCATGTCGCGGGCTCGTACGATTGGGGAATGGGAACGGGAGCAGACGCATGATTCCTTGCTGCCATACCTTGCTGAAGAGTCCGCAGAGTTTGCTCAAGCGGTGGAGCAGCGTGCACCCGATGCTGAACTGATGAAGGAACTAGGGGACGTTTTCCTCCAAGTCCTTTTCCATGCCGAGATTGCTGCGCGTCGTGGAGCCTTCACGTTGGATGACGTGGCGGCCTCTTTTGTCACAAAAATGCGCTCCCGCGCGCCCTACCTGTTTGACGGCTCAGAGAGCGTCGTTGGGGTAGAGGAGCAGGAGCGCTTGTGGGCGGAGGGTAAGGCCCGCGAAAACCTTTAGTTCTTCTGGAGAACGGAAGACAGGAGCGGAGCGTAATCCGCAATCTTGGAGGACAGGCCGGTGCCGCCGGTGGCGATGGTGTCTTCCTTTACGATCTTGCACTCGAGTGCGCGGTCAGCGGTCTGGCCAGCGTACTTCACTGCGACCAGTGCCAGCGGGCCGAAGTCCTCGGTGGTGCCCAGCGCGGTAAGGTTCTGGGACAGCTGGTTGCGGGTGGTGGTTTCGGTGAGCAGCTCGCCCTCGGTGCCTCGATCGATGAGGGTCAGGGTGTTGCGCAGGGCGTCGCAGTCAACAGTTTGGATGCGCTGGGACAAAAAGCCGCCCAGCTCATCGAGGGAAGCAGCGGATGCGGTGGCAGGAACTGCGGCACCGAGGGTGACGATGGCGGCGGCGGTGGCGGCAATACGACGGATGGACATGGAACTCCTTGAGTTATGCGTAGAGAACAGCACTATTTCCCGGCTCGGTGAGCCGTTCATCGGTGCAGTCTAGCGCAGTATGTTACGCATGGGAACACTTTGACATAATTTTGTTACCGATCTGTGTCGGTGCGAAGCAGGGGTTGAGTGCGCTGTAGTATTCCTGCCTATGACTAAGGGGCTACGGAGGATCGGGGGCTGCGGCCTCGGCATTGTCCTGGCGATCATTCTTATCATTTCGCTCGTGGCCTGGAGCTTGTCCTTCTTAGATAAGCCCTCACCTTTCCGGCAACTCGAACCCGTGCCTCACGATCTTCCCCCCATTGGTGGAGCGGAAGTGCCCGCTATCGACGTCGAGGCACCCGGGCGCACCGCGGACAAACTTTCGTGGTGGTCGGATCAGCTCAAGGACGCCACGAGTATCCCTGAGCAAGCTTTGCGTGCCTATGGCAATGCGGAACTTATAGCGAGCAAGACCTGGCCTGACTGCAACCTCCGGTGGAATACCCTCGCCGGTATTGGGTGGGTAGAGACCCGTCATGGCTCCTATAACGGCAACATTTTTAAACGCTCATCACTCGATGAGAACGGCTACCCCGATCCGCCCATCGTGGGAATTCCCCTCGATGGCTCGAACAACACCACCCTTGTCCCTGACAGCGATGGTGGCACGCTAGATGGCGATGCTGAATTTGATCGCGCCGTGGGGCCCATGCAGTTCATCGCGACCTCGTGGGAACACCTTGGACGTGACGCAAATGGAGACGGTGTGGCTGACCCCAACCAGATAGATGATGCTGCCCTTGGTGCGGCGGCTCTCCTGTGCTTTGGTAATCGAGACTTGTCTACCCCGGAGGGGTGGCGTGAGGCGATTCTCAACTACAACCAATCCGAGGAATATGTGCGTAAAGTGGCGGGTGCTGCCAATTCATACGCGATTGAGCAGCCGGCAACCTCCTAGATTTTAGTCACGTTGTCCGGTTCTGCCCGACGTGTTCCGAAGTTTTCTGGAACAATGGATAGCAGGTGATTTGGGAGCCCTCCCGAAGCACAACCCCAAAATCAATTTGGCTCTATAGGAGTGAAAGCAGCATGGCTGACATCATCCACGTAATGGCACGCGAAATCCTTGATTCCCGCGGTAACCCCACCATCGAGGCGGAGGTGTTCTTGGACGACGGTGCACGCGGCGTCGCTGGCGTACCGTCCGGCGCCTCCACCGGTGTTCACGAGGCGCACGAGCTGCGTGACGGTGGCGAGCGCTACCTGGGTAAGGGCGTGCTCAAGGCAGTAGAGAACGTTAACGAAGAGATCGCAGACGAACTTGCTGGCTTCGAGGCTGATGACCAGCGTCTCGTCGATCAGGCCCTCATTGCACTGGACGGCACGGATAACAAGTCCCGCCTCGGTGCTAACGCCATCCTGGGTGTCTCCATGGCCACCGCCAAGGCTGCTGCAGAGTCTGCAGGCCTGCCGCTTTACCGCTACATCGGTGGGCCGAACGCTCACGTCCTGCCGGTTCCGATGATGAACATCGTGAACGGTGGCGCGCACGCTGACTCCGGCGTTGACGTTCAGGAGTTCATGATTGCTCCGATCGGTGCAGAGAGCTTTAGCGAGGCCCTGCGTATCGGTGCAGAGGTCTACCACGCACTGAAGTCCGTAATTAAGTCCAAGGGCCTGTCCACCGGTCTCGGTGACGAGGGTGGCTTCGCTCCTGAGGCTGAGTCCACCAAGGCTGCTCTGGATCTCATCATTGAGGCAATCAAGAAGGCTGGCTTTGAGCCGGGCAAGGATGTGGCTCTGGCGCTCGACGTTGCCTCCTCTGAGTTCTTCAAGGACGGCAAGTACCACTTCGAGGGCGGCGAGCACACCGCTGAGGAGATGGCTAAGGTCTACGAGGACCTCATTGCTAACTACCCGATCGTCTCCATCGAGGATCCGCTGCAGGAGGATGACTGGGAGGGCTACACCAAGCTCACCGAAACTATTGGTGACAAGGTCCAGATCGTCGGCGATGACTTCTTCGTCACCAACCCGGCCCGTCTGAAGGAGGGTATCGACAAGAAGGCTGCTAACGCTCTGCTCGTGAAGGTGAACCAGATTGGTACCCTCACCGAGACCTTCGACGCGGTCGAGCTCGCTCACCGCAACGGCTACCGCACCATGATGTCCCACCGTTCCGGTGAAACTGAGGACACCACCATTGCGGATCTGGCCGTTGCTCTGAACTGTGGCCAGATCAAGACCGGTGCCCCGGCTCGTTCCGAGCGCGTGGCTAAGTACAACCAGCTGCTGCGCATCGAGCAGGAGCTGGATACCGCCGCTGTCTACGCTGGCCGTTCCGCCTTCCCGCGCTTCCAGGGCTAAAACTCCCTCGAAGTTAAGAATTGACCCGCAATCGCGGGATATTCCTTAAAGGTGCCGCAGGAATCTGTGGCACCTTTTCCTGTGACACCTGTTATTTTTGTGACTCGCTCGCGCGCTGACCCGCAGCCTGCTTCTCGGGAGCTAGACTAACTTCCCGATGGCACGCACTACCTCTCTTCGAACTAAACGCCGGAACACCGTTCCGGTACATACGCGTGCCCGGGACGCACACAAAACCACGAAGCGCCCGAAGCAGCCGAAGGGCCTCGACATTCTCGGTGTCGGCGTCATCATCGCTGTCGTGCTCGTTGTTCTGCTGACCATCGCCGTCCCGCTGCGCAATTACTACCATGGCCAGTCAGAGATCGCGCGCCTTGAAAGCTCAATTGCAGCGAAGCAGGAGCGCAAGGACCAGCTCCTCACTGAAATCGACAAGTACCAGTCGGACGAGTACATCAAGCAGGAAGCACGTCGCCGTTTCGGCGTCATGGATGAGGGAGAGACGGCTTTCCGCATCATGGATCCTCGCATGGACTCTGGAGATACCGTCACGTCGGAGCACCGCGAGGTGACCGATGACCGCGAATGGTACGCAGTCCTCTGGGACTCCGTCGCAGAGGAAGCTGAAACAGAAACACAAGTAGGGGAGAACGCCGACGGCGGCGTTGCGGTGGAGCCGAACACAGAGACCGACAACCCTACTGAATAGGACTGATCCACGTCCTCGTGTCACAATGGTCTCCATGACCGTGACCGATGCTGATCTCGACGTCGTCCGCGAACAACTAGGCCGCACCCCGCGCGGCGTCGTGGACATTGCCTACCGCACTCCCGATGGAGCTCCCGCAGTGATTAAGACTGCGCCTAAGCTTCCCGACGGCACCCCGTTCCCCACCCTCTACTACCTCACTGACCCGCGTCTGACCGCAGAGGCTTCTCGTCTCGAGGTGGCCCACGTGATGAAGTGGATGGAACAGCGACTCGCCGAGGACGAGGCTTTGCAGAAGGACTACCGTGCTGCCCATGACCACTACCTTTCCACTCGTAATGAGATGGAAGACCTAGGCACAGATTTTTCCGGTGGAGGAATGCCTGAGCGTGTCAAGTGCCTCCATGTTCTCATCGCCTACGCTCTGGCCGAAGGGCCTGGCCGCGTTCGCTTCGGAACGGAAGCCGTAGCCATGGCGGCAGAACACGGTAAACTCCGAGGCAGCGCCATCCCGGAGGATTGGCCCACCGTGGGGGAGTTGGGCATTGACATGGCTCAGTTCGATTTTTCAAACGCCGGTTAAAAGAAAGGCTTAACGTATGACTCGCGTTGCTGCTGTCGACTGCGGCACTAACTCCATTCGCCTTCTCATCAGTGAGATTCAGGAGGATGGAAAGATTCGAGATATCTCTCGCACCATGGAAATCGTTCGTCTTGGCCAAGGCGTCGATGCTACTGGTGAGTTTGACCCAGCGGCACTCGCGCGTACCAGAGCTGCGCTTGAGGAATACGTCAAGCAGATGAAGTTTGAGAAGGTTGAACGTGTCCGCATGGTGGCCACCTCCGCCACGCGTGATGCCAAAAACCACCGTGAATTTTTCGACATGACCGCTGAGCTTCTGGGACAGATTCAACCCGGTGCTCGCGCAGAAGTTATTTCCGGCGAGGAGGAAGCCTTGCTGTCCTTCACGGGTGCGGTGGCCGATCTTAGCTCCGAGAAGGGGCCGTACTGCGTCATCGATTTGGGCGGTGGGTCGACCGAATTCGTCGTCGGCACTATCGATGGCGAAATCCTTGGCTCTCATTCCGCACAAATGGGCTGCGTTCGCCTGACGGAACGCATGATGCGCAGCGATCCACCTACCGAGGCGGAAGTGGAGATCGCCTCCGATTATGTTGCCGAACGCATGGCTGACGTTGAAAAGATTGTGCCCATCGACAAGGCCGTTACCTTCGTAGGTTGCGCTGGCACCTTCACAACCTTGTCTGCCTTGGCACAGGGCATGGAGCGCTATGACGCGGATTCCATCCATGGCTCTGAGCTTCGTTTTGACGCCCTGCGTGTGCTGACGCGGCAGATGATTGGTCTGGCCTCAGACGTGCGAGCCCTCAACCCCGTCATCCACCCAGGCCGCGCCGACGTGATCGGCGGCGGCTGCGTGGCTGTCGAGGGCATCATGACGATGATTGAACGTAACAGCAGCGCCCGTTCCTTCTTCATCAGTGAGAAGGACATTCTCGACGGCATCATCGCAGGGCTCGCTGCAGCCTGACCCTATTTTCTTTTCGGCATTACCCGTGTCCTAAAATAGTTAGGCACGGTTTGGCCCCCATAGCCCAATCGGCAGAGGCAGTCGACTTAAAATCGATTCAGTGTGGGTTCGAGTCCCACTGGGGGCACCACTGAGAGCGCCACTACCAGCGGAAACGTTGGATTTCCGGGCCGTGGGTGAGGGGTGCGGTAGGGGAGACGTCGCCAAGCGCAGTGCTTTTCGACGTCACCCTTCTAAGAAAATTTTGCGAAGTTTGGGATTTTTGGGAACTTCCTAGCAGTCGGATGCGTTGACACTAGTGACAAGATGATCACGGCGGTCCTTCGGGGCCGTCTTTATTGAGAAAGACTGTGAAAGGAATCGGGATTCACGTGCGTTCTAGCAACCCCGTCATGAGTTCCCTCTCATCCAGCCAGACCCAGACTCAGCCACAGAGCAACCCGTTTGGTCAGAATGACAATCCGTTTAACCAGGGCAACGCAAGTGCCGATCGTCCGCTGACCGTTGACGACGTGGTGACCAAGACTGGTATCACCCTCGCCGTCATCATTGTGGCGGCAGTTCTTAACTTCGCGATTGGCGAGCTTGTCAACCCAGGTATCGCGATGATTCTGACCCTCGTTGGTGCCCTCGGTGGCTTTATCACCGTTCTGGTTTCGACCTTCGGCAAAAAGTACGGCTCTGCTGCCGTGACCTTGATTTACGCTGTCTTCGAGGGCCTCTTTGTCGGTGGTTTCTCGCTCATGTTTGCTGGCGTATCCTTCGGAAACTCCGACGGTATGGCCATCATTGGCCAGGCCATCTTGGGTACCGTCGGTGTATTCATCGGTATGCTCATGGTCTACAAGACCGGTGCCGTGAAGGTGACCCCGAAGTTCAACAAGATTATCTTCGGTCTCATCGCTGGTGTCGCTGTGATGGCTCTGGGTAACTTCCTGGGCGCTATCTTCTTTGGCTTCAACCCGCTGCGTGATGGCGGCATGCTGGCTATTATCTTCTCCCTGGTCTGCATCGTCCTGGCATCGCTTTCCTTCATGACTGACTTCGACCAGGCTGACCGCCTTATCCGCCAGGGCGCTCCGGCACAGTATGCCTGGGGTATCGCTCTTGGCCTCGCCGTGACCCTGGTCTGGCTCTACACTGAGATTCTCCGTCTTCTGAGCTACTTCAGGGACTAGTCAATAGTTACTCGCAATGAAAAATCGGCGGGCGGAAATGTAAACAATTTCCGCCCGCCGATTTTTGCTACCAATTCGCGCTCGATGCTTCTTTCAACAGCAGTAAGAGTAAATTTTTGAAATGGCTAAGACTAAACGTAACCTACGCTCCTATGCGGATGCCTCTCAGGCTTTCGATAGCAATAACTAGAGCGATGGAGAGATGAATTGCGGAGCCATGTAGTTCGGTCTTTATTGCGGGACCTGGTGCCGTGTTTAGTTTGATTCCGCTTCGTGGACAGGGTTGCCGCCTTTAATTACTCTTGAAATCGACTTTTCCGGTGTAGCTAGGATCGTGATGTCATTCGCGGGATTTTCATTGAGAATGAGGAGATCAGCGTGTGCGCCCTCAGCGACTACCCCTAGTCGTCCTTCCTGACCGAGAAGACGAGCAGCCGTCGTCGTGGCAGAACGCAAAACATCCAATGATGTTTGAACCTTTGCTCTAATGCGAAATTCTTCACTTTGGTGGTCGTGCATCGATCCGAGCAAATCAGAGCCAAAGGCAATCGACACCCCAGCTTCACTAGCACGTTTCAAGGCTTTTAGACCTGAATAAAGGACAACATCCACCTTCGCTTGGCTTTCTGTGGGGAGGCCGTTTTCAGCGCCGTCAATCTTGAGCCTTTCATATGTAACCAAAGTTGGAACTAGGAATGCATCGTGTTCTTTGAAAAGACGAATGGATTCGTCATCAATTAGATTTCCATGCTCGATTGAACGGACCCCCAAGCGTAGGCCCCTGTTTACAGCCTTTGCTGTATATGCATGCCCAAGGACGTAGATGTTTGCTGCCTCAGCTTCTTCTACAGCAGCGCGAATTTCTTGCTCGGAAAACTGTGTGGAGTCGACGCGGTCAGTAGGGGAGGCCACTCCGCCAGAAAGCATGAGCTTGATGTGATTCGCCCCAGTGCGAATGTTTTCTCGGCAAGCCTTTCGGACTTCGTCCACTCCATCGCAAATGGTGCCAATGTGGGGACAGCATTGGTGGGAATCGTAAACCGAAGTGCCTGGGTTTCTCATGTCGGCGTGACCGCCGGTCTGTGATAGGGCTTTACCGCCGAAGAATAGTCTCGGTGCGACAACCAAATCCTCAAGTACCGCTTTTGCTAGCCCGTACTCGGCTCCACCAGCGTCGCGGACGGTAGTAAATCCTCGTCCAAGCATGTCTCTCATGATTTGAGATGCCCTGGTGGCTAGATAAAAAGGAGACTCGTCTCCGAGTCTAGCCAAATCTGCGGTGGTAGCCAAAACGTGTACGTGGCAGTCAATGAGTCCGGGGGACACGAATTTGCCTTCAGCGTTGATGAAACCTGTTGGGTCGGCGGGTGGTTGGGAATCAATTTTGTCAATTACCCCATTCTTTATCGAGATCGTCTGGGGCTCTGATACTTGGCCAGATTCCACGTCCAAGATCCGCGCATTAGTGATTCCTAAAATTGGCATGGGAACCTCCTTGTTGGTTGGTGGTGCTAAACACGTTACTCGAAAATCGTGACATGTGACTCAAAATCCGATAGATTGCACAACAAGTCATCAACTTCCCTACTTTAAGGAGGCACTCTTGAATACAGTATTCATTACGGTGCTTGTGTTCTATCTGGCCCTGATGATTGGCATCTCATTCTGGTTTTCTCGAGGTAAGTCGATGAAAGACGGAGATGATTTTGTTCTCGCAGGAAAATCTTTGCCAGCGCCAGTTTTGGCGGGTACGTTGCTGGCGACATTCGTAGGCTCCGGCTCGATCATCGGCGGAGCGAATTTTATCTATACTTACGGGCCCTTTTCAGGAGTGTTTTTCTTCGGGGGGATGTTCTCTGCAATTGTTTGTTTATACTTTGTAGCCCCGAAAGTTAGAGACGCGGGTTACCACACACTCCCCGAGATGTTTAATGAACGATTCAACGGGGCTGTTAGGGTTGTGGGCATTGTTGTAGTGCTAGTTGCATTCCTAGGCATTACGGCTTACCAGTTCACTGGAGCCGGGTATATCCTGTCACTTATTGCTCCCGTTTCAGAGCTCCAAGGTGCCATTATAAGCTTCATTCTCATTACATTTCTCGCACTTTCAGGAGGATTGAAATCGGTCGCGTGGACGGATTTTCTCTCATCGATTTTTATCGTGATCGGACTAGGTTTAGTTGCGGGCTGGGTGTTTATAGAGGATGTTGGCGGCTTGGGGAGCTGGATAGATCAGCTTAATCCTGAGTTTAAAAGCTTGACCGGAACCTTGAGCGGATGGCAAGCCCTGGGATATTTCCTTCCGTTGTTCTTGTTAATTCTCGGTGATCAGAATATGCACCAACGCTTAGCGGCGGCTAAGTCAGGCTCCGCAGCTAAAGCTGGTATGGGGCTATTTTTCATTGGTGCCTTTTTTGTAGTTACCCCGGTTATTCTTGCGGCTTCAAGTTCTAGGATTCTTCAACCAGATATTGATGCGGATAAGGCAATTCTTTCGTTGGCGGCGAGCGAGTACTCCCCTAATATGCTAGGCGCAGTTCTCCTTGTCGCTGCGCTTGCTCTAATTCTTACGACGGGCTCTTCATATCTTTTGACGTGTTCTGGGAACATTGTTTACGACTTGATTTTTCACGACAAGCCACAAGAACACTCTGGGAAAACTGCGGTTAATTTAGGAAGGGCAGCGGTATTGGGGTTGTCGGTAATTGCCTTTGTGCTTGTTCAATTCTTCCCGTCGGTCTTAGCGCTTCAAATGTACGCGTACTCTATGTATGGTGCTTCTATTACCCCCGTTGTGTTAGCTGCCCTCTATTGGCGTAAGGCAACATCACAAGGAGCGCTTGCAGCAATGCTCGTGGGTGGAATTGTTACGATCGGCTGGGAGTTAATCGGGAAACCTGGCGATTTAAACTCAATCATTCCAGCTCTTCCATGCGCAGTTCTTGCACTAGTTTCCATTTCTATCATGACTCAGCGAAATGCATCGTCACCTTAAAGTGAGGTTACCTTCGTTTAGTGGACACCAAACCTGTACGGATCTTGTGTCCGTAGGAGAGGGTGGTCATAGTGGGGCAACAACGCAAGAAGTACATGCCGGGGTGCCGGCACAAAGCTTGAAATCTCAAGTGCACCAGGTTTTGTTTCGTTTGAGTAGATGGGAAAATCTGGAGTATGCGGCTCCCACAAGAACGAGCTAATCCATACTCGCAGGAGGGATGATGTTGTCGAGGCAGAAATCGCGACGTTCGAGTGGGTGTCATG
>NZ_KV788279.1:27306-27995 GCF_001807225.1 Corynebacterium sp. HMSC05E07
AAATGCCTAGGAACAAAACTCGGGGCACTTTTGTCAATATGAAATTTAGCGCACCACCGGCTCAGGGGTTGGGAGAACGAAAAAGTGAAGTCAACAATTCATTTCTTCATTCCTTTAGAGGTCTTGATTCCGGTGCCAGATGGTTATCCATTCACGCGTTTTCCTTCCGGTATTTCGGGTGTGAACACGCATAACCCTGAACCTACTCCTGATGGAATCCACTTTGTCTTTCATCATATAGCGGTGGATGCGCCATCTCATTTGGGCGTTGAGGCTAGTCTGCTTGCGGCGTCACTCCGTACAGGAGAGCTTCCACGCGCTGCCGAACATTTGCAAGAGAACCGAAAGAATTTTCAAACGGTAGTCGAGGCGATGGTTGAGTTGGGAGAGCAAGGGTTTTCTAGAAAGTCGGATTATGCTGTGGGGCGGGGCATTTCTTCTCAATCATTGGCTTTTGATTATGCCATCGCTGAGCTTAATGTTCTACTCCGTGCGATTTCGTTCGCTCAGCGATTTCCAATCAAAAGCATTTCACGTGAATCCGCTGCTCCAATCGTTTCTTATGCTTTTTCTTCAGTTAAGCCATGGGAAATGATTGGCAATGGTAAACTTCCCAAATTGAAAAAGCTGGGTTTATTCAAACTCAACCTTAACTATCCCTTAAGCGGCCCTTCCGGTTTTAGAGTGCG
>NZ_KV788280.1:0-1083 GCF_001807225.1 Corynebacterium sp. HMSC05E07
TTGAAGCTGGTACCGCAGACCGCGACGGTGCTGCGCGACGGCACGTCGGTCAAGGTCGCTGCGAAGGACCTCGTGGCTGGCGAACTGATGCTCGTGCGCCCCGGAGAGCGGATCGCCACGGACGGCATCATTCGGTCCGGGCGCTCCAGCCTTGACACCTCAGCGATCACCGGAGAATCCATTCCGGAGGAGGTTGCACCCGGCGACGAGGTGCCCGCGGGTGCGATCAACTCCGCCGGTGTGCTGGAAGTAGAGACGACCGCAGCTGGAACGGACAACTCGCTGACCACACTCGTCGACCTCGTCGAGCAGGCGCAGGCGGAAAAGGGCGACCGCGCCCGGATCGCCGACCGAATTGCCCAACCCCTAGTGCCCGGGGTGATGATCCTGGCGGTGCTAGTCGGCGTGATCGGCTCGCTGCTGGGCGACCCAGAGACTTGGATCACCCGTGCGCTGGTGGTCCTGGTCGCAGCGTCGCCGTGCGCGCTGGCAATCTCCGTGCCGCTGACGGTCGTGGCCGCGATCGGCGCGGCCAGCCAGTTCGGCGTGGTCATCAAGTCCGGCGCAGCGTTCGAGCGACTCGGCGGCATCCGTCACCTAGCGGTGGACAAGACCGGAACCCTCACCCGCAACCAGCCCGAGGTTACCAGCGTGGTCCCGGCAGACGGATTCAATCGGGCGCAGGTGCTTACTTTCGCGGCGGCAGTTGAGCAGCAATCGACGCACCCCCTCGCCGCGGCGATCGCGGCAGCGGAGCCCGAAGCACCCGCCGCCCTGGACATCAGCGAGGAAGCCGGACATGGCATCGGCGGCACCGTCGAAGGCCAACGCCTGCTGGTGGGCAGCCCCCGATGGATCGACGCCGGGCCACTGAAGGCAGACGTTGAGCGCATGGAATCCGAAGGCCAGACCTGCGTCCTTGTCACCGTCGATGACGCTCTCGCCGGGGCGATCGGCGTCCGCGACGAGCTGCGGCCCGAGGTGCCCGACGCCTTGCAGACCCTGCGCGCCAACGATGTGGAAGTGAGCATGCTCACCGGCGACAACACTCGTACCGCCCGGGCGCTGGCTGAAATCGCCGGA
>NZ_KV788281.1:0-59758 GCF_001807225.1 Corynebacterium sp. HMSC05E07
CACTGCTACCAAATAGCCGGTCGCAACACCGCTTTCTTGGGCATAGCGCGTGCCTGCGTAGTGTCTTAAGTCGTGAAAGCGCAGGCTTGGCTGGCCAATAGCCTTGCGCGCTTTGACCCAATGCGGGCGAAGCGTGTGGTAGGAAAGCGGATTGTGCGGCTTCGTCGGCGACGACCACAAGCGCTTGCCTGCTGGGGTGCCCAGTGCTTTAGCAGCGATAAAGGGCGCATCTTTGCCAAAGATGTACACCTCACGAATACCAGCAGCACTTTTTGGCGGGCTTTTTACCCAGCCTTCTGCTGATGAGTGCGTCCATTCTTTGGTCACGCGGATAATAACGCCATCTACGGTGTCAGTAGGCTGACCGGTGTCATCAAGCTCGTAGAGAATCTCAATGTCTTCGCGCTCAAGGGCAATGATTTCCCCGTAACGCAAGCCACCACTAGCCGCAATGCGCACAATATCGCGATAGCGCGGGATGATGAGTTCAATAATGTCGTCGACTTCTTTGTCGGTTGGAAAGACGATTTCACGCTTACTAGAAGCTTTTGAGCCGCCCGAAACATTACACGGGTTGGATTCAACAAGACCGTCCTCAACAGCGGTTTTGAACACGGACTTTAAAAAGTCATACACTCGCGCTGTTTGGGTAGCAGCTTGCCTGCTGGATTCGGCATGCCACTGGCGAATCTGTGCCGACGTAAACTCATTGAGTCTGACATCTTTAAAGCAGGCAAGCCTGCCGGTGGTGATATAGCGCTCGTATTCCACGCGAGTGCGCATCTTTAAGTGCTGGCCATCAGATCGCGTGCGCTGAAAGATCCATGTGTGAGCATAGTCATACAAGGTTGGTAGCTTCTTTGTGGGCTTGATACCCAAACGCTCTTTGGGATGTGTCCACTTACCGTCGGCAATAAGCACTTGTTCGCTAGCAAGCCATCTATCGGCTGCAGCTCTCGTAGGAAAGCTTTGGGGAGCTGAGATCCTCACGCGATTAGAGCGTGAGGAGTAGGGCGCGTTATAGCGCGCTTGGAACCTACCGTTTTTGAGTTCTCGAATCGTTCCAAAGGATCGAGACTTCTTGTTTGGCATAGCGAGTCTACCTCCTAGTGACAGATCGCGTGGCCACCCGGTGGCCACATGTTGTTACAATCCGTCAGTTTCTGGCTATTTGTGTCGTAACTTAAGGCGTTTACCAGCGTAAACGCTCGTTAACCAGTATATACAAACTGGTTCGAGCCCAGTTGGAGGAGCAGATAAAACACCCCACTAGCTTACATTCGTTGGCTGGTGGGGTTTCCTCGTTTTCAGATTTCCCGTGTATCCGGCTTAGGCCTAAACCCACACTTAACCTTTCCGACACGTCGACGAAAGGTTCCGGTACTACGGTGTACCTGTCTCGCCGTTCGCTACCTCTCGAAGGATTTTTCTCATGCGCATTCGTGCTCTCGCAATGGCCACTGCTGTTGCTTGTGCTATTTCCCCGGTTCCAGCTTTGGCTGCTGAAGCTACGACTTACTACTCCACGAAGCAGCACTACCAGCCGCAGGGTTCTGCCTACGCTGAGGCACCCGCCGGCTTCCATCAGATTTACACGTCGACTGTGAACCGCCATGGCTCCCGAGGCCTGTCTAGCTTCAAATACGACGACCTAGCACAGCAGATGTTGGAATACGCTAAAGAGCACGGCCAGCTCACCGAACTAGGTGAAAAGCTCATCCCACAGGTTGAAGCCATGATCACCGTGAACAAGGAGCTTGCGGGAGGCACCGGCCAGGAAGCGGGCTACGGCAACCTCACTGTCGTAGGCCGTGAGGAACTGCAGGGCATCGGGCAACGCAATGCTCAGCGCAACTCCGCATTGATGGACCGCATCGAGAATGACGACCTTAAGGTCAAGTACATTTCATCCGGTGAAGACCGCGCAAATGACTCCGGCTGGAACTTTGGTAAGTCCTGGCTTTCGGCAAATCCACAGTTGTCAGACAATCTTGTCGATGGCATGGAGGATGGCCACGTCACCATTGAGACGCGGCCCGACCTCATGTACGCGCACAAGGATAAGAATGCCCCTTCCTATGAGAAGTACTCGGAATGGAAAGACTCCGAGACGCTCGACAGCAAGGTACAGGAAGCTTATGCCAAGCCAGCATCACAGACTGCTGCGCGCAGCCTGCTAGACAAGATTTTCACCGAGGACTTCATCGCGGGCCTCGAGGACGGCTCCATTAGCTTCGTCGGCCGTAAGAAGGAAGACAAGACCGTTGAGGGCATTGTGGACGCTGCCCTGCAGTTCTACAACCTGTACATCATCGCCCCCGCTCTTGCCCATGAGGAGAATACGCCGGCAGAAGGTTGGATCTTTGACCAGTACATGGATGACGCCAGCGGCCCGACCTTTGCATATCTCCTCGACGTAGAGGATTACTACCAGAAGGGACCTGCAATCGAGGGCCAAACGGTCGCCTACGACAACTACGAGCCGCTGCTCAAGGAGATGATTCAAGGCGTCAAGGATCGCGCCGAAGGCGGTGACATCGCTGCTGAGTATCGCTTTGGCCATGCGGAAACCATTATCCCTCTGGCAGCTTTGCTGAAACTCCCTGACTCTGAGAAGGGTATCCCCGCTGATGAACTTTATTCGTGGGAGAACTCCGACTGGCGTGGTGACAAAGTAGCACCGATGGGTGCCAATATTCAGTGGGATGCTTTCCAGAACGAGCACGGAGAGACGCTCGTGCGCATGCTGTACAACGAGAAGGAAATCGCCTTCCACGACGGTTGTGAGCCCATTGCTGAGGAGTCGACGTTCTACACCATCGATGAGCTTTCCGAGTGTCTGCCACTTGGCTCAACGTCGGATCACTCCAAGGCCCGTCTCAAGGGAGATAAGAATCATGACAACCCGGAGCCGTCACCGTCTGGTGCTTTGTCTTCCAAGACCGAGGTGTGGGGCGTTGTCGCTGCGGTCATCGGCGCACTAGCAATCGCTGTTAGTGCCGCTGCTGCTAACGCAGAGCAGATTAAGAGCATCCTCAACAAGTATGGAATCCACTTGCCCTTTTAAACCGCGGAGTTAGATGCTGCGGAATTAGCCAGTCCCATTGATCCTTACGAGTTGATGGGACTGGCTTGTATTTTGTTGCTAGCGCTTCACCACGTGCACATCTACCCCACCAAAGAGGCTGAAGCAGTTCACGACAATTTCTGGGGCGCTGGCAGGGAGGTCTGCGGGGTCAACGGCGCCGTCCTCGATCTTGATGTCGTGGCCGCCGAATAGTCCGACACCGCTCACGCGGACGCGGAAGCCTTCAGGAACCCAGACATCGACGCCTCCGCAAATGCCGACCGCCTTAATAGTCGTGACATGCTCTTGGAGTGCTGCACCGCGCAGGTCAATGTCTGTGCCGCCGAACATGCCGACCGTGGTGTGGTGAGACGCTATGGGCGTGCCACGGACCGTGGTACCACCAAAGATTCCGACTGAAAGGGCCTGGGCGCCGTGCACGCCTGGTTCGACTTGAGCCAAGACGCGTTCAACAATAGGCGCTATCTCTTTGTTCGAGTTCACGCCGCTGAGCTCGTGGGGGCGCTGCTCCGCAAGCTCGTGGCTCCCGAAAAGAACTTGCTCGGGGTCCTCGAGCACGTCAGAAACGAGGTCGACCAGCTCACCACGCGTTGTCGCATCGGAACACTGCTGTGAGCGTTCCTCGAACTCGGTGACGCTGAGTTGGCCCACCGACATGGCATCCGCCAACACTTGCGAGGCGGTGATGCGCTGGGAGTTTGTGCACTTGATGTCGCGTGATTCCATACCTCTATTTTATATCGGGTCACGCTATGGAGTGCGGGAGAACGAAGTGTGAACCCGCACCTGCGGCGGATTAGCCCTCGAGCTCTGGTGCGAAATCGGGCAGGCGCTCGCCTACTCCAAGAAGCTCAGCAATGGCTGCCACAGCACGCGCTGCACCCTTGCCGTCACCGTAGGGGTTGACGGCATTGGCCATGGCGTCGTAGGCCGCGGCATCGTCGAGCAGCAGCTTCGCCTCCGCAACGATGAGGCTGCGGTTGGTGCCTACGAGCTTCACGGTGCCGGCGACAACGGCCTCGGGGCGCTCAGTGTTCTGGCGCATGACCAGAACCGGCTTGCCCAGTGCCGGGGCTTCTTCCTGAACGCCGCCCGAGTCCGTGAGGATGATGGTCGCACGATCTTGCAGCTTAGTGAACTGGTCATACGGCAGCGGATCCGTGATGATGACGTTGGCTAAAGCCTCAACCTCTGGCAACACGGCGTCGCGGACCTTGGGGTTAAGGTGCAGTGGGAGCGCAAAGTTGATGTCTGGGTAGGCCTCAGCCAAATCCTTGACTGCGCCACCGATTTCCTTCATCGCTTCAAGGTTCTCACGGCGATGGGTGGTAACGACGACAAGGCGCTTGTCGGATGCTGTGGCTTCCTGGAGTGCTGGGTCTTCAAACTCGGTGTTCCAGCTCGCAGCTTCGAGGAGTGCGTCGATAACAGTGTTGCCCGTGACCGCAATATCCTTGGAGCGAACGTTTTCGCGGCGCAGATTCTCCATCGACCCTTCCGTGGGTGCGAGGTGTAGTTTCGCCACCTGGCTGATAATCTTCCGGTTCGCCTCTTCGGGGAATGGTGAATCGATATCGCCGGTGCGCAGACCTGCTTCGAGGTGCACGATTTTCACGCCGCGGTGGAAACCTGCAAGAGCCGCAGCCATTGCCGTCGAAGTATCACCTTGGGCAATGATCACATCTGGTTTCTCGGCATCGATGATTTCATCCAAGCCCACTAGAGCACGGGACACGATCTGGTTCAGGCCCTGACCGGGAACCATCAGATGGAGATCTAGTTTCGGTTCGATGCCGAACATGGTGTTGACCTGCTCGAGCATCTCACGGTGTTGACCGGTGGAGACAGCGATGGATTCGAAGCGCTCGTCCCTGTCCAAGGCAGTGATGATGGGGGCAACCTTGATCGCCTCGGGGCGGGTGCCATAAATAGTCATGATTTTAGGACGAGACATCGTTCTCCTTGGTGTAAAAGAAATGGAGACACACCAATTCTTCCATATGGGGGAATAGGAAAAGGAAGCATGCGTGGCTAAGCGCAGCTATGGCGAGACTACGCTTATTGACCCATCGGGGTGAACACGCACCTGCGCAGCCAACGCCTTCACCAGGTTAATGCGCTGCCACGAGCCGGAGCTGCCCTGCCAGTCCAGTGGGGTGCCAGGCTTCGCGGCAGTCTGGCGGAGGACCTCGGCGCGCTGTTCGTAGTTGAGGTTGGGGTGGGCGGCCTCGAGGAGGACGGGTGCGGCCTTGGGCACGATCATGGGGGCATCCGGGTGATAGACGGTGGGCAGGCCGTAATCGGCGAAGTTGGCGTAGCGCTCGGCGGCGTGCTGAGTCGTGGAGTAGCTGGTGCCGGCAGCGTTCTGCTCCGCCACAAGGGTGGCGATGTCCTTGCCGGTGCGCCACTGGATCTCAGCGCGGATTTCAGCCTCGGCCTGGTGGAGGGCATCGCGCATGCGGGGATCGTTGAGGCGGTCGGCGGCAGCGGCCAAGCCGGTCATGCGGCCGCCGATGACATCGAGGGGTGAATGCACGCCCATGACCACACGGTGGTTGCCGGCCTCAGCGCCGCGCAGGGCCAGCTGTGGGCCAACCTCCGGGAGCATGGTGGCCAGCAGCGTGGTAACCCACACAGCCTGGTTGGTGTGCCCGGAGGGGAAGGCCGGGGAATCCAGGTAGTAGTTCCGCACACCGTCGTTGTAGCGGATGATGCGATCCGGGGCCTGCTGAAAGGGGCGCTGGGCCTTGAAGTAGTACTTCTCCGCAAACGTGGAACTAGCCAATCCACCCGCGCGCGCTAAGTAGCCGTTGCCCAAGAGGTATTCGGTTTTAGGAAGGCGGTGCTCTGCCAGGGCGTCGCGGAAGGCACGGCCGAGTTCGGGGCCCATGGCCTCCGACACGGCGACCATGACGCCGTCGGTATCAGCGACGGCGTCGCGTTGCGCACGGGCGATGAGGGTAGCGTCGTGGGCCGCGGCGTTATTGATAGCCACCGCCTTGTCCAGGTCCGCGGCCATGACGGCGGGGTTGGCCTTCACGTCGTCGTAAAGCCGCACCACCTCCCAGTACACGCCGTACTGATAGGACGAGACATCGGAGGGAAATCCCACGAGGTAGTCCGGGGTAAAGGGGCGGGGCGTGGGGGCGCCGTGGTGGAGCGCAGGTTTCTCACCGGTGCTCGAGCCCGTCATCGGATCCATCAGTGCGGGGACGGTGAAAGGCAGGTCGGCTGCCTGGGCGGCGGGCTGAGCAGACGTGGCCAGCAGCAGGGCGGCAAGTGGGGCCGCCAACGCGCGGGAGTGTGTAGGCATAAGGATGTTCTTACACCACGCAGATGTCCACGGAATGACGGGGAGGTTAACGCCGGTGGCTCACGAACGGCAGGGGTTAGTCCTCGGCGGCACTGACCTCTCGAGTTTCCTCAGAGGAGGCCGCGCGGGTCTCAACAGGGCCCAGGCTGGCGGTCAGTAGCGCAGCCATAGCCACGGCTGCGGATGCCGCATACGTTCTCTTCGAAGTCTCCACACTTTTAACCTAACGTGACGCAGGCCGCATGTGAAGTCCTTCGGCCACATCTATTCCCCAGTCCCCATTGATCCCTACCCCCTGCGCCGTCAGGCAGGTAGGCTGTGTGTCAATCGTGTACGTGCATGGAACGTGCGTGCGGCACCGCCCGCACGTATACCGTGAACCACGTACTGTGAATGCTGTTGTGAACGCCATCGTCGGCCCTTAAGGCCGGCTGAAGAAGGGGATGACTAGTTTCCAATGATCCAATTTGTTGTGGGTGCCGCCGCCGGATACGTCTTTGGAACCAAGGCAGGGCGCAAGCGTTACCACCAAATTAAGGGCGCCTACGAAAAGGCCGTGAACTCCCCCGTGACCAAGTCTGCGGTGAAGTCCGCCCGCAAGGCCGTGGCCAACCGTCTAGACCCGGATCCGCGCATGCGCGAGCTCAAGGATTACAACAAGGGAAACCGCGGCAAGCGCGGCACCAAGGGCGCCACAGATGGGGTACAAGCGGACCGCATTTACGAGCCGGACGAGGATTAACGCGCACGCTTATCGCGTGCGCGAGGGCGGACGGATGAGCACGTAGTGCTACCTAACGCACGCCGCGGAAAGCGCGGTCATTGAGCTCGCGGCGGGCTTGCTCGAGGGCGACGAGGTCCGCGAAGAGCGAGTTATAGGCCTCTTCGTCATCGGAGGGGCGCATGCGGCCGAGTTGGGCTTTGAGTTGGGCTACTTGGTCGCCCACGCGGGCCTCCTGGAGGCGCGAGAGAACCGAATCGGCGTAAGCCTCAAGGTCCGTGTCGGGGTTGCCGGTCTCCCCCAGCTTGATGGGCTCGACGGCGAGCTCAGAAACGAAGTTGCGGGCGGTGAGGTCTAGCATCTCCCCTGCCACGGCGGCCAGCCACTCCACGCCGGGCATGGAGGCACCTGCGGTCACGCCACCGAGGGTGGAGATGGCTTGGCGTACGGTGCGGTAGGCCTCGTTGGAGTAGGCGTCCTCCGTAATGCCATCGAAGTAGCTGCCGGCAATCTGCGGGTATTGCAGGGCCAGCTTGAGGGCCTCGCGTTGGGGCCACAGGTGCGGCTCGCGCGGACCGGGGATGTGCATGACGGGGGTGTTAGCCTGCGCGGGCGCTGAAGACGTTTCCTCCAAGCTGGCAAAGCGCGGGCGCTCCTGTTTCTTGGGCTTGCGAGCCTCCTGGCGGACTTGGTGGAGGACTTCCTCCGGGTCCGGCCAACCTACCCAGCCGGCGAGGCGGCGGGCGTATTCTCGCTGCAAGGGGGCATCACGAATCTGGGCCACGACCGGCACTGCGCGGCGCAGGGCTTGGAGGCGGCCTTCGGCGGAGTCGATACTGAAGTCAGAAATGACCGAGCGGATGACGAACTCAAACATGGGGATGCGGTCCGCCACGAGGTCACGCACAGCGGCATCGCCGCGCTCGAGGCGCAGATCGCAGGGGTCCATGCCATCCGGGGCCACGGAGACAAAGGACTGGCCCGTGAACTTCTGCTCGCCCTCAAAAGCGCGCATGGCGGCCTTCTGACCGGCCTCATCACCGTCGAAGGTGTAGATGAGCTCGCCATGGAAATAAGAATCATCGAGCATGAGGCGGCGCAGGACTTGCAGGTGATCGCCACCGAAGGCGGTGCCACACGAGGCCACGGCGGTCTTGACGCCGGCGGCATACATGGCCATGACGTCCGTGTAGCCCTCCACCACCACGGCCTGGTGCTGCTCCGCGATGTTGCGCTTGGCCAGGTCGAGGCCGAAGAGCACCTTGGACTTGCGGTAGAGCATGGTTTCGGGGGTGTTCATGTACTTGCCCAGCTTGTCATCGTCGAAAAGCTTGCGGGCGCCAAAGCCGATGACATTGCCGGAAAGATCCTTGATGGGCCATAGCAGGCGCCGGTGGAAACGGTCGATGGGACCGCGCTTGCCCATCTTAGAAATGCCGGCGGCCTCCAGCTCCTCAAAGGAAAAGCCCATGCGCAGCAGGTGCTTGGTGGCGGTGTCCCAACCCTCGGGCGCATAGCCGCACTCGAAGTCATAAATAATCTCTTTGGAGAAGCCACGGTCCAGGAGGAACTCGCGGCCGGCGGCTGCCTGCGGGGTCTCCAGCTGCTGGCGATAGAACTCGTGGGCGGCCTTGTTGGCGGCGATGAGGCGCTGGCGGGTGCCCGGCTTTTCATCGCGCGCTCCGGTGGATCCACCCTGGTAATTGATGTGGTAGCCAATCTTCTGGGCTACCGCCTCCACGGCCTCGGGGAAGGAGACCTGCTCCATTTCCATGAGGAAGCTGTAGACATCTCCGCCCTTGCCGGTGGAGAAGCAGTGATAGTAGCCGCGCTGCGGGCGCACGTGGAAGGACGGGGTCTTCTCATCCTTGAAGGGACTTAAGCCCTTGAGGGAGTCATAGCCGGCGGGCTTGAGTTGGACGTATTCGCCCACAATTTCTTCAATAGGCGCGCGTTCACGGATAGCTTGAATGTCGCTGTCCGGAATTCTGCCTCGTGCCATGGGTACAGACTACCCCGCGCGCGGGACACGGAGCCATAGACCTTGAGGACTAGCCACTCGCGCCAAACAGTACGCGCGGACGGGATTTCATTTTCGGCCCTACACCTGCAATGATGGTGGTCATGGCTCAGTCCTCTCCCTCCAAAAAATCACTTCCGGCTCTCATCGGCGGTGCACTGCTTGTACTCGTGGCAGGCTACTTCGGCATCGACCTTGGTAATGGAGGTAGCGACGGTGGTGCACAATCCGGCCCGCCCTCTGAGGCGCCAGAGACCTCGGGAAAGGCAGGGTCGGGGGATCGGGGGGACGTCGACAAGCACAGCTCCGACGATGGTGACCTGCCCACCTGCGCCATGGACACCCTGCCCGAGCAGGCCGAGGAGACCGCGCAGGACATCCTGGCCGGCGGGCCCTATGACTATCCGGACAATGACAACGCCCGCTTTGGCAATTACGAGGGCGTGCTGCCGCAGCAGGGACGCGATTATTACCGCGAATACACCGTGGAAACACCAGGGCTTGGCCACCGCGGTGCCAAGCGCATTGTCACTGGTGGCGGCAGCGAAACCGACCCGGATGTCTGGTACTACACCGATGACCACTATGAGAGCTTCTGTACGATTCCGGACGCTGAGTAGGCCTGAAGAGTTGAAGGATTTGTGAGAACATGGACCGCATTCTCATCACCGAAACCATCCGCACCCGCGAGGACTTCTTTGGGGCGCTTGGCCGTCTGCGCGACAACGCAGCCGGAGCGCCGCGCAACCTCGATGACTTGGCGGATTTCCTGCGCGAGCAGCGCATCCAGGCGATCATCGCCGCGGACATGGAGCTGGAGCAGGAGGAGTTGTCGCGGATTTCTCTGGTGCTGGAGGACCAGGGCGTGGCGCTGGTGCGCTAGGGGCTTTTAGCTCAGAAAACCGAACAGCTCGGCACTGCGCTGGGCTAAGCGCTCCAGGCGGGATTCCGTCATGGAGGCAATCTGGTCAATGACGGCGCGATCACGCTCGAGATCGGTCTCGGCCTGGCGCCACCACAGGGCGAAGGTGGCATCGAGGGAACCGGGGGCTCCGGCCACGAGGTAGTCATAGACGCGGAAGATGCGCTCGCGCTGGCGATCCTGGCGCGCCAGGTGGGCGGGCTCATCCATGACGTAGAGAACGGCAATGGTCTTGAGCAGGGTCACCTCGGCGACGGCACCCGGCGGGACATGAAGGTCACCGTTCATACGTCCGAGCGGGCCATTATTGGCTTCCTGCGTGGCGGACACGGTGGCGCCGACGTAGCGGCCAACCAGTTCCGAGGTCATCTTTTTCAGATTTGCGTAGTCGGTGAGGGTGTAGCCAAAATTGCCGATTACGTTGATGACATCCAGCTGGCGCAGCCGGTCCGCGGCTTCCAGCAGCTCGTCGGCGGTGCCGCCGAAAGCCTTCGCGCCCTTGTCCGCAAGGTGCGCAAGCTCGACAAGGTCCCAGAGAACGCTGAGCGAAATGCGGCGCGAAATGATGCCGTCTTCCACGTCATGGACCGAGTAGGCGATGTCATCGGACCAGTCCATAACTTGGGCTTCCATGGACTTGCGCTGGTCCGAGTGGCCTTGGCGGAGCCACTCGAGCACGTCGACGTCCTCGTCATAGGCGCCATATTTGCGGTTGGTGGTGCCATCCGGGTTGGTCTTGGTCCAGGGATACTTGCAGGCGGCGTCGAGCGCGGCGCGGGTGAGGTTGAGGCCATAGCTGTGCGGGCCCGCCGGGGTATCGAGTACTACCTTGGGTTCCAATTTGGTGAGGATGCGCAGAGTCTGGGCATTGCCTTCGAAGCCGCCGAGGGCGACCTCATTGAGGGCGTTTTCGCCGTTGTGACCGTAGGGCGGGTGGCCGATGTCATGGGTAAGCCCAGCCATGTCACACAGGTCAGGATCGAGGCCGAGGCCGGCGCCGATGCTGCGCGCGATTTGGCTGACCTCCAAAGAGTGGGTCAGGCGGGTGCGCGGGGTATCACCATCGCGGGGGCCGACGACCTGTGTTTTATCCGCCAAGCGGCGCAGGGCCGCGGAGTGTAGAACGCGGGCGCGGTCCCGGGAGAAAGCGCCGCGATGCTCTTCGGTCTCGCGGTAGGCCGATCCCTTTGGGGTCTCGGTGGCGAGGCGGGCAACGTCATCGGCGGAATAGTTGTAGCTCACAGGGGTTTAGTTTAGGCGGTGTCGTCGCCCTGCTAGGGCTGCCTCGCGTCAATAACGCTGTGGCGCAGTGCCTGGTTGGGGCGGATGATGCGCTCGATGCGGTAGAAGGCCGTGCGCAATCCGGCCGAGCGCTTCTCCCCTACTGCGGTGCGCAGCCCGAGGTAGATCAGCCCGCCGGTCTCGTGCGCGAGGTAGCGCCACCACGGAATGGAGAACCGCGGGGATGGATAGTAGGGCGTTCCCAGAACCGTGGCGCGTATCCCCTCTTGGCGGGCGATGAGGAAGGTGCGCAGGCGGTGGAGCGGATCGGTGATGATGACGGCCTCGGTGACGCCCAGCTTCTCACGCACAGCGGCCAGCGAGCTGCGGGTATCCAGGCCTTCCTCCACGGCGGTGACGTCGAGGGCTGTATTCTCCAGCAGGCGCTTGGCCACGCCGGCCTCGGTGAACCTATCGCCGGGTAAGTTCCCACCAACGGTGACGATGGGCAGGTTGTGTGCGGCGGCGTGCTCGGCGGCGTAGCGCACGCGGCCGGCGAGGATGCGGGAGGGGCGGCCGTCGTATTGCGCGGCTCCTAAAACAATGACGTACTTCACTGCCTTACTAGCTTAGCGTCGGGAAGGTATCGTGGTGCGCATGACTATTGCTGCTCGTATCGGCCGCGCCGCCCTCGCCGCCCTCGTGCTGGGTTGCGCCACTGCCGGCCCTGCTGTGGCCGCGGAATTAATTGTCGCCGCCCCCGAGGCGTCCGCCCTCAAGGACAAAGTGACGGATGAGGCCGGGGTGCTCTCCAGCTCGGAGAAGTCCGAGTTGGAGGACAAGATTGTGGCTCTGCAACAGGAGCACCACGTGGTGATTTTCGTGGTCTTTGCCTCCTCCCTGCCGGAGGGCGCGGAGAGCTACGCCAACGGCATTGTGAAGGCCAAGGGCCCGAACTCCGCGGCCTATGTGGTGGGTGTGGATGATTCCACCGTCGGCGTGCAGACCGGTAATGACTGGCCCCGCGGGCGCCTCGATGTCATGTATGACGCGGCATACGCGAAGCTTGTCGACGGTCACCAGTACGGCCCCTCTGCCCTCGCGCTTGTCGACGCTGCCGCAACCGGTTCCGCAGGTTCCTCCGGCTCCTCCGGCTCCGGCTCTTCGGGGTCTGCTGATTCCGCGGGTTCCTCGGATGGCTCCGGCGGCCTCTGGTTGGCTGGCGGCGCAGGTGCCCTGGTGCTGGCCGGTGGCGGCATCGCGGCGGCAAGCCGGCGCAAGACCAAGAAGGACTCCGCGGCCTCTCTGGAGTCCGCTCGCCAGATTGAGCCGGGTAATACCTCACAGCTGGACCGGCTGGATATGGCGACGCTCTCCCAGCTGGCGCAGGAAGAGCTGGTCTCCACTGACGAGTCCATTCGCCGCGGCAAGGAAGAGCTCGACATCGCTGTGGCCGAGTTCGGCCCGGAGCGCACCCGCCCCTTCACGAAGGCCATGAATCACTCCACGCTGACCTTGCAGAAGGCCTTCCAGCTGCAGCAGCAGCTCAACGACAATCTCCCTAAGTCCACTGCCGAGCGCCGCCAGATGCTGGTGCAGATCATTTCCTCCTGTGGTCAGGCCGACGATGCACTGGACGAGCAGGCAGCGGACTTCGCGCACATGCGTGACCTGCTCATCAATGCCGGCTCCAAGCTGGATGAACTTACCCGCCGCACGGTGGACCTGCGCGGCCGTCTGCCGCAATCCCGCACCCTGTTGTCCTCCCTCAGTGGGTCCTACTCCGAGGAGGCGCTGTCCTCCATCGCGGATAACCCAGAGATGGCGGAGGTCTCCCTCACCGAGGCCGAGAAGCTCCTCGACCGCGGCCGCGAACTTCAGTCCAAGCCGGCCGGCCAGCAGGGCCCTCTCGTGGGTATTATCCGCGATGCCGAGCATGCGCTCGAGGTCTCCGACCGCCTGCTCACCGGCGTGGAAAATGCCGAGAACTCCATTTCCTCGGCCAAGGCCAACCTGCCGGCTCTCATCGAGGAAGTCGAGGGAGAAATCACCGAAGCCCATCAGCTGGAACAACAGGGCAAGGCCCAGGGCTCGCCTGCCGATTGGTCCGCGCTGGAGGACTTGCTCTCCACGGCGCGAGCCGCCGTAGACCAGGCTCGCAGCAACGGTCAGGCTGACCCGCTGGGCCAGTACACCGCCCTGACGGCAATCGATACCAAACTCGACGAGCAACTCGACACCGTCCGCGAGACCAATTCCACTCGTGAGCGCCAGCTCTCCCTTTACCGCCAGCAGATGGCTTCCGCGGAATCCTCCATCCAGGCAGCTGAGGACCTGCTCTCCTCCCGCGGGCGCGTCATCGGTTCTGAAGCGCGCGTGGCTCTGGCTGATGCCACCCGCCTCCACGCCCAAGCCCAGAGCGCCGCCTCCACGGACCTGCGCGCGGCCCTCACATTCTCCCGCGATGCTGCCGCAGCTGCCCAGACCTCGCTCAACCGCGCCAAGAGCGATCTGGATGCCTACCGCCGCCAGCAGCAGCGCCGCCAAGCCAGCGACGCCGCGGGCAACATCCTCACCGGCATGGTTTTGGGACAGGTCCTTGGCGGCGGCTCCCACGGCCACGGCGGTGGCTTCGGCGGCGGCTTTGGCGGTGGCGGCTTCGGAGGCGGAGGATTCAGCGGCGGCGGTGGCGGTGGCTTCCGCGGCGGCTCCTTCTAGCCGCCCCCGGCCTTCGCTGGCGTCTCACGCAAGGCATCTGCTCGGCGGCGTTTTCACAGCTGAAAACGCCTTATGCCGCCTCAACGGTCGGCTGAGCCTTTCCTTCATGCACATGGTTCGAGTCATACGGCTCTACTCACATGGTTTAGCTCAGAAGGTTTACTTGGGGTCAAACAAACCAAATGGAGGCCTGTAGATGGTTTGTTTGGGGGCAAAGAAACCTTATGACTAATGCCTTCTGACTCGACCCCCCGTGTACGACAACCGCACAGGAAATCCGCACCCCCTACCGATGCGGGGTGGTAAACCCCTTACCGATGCCAGGTGGCACCCCCTACCGATAGGACGGTGGACTGCGGAAGGTCCCTTCAGTTTGGTCCCTGTAGTTTGGTCCCTTGGCACCGTAAAGGGACCACTTATCGCGCGAAATCAGCCAACACATGGTCCCTGTGCACTAATAAGGGACCAGGGTAGAGGGACCAAACGACCAGGTCCGTTCGATAGCGGAGGTGAGCTAGGTGCGCAGGGGGCGGGTGGGGCCGTCGATAAGCAGGCAGCAGTAGCTGGTAAAGGCGGCGTCCGGCAGGGGCAGCTCGCCCACGGCAACCTCAAGGTCGCGACCGCGGGGAGAGGTACGGGCGACTTCGATGCCGGACGCGTCGAGGATGCGACGCTCGCGCCGGAAAGGGTTCGTGCGCTCGAGCAGATATTCACGTCCTTCGCAGACTGCGCGCAGCTTATTCACCGTGAAGCTGGCCTGCTCAGCCGAAAAGACAGGGCCACGCACGCTAAAACGGCGGGCTCCTGGGACATGCTCGAATGCGATCGTGGTGCCCGATCCGGGCAGCAGCAGGCCCGTCGGATTCACGCGGGCAATGACCTCGTCCGCGGCGTTGACCAGCACGCCATCGCGCCACATCCAGCGCTGCATTTACATCAACACCGTGACGACGGCGACGAGGGACAGCAGCAGCAACGTCACGATGATCGGGATGGCGGTGCGCTGCGTGCGCGCTTCAAGGATGACCCGCGTGAACCAGCTCAGACCAGCGATTTCCCAATCATCGAGGTCACCGGAGTCATCACTGTGCTCTCCTTCGAACTCGAGGATGGCCTTGCGCACTCCCGAGTTCTTGGAGGAGAACTGGGCAACCTTGACGCCCGAGCTGTCCTCCACGATCCAGTCACCGCCAGCCTCGTTGATGAAGGCAAAGGTGCGACCATCCAGCGAGGCCTCCAAGCGCTTATCGCGTTTGGGGTTGCCGGCGAGGCGGTAGACGCGGTCGTCAGTCAGCGTGATGGAAGCACCCAAATCAGTGACGTCGAGACGCCAGTGATCACCTTCCACGTCGGCCGAGCGCTCCTGGAACATACCCAGCGACCCCGGCCCCTCCTCCACGAGGAGGACCGAGTTCTTGCTGTCGCTGCGATCCCAGCTGGTGTAGTGCATTAGCAGCCGATCAGGCGGGTGGCCAGGTATGCCTCAAGCTCATCGAGCTTGACGCGCTCCTGCTCCATGGAGTCACGCTCACGGACGGTGACCGCGTTGTCCTCGAGGGTGTCGAAGTCATAGGTCACGCAGAACGGCGTACCAATCTCGTCCTGGCGGCGGTAGCGGCGGCCGATGGCACCGGAGGTGTCGAACTCCACGTTCCAGTTCGCGCGCAGCTTGTTAGCGAGTTCACGGGCCGGGGTGGACAGCTCTTCCTTCTTGGACAGCGGCAGCACAGCCACCTTGACCGGGGCGAGGCGGCGGTCAAGGCGCAGGACCACGCGCTTATCGGTACCGCCCTTAGCGTTCGGGGCTTCTTCCTCGTCGTAGGCATCGATGAGGAAGGCCATCATGGCGCGGCCAAGACCAGCGGCCGGCTCGATGACGTACGGGGTCCAGCGCTCGCCGGACTCCTGGTCAAAGTAGGACAGGTCCTCGCCGGAGCCCTTCGCATGCACAGACAGGTCATAGTCGGTTCGGTTGGCCACGCCTTCCAGCTCGCCCCACTTAGAGCCCTTGAAGTTGTAGGCGTACTCCACGTCCACGGTGCGCTTGGAGTAGTGGGAAAGCTTCTCCTGCGGGTGCTCGTAGAGGCGCAGGTTCTCTTCCTTGATACCGAGGTCGATGTACCAGTTGTAGCGGTCATCGATCCAGTACTGGTGCCACTCTTCGTCCTCGCCCGGCTTGACGAAGAACTCCATCTCCATCTGCTCGAACTCACGCGTACGGAAGATGAAGTTACCGGGGGTGATCTCGTTGCGGAAGGACTTACCGATGTTCGCGATCCCGAACGGCGGCTTCACACGCGCAGATGTCATGACATTCTTGAAGTTGACGAAGATGCCCTGGGCGGTCTCCGGGCGCAGGTAGTGCAGGCCCTGCTCGTCATCAACCGGGCCGAGGAAGGTCTTGAGCAGTCCGGAGAAGGCTTTCGGCTCGGTCCAGTCACCGGGCTGGCCGGTCTCCGGGTCATTAATGTCCGCCAGGCCGTTCTCCGGCTCGTGACCGTGCTTCTCCTCGTAGGCCTCAATGAGGTGATCAGCGCGGTAGCGCTTACCAGTGTGGCGGGATTCAACGAGCGGATCGGTAAAGACCTCGACGTGGCCGGAGGACACCCACACCTGACGGGGCTGAATCACGGAGGTGTCAACACCCACGACGTCGTCGCGCGACTGCACCATGTGGCGCCACCACTGGCGCTTGATGTTTTCCTTCAGTTCAACGCCAAGCGGGCCGTAGTCCCACGCAGAGCGGGAACCGCCATAAATTTCACCTGCCTGGTAGACCAAGCCGCGGCGCTTGCACAGGCTGACGACGGTATCAATGACGGATGCCATGGTAAATGTGACTCCTCTGGTAGGGGACAGTCTTTTGCAATGCGGACAAGTCTAGCGCGCGCCTTCCCGCAACGCGCCGTCACCCCGAAAGTGTGGTGCATTTTATACACATCGGCGTATTTCTAGGCTATAGTATCTATATCTCTAATTATCTCTACCTCTATAGATACGACTGAAGGTGAACCGCGTGAGCACCACCCAATTGGCCCCTCTCTCCTTTGATATCACCGCCGCCGCAACGGTAATCAGCGCTTTAGATTCACCACTGCGCATCGATATCATTCAGCGTCTCGCTGAGCGTGATCACTACGTCCACGAACTCGTCTCCGCTACGGGCAAATCCCAGCCTCTCATTAGCCAGCACCTGCGCGTTCTCAAGCGCGCGAACATCGTAGACAGCGAGCGTTCCGGCCGCGAGGTGCGCTACACGTTGGCGGCCCCGAAGGTGCTGCCGCTGCTTGCCGACGCCGCCCAGGCCACCACCTAAACCCCCTTAGTGAAAGTGTATTGATAAGCTGAACACCATGGCCATCCACGACAGCATCCCCAAGCTCGGTGCGCGTAACACTCGTCAGCGCACCGCCGTGGTCGAAGTCCTCCGGAAGCTCGACAAGTTCGCATCCGCTAAGGACATTCACCAGGCACTCATTGAAGGCGACCAAAAGGTCGGCCTCACCACGGTCTACCGCACCTTGCAATCTCTGTCTGAGATCGATGCAGTCGACGCACTCCACATGCCATCCGGCGAAACTCTCTATCGCCACTGCGATACCGATGCCCATCACCACCACCTGGTGTGCACCAAGTGTGGCCGTACCGAGGAAATCGACGGCGGCCCGATCGAGGAGTGGGCCTCCTCGGTAGCCAAGGAGCATGGCTTCGAGCTCACCGGGCACGATGCCGAAATCTTCGGCATCTGCGCCGACTGCCGCGCCTAAAAAATAACGCTGCCGGGCGTGCCCACGGGCACGCCACCTACAACCGCGCGCTATGTGACGCCGCCCAAAGCGGCGGTCACGCCTCGCTATTTCACTCCGCCGAAGCGGCGATCACGTCGCGCGTACTCTTCCACCGCGGCAAACAGATCCTCCGGAGTGAAGTCCGGGAAGAGCTTGTCCTGATAAATCATCTCTGCGTAAGCCGACTGCCAGAGCAGGAAGTTGGAGGTGCGCTTCTCTCCCGAGGGGCGCAGGAACAAATCCACGTCCGGCATATCGGGGTCATACATCACTGAGCTCACCGTCTTCTCGGTGATGCTGCGCGGATCAAGCTCGCCGCGGGAGACCTGCTCGGCGAGGACGCGGATGCCGTCGACAAGCTCGGCGCGCCCACCGTAGTTCACGCACATCACCAGCGTCATCTTGGTGTTGTCTTTGGTGAGCTCCTCGGCAGCCTCGAGCTCCTTGATGACCGAGCGCCACAGGCGCGGGCGACGGCCGGCCCACACCACGCGCACTCCCTTTTCATTGAGCCAGTGCCGCTGGCGGCGCAGCACGTCGCGGTTAAAGCCCATGAGGAAGCGCACCTCCTCGGCGCTGCGGCGCCAGTTCTCCGTGGAGAAGGCATACGCCGAAAGGTAGGGAACGCCGAGGGCGAGGCAGGCATCGACGACGTCGAGAAGCACGGCCTCTCCCCTACGGTGGCCTTCAGTGCGCTTCATACCGCGCTCCTCCGCCCAGCGGCCGTTACCGTCCATGACCAGCGCGATGTGGCGCGGCAGGAACTCCTGCGGGATAGCGGGCGGATGGAGGACTCGGTTCGGGTCTGGCGTAATCACGCCCTACAGTCTACTGTTCCATGATCCCCAGCGCGCCAACGCTTCGCTCAAGATGCCACTGCAGGTGAGCGCGGGTGAGCCGGTGTGCCTCCTGGGCTTGGGCGTGCGTGGGCTGACTCGGGTGACCGTGGGCAATGAGCCACATGTGGTGCAGGGTTTCCGGGTCCACCTCGGCTGCCCCGGGCGGGCGGCATTGGTGGCAGGCGGCCCCGCCGACGGCCGGGTGGAAGGCATGGTGAGGGCCGGGGCGCTGGCATTGCGCACAGTCGAACAAGCTGGGCGCCCAGCCGGCGTGGGACATGGCTTGGAGGAGGAAGGAATCGAGAAGCACAAGCGGATCGCCGTGCTGGAGTTGGTCAAGGACCTTCACGCACGCTTCGTAGAGATAGGGGTCCCCGGGGGCATCTGCGGCGGCGAGGCGCTCGGCTGATTCGAGGGCCGCGCAGGCCGCGGTGTAGCGGTCATAGTCCTCGATGATGCGCGCGCCGAAATAATCCACGGTATCCGCCTGGGAGATGGTGTACAGGTTGCGGCCGGGATAGAGCTGCACATCGAGGTTGACAAAGAGCTGCAAGCGCGAGCCAAAACGCGACTTGGCTCGGCGCACGCCCTTGGCGACGCCCCGCACGAGCCCATGATTGCGGGTGAGGAGCACGATGATGCGGTCCGCTTCCCCGAAATCATACGTGCGGATGACAAGGGCGCGGTCGCGGAAATTTTCCCGCATTTAGAAGCCCAGGCGGCCCAGCGCCTTCGGGTCCGACTGCCAGTTCTTCAACACCTTGATACGCAGGTCAAGATAGACGTTTTGACCAAGCAGCTGGATGATCTCTTTGCGGGCGGTTCCCACGATACGGCGGAAGCGGCGGCCATCCTTGCCCTCAATGATACGTTTCTGACCCGGGCGCTCGAGGTAGAGCACGGCATGGACGTTGAGGACGCCGGGGCGTTCCTCGCTGGGCAACATCTCATCAACCTCGACGGCCACGGAGTGCGGGAGCTCGTTCTTCAAGCCGGCCAGGGCGGCCTCGCGGATAAGCTCAGCGATGCGCTCCGCCTGAGCCTCATCGGTGACGTGGCCATCCGGGTAAAACTTCGGGCCTTCGGGCAGATGATCGACGATGACTTGGGTCAGCTCATCAAGCTGCACTTGCTCGATGGCGGAGACAGGAATAACCACGGCGTCCGGGTTGTCCTCGGTGAGTAGCGCGTGCAGCGCCAGCAGCTGCGCACCAACCTGGTCCTTGGAGGCCTTATCCAGCTTGGTCACGATGCCAATGATGGGGGTCTTCGGCGCGACCTTGCGCACGTTCTCCAAAATCCAACGGTCACCGGGGCCAATCTTCTCGTCCGCGGGAATGGTCAGGCCGATGACGTCAACGTCTGCGTAGGTGTCCTTGACAACCTCGTTGAGACGCTCGCCCAGCAGGGTGCGCGGGCGGTGCAGGCCGGGCGTGTCAACAACAACTATCTGCGCGTCCTCGCGGTGCACGAGTCCGCGAATGGGGTGGCGGGTGGTTTCCGGCTGGTCCGCGGTGATGGCGATCTTCTGGCCTACCAGCGCGTTCGTGAGCGTGGACTTACCGGTATTCGGGCGGCCCACGAAGGACACGAAGCCGGAGCGGAAGCCCTCGGGCGTGTCGGTGTACTGCGAATAGTCTGCGGCGTTGGCTTCGCCATCTTCAGGCAGGTCCGCGAAAGCGGCGTCAAAATCGGTGCTCATATTGCTTTTCATCATAGCTCACGATTTCTACATTCCCGCTCCCCGCTGCATGCAGGCAGAAGGTCCCTCTAGTTTGGTGCTTTCAGTTTGGTCCCTTTACTCTGGTCCCTTTTCAGGGCAAAGAGACCTTCTGGAGCCAGTTTTCGCTCTTTACATGGTCCCTTTTCAGCGAACAGGGACCAGACTAAAGGGACCTTTTAGTCGGCCGCAGGTGGCGGGTCGTTCGGCCGCAGGTAGAGACCAGGAAGCTAAAGCTCTTCGACGTGGAACTGCAGGCGCGGGTTGGCAAAGACGTCTTGGGCCTCGATGAGCTGAAGTTCCTGGGCGTCGGCCTCGTAGGTGGCGTGGAGCAAGTCGTAGACCGAGGAGGCGGTGCGCTTGAGGGCCTCCTTGGCGTCGCTGGTCTCGGTGTAGTGGCCTGTAAACAGGGCTGCGGTGACATCGCCGGAGCCGTTGCGCTTGACGGGCAGCTTCGGGGTGGCCACGAGGTAGGCGCGTTCGCCATCAACGGCGAGCATCTCGATCTCGTCTTCCTTGGTGTCTGGGCGCTGCACGGAGGTGACCAGCACGGTCTTCGGGCCAATATCCTGGGCCTTCTTCACCGCCGCGAGGGTTTCCTCAAGGGTGGTCACCGACGAGTCGGTGAGGTAGCCCAGCTCGAACTGATTGGGCGTAATGATGTCTGCCACCGGCACAACCTTGTCACGCAGCAGCGGCGGGATGTCGTCAGAAACAAAGCAGCCGGACTTAGCGTTACCCATGACCGGGTCGCAGGCATAGAGGGCCTTCGGGTTAACGGCCTTGATGCGGTTGACGGTCTCCACGATGGCACCGGCGATGTCCGGGCCGCCCTGGTAGCCAGAGAGGATGGCATCGATGCGCGGGAAGGCGCCGCGCTTTTCAATGCCGTCCACAATCGCCGTGACGTCCTCAGCTGGGATCATCGGCCCGCCCCAATCGCCGTAGCCGGTGTGGTTGGAGAAGTTCACCGTGTGAATGGGCCACACCTCGTGGCCTGCGCGCTGGAGCGGGAAGACGGCGGCGGAGTTGCCAACGTGGCCGTAGGCAACATGGGACTGAATGGAGAGGATGTTCATAACCCTCCATTGTGCTACGCGCAGCGTAGCTCCTCAACGTCGGGAGGGGTTTAGATGCCGCCGCCGGGGACTTCCTCGTCGAGCTTGGCGCGCTCGGCCGCATCCGGGAAAGCTTTCGGGCCAGAGGGCTTGGGCTGGTAGCTCACGCCGCGGGAGTCGAGATCTTCGTACCAGTCCGCGAGCAGCTCGTTCTGCAGGCCGAACATCTCCTTTTCCTCCGCGGCTGTGGTGTGGTCATAGCCCAACAGGTGGAGGCAACCATGCACGGTGAGCAGGGCCAGCTCGTGGCCCAAGGAGTGGCCTGCGGCGTTGGCCTGGCGCTGGGCGAACTCGGGGCAGAGCACGATATCACCGAGCATGGCCGGGCCGGCATCGGGGGAATCGGGGCGCCCACCGGTGGCACCGGGGGTGAGCTCATCCATGGGGAAGCTCATGACGTCGGTAGGGCCTTCCAGGTCCATCCAGCGCACGTGCAGGTCTGCGATGGTCTGCAGGTCCACGGCAGTCAGCGTGCACTCGGCATCGGGGTTAACGTCGAGGCGGCCCAAAGCATAAGAGCAGACATCGATGAGCATTTCCTCGTTCACGCCCTCAAAGCCGGACTCGTTGATAAATTCGATGCTCATTTCTTGTCCTCCTGCTCAGCAAAGGTGTCGTAGGCATCCACGATACGGCCCACCAGCTGGTGGCGCACCACGTCGGCAGAGCCCAGCTCCGCAAAGTGAATATCCGGCACGCCCTTCAAGATGCGACGCACCAGGCGCAGACCGGAGACCTGACCGCCGGGCAGGTCCACCTGGGAGATATCACCGGTGACCACGATGGTGGAGCCAAAGCCAAGACGGGTCAAGAACATCTTCATCTGCGCAGGCGTGGTGTTTTGGGCCTCGTCGAGGATGACGAAGGCGTCATTCAGCGTGCGGCCACGCATGTACGCCAGCGGTGCAACCTCGATGATGCCGGCCTCCATGAGCTTCGGAATCATCTCGGGGTCAATCATGTCCCGCAGGGCGTCGTACAGCGGGCGCAGGTAGGGGTCAATCTTGTCATTGAGGGTGCCGGGCAAAAAGCCCAGCTTCTCCCCTGCCTCCACTGCGGGACGCGTGAGGATGATGCGGCTGACCTGCTTGGCGCGCAGTGCCTGCACGGCCTTGGCCACGGCGAGGTAGGTCTTGCCGGTACCGGCCGGGCCGATGCCGAAAACGATGGTGTTCTCATCGATGGCCTGCACGTAGCGCGACTGGCCCAGCGTCTTCGGGCGCACGGATTTGCCGCGGCGCGAAACGATATCGGCCGCGAGCGCCCGGGAGACGGACTCGGGGGCATCGACGGCCACGAGGTCGAGCGTGTGCTTGACCGTATCCGTGCTGACCGGATGTCCGCGGCGGGCAATCGCCTCGAGCTCTTCCAGGACCTTGCGGGCGCGGGCAACCTCATAGTCGGGGCCAGCTGCGGTCACGGTCGTGCCGCGGGCAAAAAGATCCACGCCGACGAGGTCTCCCAGCACGCGCAGATTATCGTCCGCCGGGCCCAGCACGGTGGCCAGGTAGGCGGAGTCGAGATCAAACTTGGTGGTGATAATAGGCACGCCCAAAAGGCTACCAGCGGGAGGTCAGGGTGCCGATGCTGGCCAGTGCCACCATGCTTGCCGACGCCGTCCTCAGCACCTCCGGCCCCAACTTAATCGCCGTGGCACCAGCCGCGGTGAGCTGGGCGAGTTCCTCCTCGCCGATTCCGCCCTCAGGCCCCACGAGCAGGTAGATCGTCTCGGAGGCGTCGAGGTCATCGAGGTCTTTAAGCCGCACCGTGGCGTCCTCGTGGAGGACGAGCGCGCCTGCGCCGGCGATCTCCTCACACAGCTGGCGCGTGGTCAACGGCCCGCGCACTGCAGGGATGCGCGTGCGGCGCGATTGCTTCGCCGCCGCCACAGCCGCAGATGCCCATTTGCCCAGCGCCTTCGGAGCCTTTTTACCGTCCCACTTGGACACGCAGCGATCCGCCTGCCACGCAATGATCTCATCCGCACCAGCCTGGGTAGCCAGATCGACTGCGAGCTCGGCGCGCTCGGACTTAGGGATGGCCTGGACCACGACGACGCGTGGGGACGGTTCAGGGGTGGTTGCGATGTCGTCGACAAGCGCGGCGAGCGTGTCCTTGCCCTGCACGTCCGTAATGGTGGCAGTGACGCGGAGCCCGGACCCATCGATCAGGACCAGGTGCTCCCCTGGTCCCATGCGCTTGACGGTGACCGCGTGGCGGCCCTCCGCGCCGTCGAGGCCGACGGGCTGACCGACCTCGACGAGGGAGAGATCCGGATGAAGGAAGACGGGCAGAGACATCAGCGGCGGAACTTGCCTCGGAGGCGGGTAAAGAGGGATTCACCCTGGTTGTCGCCCGCGCGGTGGACCTGGGTGCCGCTGTGGCCGGCGGCACGGACCTTCTCAAGTGCCTCGCGGGTCTTCTTGTCCAGGTCGGTCGGGATAACGACATCCACGTGGGCATGCAGGTTGCCAAAACCATCTGTGCGCAGGCGCGGCATGCCCTTGCCCTGAAGGGTGATGGACTCGCCCGGCTGGGTGCCCGGCTTGATATCGAGGGTGAGCTCCTCGCCGTCGAGCTGCTCAACGGTGCACGAGGAACCCAGCGCGGCATCCACCATCGGCACGCGGACGGTTAAGTGCAGGTCATCGGCATTGCGCTCGAAGACCGGGTGCGGCTCGGTGTGCACCTCCACGTAGAGGTCGCCCGCGGGGCCGCCGCCGTGGCCGACCTCGCCCTGGGAAGCCATGCGGATACGCATGCCATCACCGATGCCGGCCGGAATGGTGACCGTAATATCGCGGCGCTTACGCACGCGGCCATCGCCACCACAGTGTCCACACGGATCGGTGACAACCTCGCCGTAGCCGTAGCACTTCGGGCAATCGCGGGTGGTCATCATGTTGCCCAGCATGCTGCGCTGAACTTCCTGAACCTGGCCCATGCCGCCGCAGTGATCACAGGTAACCGGCTTGGCCTTGGACTCCGAGCCCGTGCCCTCGCAGCGGTCACACAGCACGGCGGTATCCACCTTGACCTGCTGCTTGACGCCGCTATAAGCCTCTTCCAGCGTGATCGTGGTGCGCAGGAGAGCGTCATCGCCCGGCTGCACGCGGGAACGTGGGCCGCGGGAGGCACCACCGCCGCCAAAGAACTCGGCAAAGAGGTCACCCAAGCCGCCACCGCCGAAGCCGCCAAAGCCACCGCCGCCTTGGGCAGCACGGTCCTCCATGGGGTCACCGCCCATGTCAACAATCTGGCGTTTCTGCGGATCGAGGAGAACCTCCTGGGCCACGGAGGCCTCGCGGAACTTCTCCGCGGCCTCCTCATCGCCCGGGTTCACGTCCGGGTGGTACTTGCGGGCCAGCTTGCGGTAGGCCTTCTTAATTTCGGCGTCAGAAGCCGACTTATCTACACCAAGAATGCCGTAGTAGTCACGAGCCACGTACTGTCATCCTTTTCTATTTCTCGTTGCTATCTCAGTAATTCAGTCCGGCAGGCAAGCTTACTCGCCCGCGAGGATTTCACTCACATAACGTGCAACGGCAGACACCTTGGCGATTGTTCCCGAATAGTCCATATAAGTCGGCCCCACCACGCCGAGCCCACCGAGCGCTGCTGCCTGGGCCCCTGTGCCGAAGCCATAGCGTGTTGCCACGACAGAGGTTTGGCGCAGCTCATCGGCTTCGTTCTCGTCGCCGATGGATACAGAGACATTGCCCAAGTCGGGCACGCGGGCGAGCAGTTTGAGCACGACGACCTGCTCCTCAAGGGCCTCGATGATGGAGGGCAAGCCCTCCGGCAGCGCCACGCGGGTAAGGTTGGAGGTGCCGGCCATGATCAAGCGATCGGAGGGCTGCTCCACCAGGGTCTCGATAAGGGTGGTGGCCGCTTTGAGGACGTGAGGGCGGATGTCGGCCGGGGAGGCGTCGACAAGCGCGGCGAGCTCCACCGAGGCATCCGTGAGCGTCTTGCCCTCCAGAGTGGTGTTGAGGATGTCGCGCAGGCGGTGGGTCTGCTCCGGGTCAATGACATCCTCGAGCTCCACATTGCGCTGATCGACGCGCCCATTATCCGTAATGAGCACCAGCAACAGGCGCACCGGTGACAGCGCGACGACCTCGCAGTGCTTGACGCGCGAAACCTTGAGGTTTGGCATCTGCACGACTGCCGCCTGCTTGGTCACCTGGGCGAGCAGCTGCACGGAACGGCGCAGCACATCTTCTAAGTCCACCCCTCCTTCGAGGAAGGTGAGCATAGCGCGTCGCTCGGGCGCGGACAGAGGCTTGACATCATGGAGCGTATCGACAAACTGGCGGTAGCCCTTCTGCGTGGGCACGCGCCCGGAGCTGGCATGTTCCTGAGCAATGAGCCCTTCGGCTTCGAGCACGGCCATGTCGTTGCGGATGGTCGCCGAGGACACGCCGAGCTGGTAGCGCTCGAGCAGGGCCTTCGATCCCACGGGCGACTGGGAGGCGATGTAGTCCGCGACGATGGCACGCAGGACTTCTTGGCGGCGGGCATCGGTGGAGCTGGACATGTCTCTAAGGTTATCCGTTCTGGCGGAATGGTGGTGGAAGCAGTGCCAATCCGCCGCGGTGTTCAGGCAGGCCGCCAGCGATGCCAGATGGTCTCTCTACTGTGGTCCCCTTAGTCTGGTCCCTTATCGGCGTAAAGGGACCATTTCGGGGCCCATTTCCCGGTCTATATGGTCTCTTTTCGCTGCACAGGGACCAAAATAAAAGGACCAGACTAGAGGGACCTTTTACAACGAAGCACTGTAAGAGAGCTGCCGAGCAGGTCTGAGGCACCTACTCATGACAGCACAAGCTAGCGAGCGCGGTCCTCAGCGACGAGGAGGTCGGTGATGATGCCATCCGCCAGCAGGCGACCGGCCTTGGTCACGCGCAGGCGGTCACCGGCGCGCTCGAGCAGGCCGCGCTCAATGAACCGCGCGGCTACGGGCTCGGCAGCCGAGGCGAGCCAAGAAGCGGGGATACCTTCGCGCAGCCGCAAGCCCAGCATGATGCGCTCGGTGTCGCGGTCCGCCTCGCTGAGCTGCTCGCGCTCCTTAATCGGGAGCTGGCCCTCCCCCACAGCCCTGATGTAGGTTCGCGGGTTCTTGACGTTGAAGAAGCGCTCGTTGCCCAGGTGCGAATGTGCACCCGGGCCAGCACCCCACCAGTTGCCGTCAACCCAGTAGATACGGTTGTGCTCACACTCGCCGCCGGGCTTGGCCCAGTTAGAGACCTCGTACCACTTGAAACCTTCCGCTTCGAGGGTGGAAGAAATCATCTCATAACGCCTGGCCAGCACGTCCTCATCTGGGGCTGGCAACAAACCCTTCGATACCTTGCGTGCCATGCGGGTGCCATCCTCCACGATGAGCGAGTAGGCGCTGATGTGGTCCACGCCGGTGTCCAAAGCGCGCTCGAGGGTGAGGGCCACGTCGGAGTCCTTCTCCGTTGGCGTGCCATAAATCATGTCCAGGTTGACATGCTCGAAGCCCGCAGCAAGAGCCTCACGCGCGGCATCGAAAGCTCGCCCCGGGGTGTGCGCGCGGTCCAAAACGGCAAGCACGCTTGCCGACGCGGACTGCATGCCCAACGAGATGCGGGTAAATCCGGCGTCGAGAAGCCCTGCGAAATACTCCGGCGAGGTCGATTCCGGGTTGGACTCCGTGGTGACCTCCGCGCCTGGGGCAAGGCCGAAAGTGGTGCGAACCTTCGACAACACGCGGCCAAGGCCGTCCGCGCCAAGCAGGCTCGGCGTTCCACCGCCGATAAAAACGGTTTCAGCTTCGCGGCCAACCTGCGCGGCGGCCATCTCAAGCTCCCTCTCCAACGCGTCGAGATAATCGCTGGTCAGATCCCCTCCGAGCTCACCTGGGGTGTACGTGTTGAAGTCGCAGTAGCCGCAGCGTGAGGCGCAGAAGGGAACGTGAATGTAAAGACCGAAGGGATCCATGGGGAACAAAATAACCGACTCGCCCGTTGAAGCGGTAGTCTATAGTGCAGATTTGCCACCCCGATTCTTAAAGAAAGGCCCCCTGTACGTGGAACCTCCGAGTCGATGTCCCCGCCGCCTACCTAAGGCGGTGGGGTAAGCCGTGTTATCTGCAATCCTGATGATTCTGGCGGGTTTCGTCGTCATCGGCCTGATTATCGTGGCCAACGCCTATTTTGTGGCACAGGAATTCGCCTTCATGTCGGTCGACCGCACCCAGCTGCGCCAGCGCGCGGCCGAGGGTGACAAACCTGCGGAGCGTGCCCTCGGCATCACGCAGAAGACATCCTTTATGCTCTCCGGCGCGCAGCTGGGAATCACGATTACGGGCCTGCTCATTGGTTATGTGGCCGAGCCACTCGTGGGCCAGGGCTTGGGCAAGCTCCTCGGTGATGTTGGCGTACCGGTGGGCGTGTCCGTCGCGGTAGGTACCGTGACGGCGCTGGCCGTATCGACGGTGCTCACCATGCTCTTTGCTGAGCTCTTCCCCAAGAACTACACCATCGCGGCCCCCATGAAGTCCGCGCTGTGGCTCTCCGCGTCGACGATGTGGTACCTGCGCATCTTCGGCTGGCTCATTCACTTCTTTGAGTATTCGTCCAACGCCATTCTCAAGGTGTTCGGCATCGAGCCGGTAGAGGATGTCGATTCATCCGCCACCACCGATGACCTGGAGTCCATCGTGGATGCCTCCCACGAAGCCGGTGACCTGGACGAGGACACGTACCTCGTACTCGATCGTCTGCTGCACTTCCCCGAGCACGATGTGGAACACGCCATGATTCCGCGTTCGCGCGTGGATGTCATCGAGCCGGAAACCACGTTGGGTGAGGTTCGGGAGATGATGTCGGAGAATCACACGCGCTACCCCATCATCGATGATGAGCACAATCCCATCGGTGTAGTCCACCTCTATGATGTGCTCGGCACCGAGCTTCCTCCGGCGACGCCGGCCCGCGAAATCATGAAGGAACCCGTGGTGGTGCCGGAGCTCATGCCGCTTCCCGACGTCGTCACAGAGCTTCGCGACGCTGACGAGAAACTCGCCTGCGTCATCGACGAGTACGGCGGCTTCGTCGGCATCGTGACCATGGAAGACTTGGCCGAGGAGATCCTCGGCGATGTCACCGACGAGCACGACCTCGAAGAGACCGAGGAAATCACCGAGCAGGACGAGACGCACTGGATCGTCGACGGTGACACACCCATCGACGAAATCGAGCGCGCCATCGGCCACGATTTGCCGGAGGGCGATTTCGAGACCGTCGCCGGCCTGCTCATCGCGCACTCCGGCGCGCTGCCAGAGGAAGGCGAGCTGCATTCCATTGAGCTCGAGGCCGAACCGGACGATTGGGTCGATGGTGATGAGGCGCCCACGCGTACGCTCAACGTGCGTGTTGAGGAAGTCGACCGCCATGTGCCCTCCGTTCTGGCTCTGGAACTCGTCGAGGAATTCCCGGAAGAGGAGGATGACTAATGACTGACACGTGGTGGTTCAACCTCATCATTACCCTGCTCATCATCGCGGCCTCCGGGTTCTTCGTGATCGTCGAGTTCTCCCTCATGGGCGCTCGCCGCAACCGCTTGGAGGAGACCGCGGAATCTTCTTCCGCCTCGCGCGCGGGCCTGCGCTCCCTCAACGAGCTGACCATCATGCTCGCCGGCGCCCAGCTGGGCATCACCGCAGCCACATTCGTCCTTGGTGCCGTGACCAAGCCGTGGGTCCATCACCTGCTTATGGCCCCGTTGGAGGCTCTCGGCCTGCCGCTGGGTATTGCTGATGTCATCTCCTTCCTCCTCGCCCTTTTCATCGTGACCTTCCTGCACTTGGTCATCGGTGAGATGGCGCCGAAGTCCTGGGCTATTGCCCACCCGGAGACGGCCCTGCAGCTCATCGCTGTGCCCGCCCGCGGTTTCATCTGGCTCTTCCGACCGTTGCTCATCTGGATCAACTCCATGGCGAACAAGCTGGTTCGCATGACCGGTGAGGAGCCCGTGGACCGCGCCGGTGCCGCCGGCTATGACGCGGAAACCCTGCGCCACTTAGTGGAGCACTCGCGCCTGACGGGCACGCTTGATGATGACTCCGCGAACCAAATCACCGGCGTCATCGAGCTGGAGGCCTCCACCGCGGCTCAGCTCGCCCGCGAGCACGGCTCTGAGATTCTGCCGCTGTCCTCCGATTCCACCGTGGCCGAGCTACATGACCTGGTGGTGCGCAAGTCCATCATGCGCGTGCTGGTCTATCCTCGCGCCTCACGCATCCCGCGCATCGTCCACGTGCGTGACACCCTGCTCGCGGATCCGGAGACCCCGGTGCTGGACTTTTCCCGCCCCGCACTGGCAGTTAGCTCCTCCTCCACCGTGCAGAAGACTCTGGATCAGATGCGTGCACGCAATGAACAGCTCGTCATGGTGGGCAAGCCCACCAAGGACAAGACGGTGTGGATTCTGACCTGGGACGACATCATGGGCCAGCTGTGGCCGCAGATTACGGAGCAGCTGGATCAAGCCGCCCCGGCCGCGAAGAATCCGGGGGTCTAAAGCCGCCGGCAATAAAGAAGAGCGCCACCGAGAGAGGGAATCTCGGTGGCGCTTTCCTTTGTCCTTGTGTGTTGGCAACAAGGAAGTCTGTGGTACGGCTGCTACGCGGTCGTGGCAGCCTTCTTCTGACGCTTGGCGCGGACACGGGCGACGACGGCGTCGATACGCGCACGCTCCTCCAGGAAGGGTGGCGGGTTGTGGCCGCGCATAGTGCGCACGAAAGCGGGGTGCGCCTCGACCACGGTGTGGCGCCACGCCTGCATTGCGATGAGGGAGGATTCACCCGCGCGCTTGTACAGGTTCGGCAGGGAAATAACATCGAGGTTGCGGGCCACGGCGTCGGTTTGCGCCAGCACGTACTCGACCAGCTCGCGCAGGTAGGCTGCTACAGCTGCGGTGCGGCCGCGCAGGGTTTCGGCAAGCTCCGACACCACGACGGGTGGGCCGGAGATGGGCAGGCCTTCAGCGAGCGCGCGGGCGGTGAGCTGCGCGGGCTCCTCGACGTCATTATCGCCGGAGGATGCCGCCGATATGGTGCCGGATTTTAGTCCCGACACGAGCGCGTGGCGCAGGCCGATGAGCTCGCCGACGCAGCGTCCGGAATCAACGCGGGCATCCTCGACGATGTCTCCCAGTTCAGCCAAGCAATCGAGGGCGAGTTCTTCGTCCCAGTCCTCGATAGCCTCGATGAGGTGCTCAATGTAATCAACGACTTCATCGCCGATGTTATAGATTTCTTGGGTCAGCTCACGGTGGCGCAGCTCGGCTGCGATTTTGTGCATAGGCTGCCCTTTCCGCGAGAACCTCTAGTTGAGGTTTAGAGTTTTTCTGACCCCGCTGACTCTATTAGAGATCCCCGCGTCGAACCGCGCGACACTCCGAAGAAATTCACAGACTCCGCCCAGCGACACTTGCCATCGGGCGGAGTCTGAGTCACTGGGCCCGCGTCAGTTGGCTCGCGATCTGGAGATTATTTCTTGCCGGCGTAGAGGCGCTCGATGTCGGCCGCATAGCGCTGCGCCACGACGTAACGCTTGACCTTCATGGTCGGGGTGAGCTCATTGCTTTCCTCGGTGAGGTCCTGGTCCAGAATGACGAACTTCTTGATACCTTCCGCGTGGGACACCGTGGCGTTAACCTGGTTGATGGCGTCCTGGATGTCCGCGCGTAGGCCCGGATCGGCGGAGACCTCACGGATGCCCTTGGCCGCGGAGATGTTGCGCTCGGCCTTCCAGCGCTTGAGCGCGTCCTCGTCGAGAGTCAGCAGCACACCGACGAAGGGCTTACCGTCACCGACCACCATGGCCTGGGAAATCAGCGGGTGGGAACGCAGGATATCCTCCATTGGACCGGGCGAGACATTCTTGCCGCCCGCGGTCACGATGAGGTCCTTCTTGCGTCCGGTGATGACGAGCTTGCCATCTTCATCAATCTCACCAAGGTCACCGGTGTTGTACCAGCCATCACTCAGAGCTTCCTCGGTGGCCTCCGGGTTCTGCCAGTAGCCCTTGAAGACGACGCCACCCTTAATCATGATCTCACCGTCATCGTTGATGCGCAGCGTTGTGCCACCCAGCGGCGGACCGACGGTACCGATGGACTGATCCACAAAGTCCACGGCGGCAGCCGCGGCGGTCTCAGTGAGACCATAGCCCTCATAGATGGTCACGCCGATACCGCGGTACCAATGCAGAAGTTCCTGGGAAATGGCCGAACCGCCGGAAATGCAGTACTTCACCTCGCCGCCCATGGCCTCACGGATTGCTCCGTAAACAAGCTTGTCAAAGGCCTTGTGCTTGGCCTTGAGGAAGCGGTCAGGACCCTCCGGAGTGTCGAGCGCCTTGGAATACTCGATGGCTACCTTTTCCGCGCGATCGAAGATGGCGCCCTTGAACGCGGAGGAGCCATGCGCCTTGGCGGAAGCGCCGTTGCGCACCTTTTCAAACACGCGCGGCACGCCCAGAATCAGGTTCGGACGAGAGCGCGCGAACTCAATGGTGATGGTGCCGAAGTCTGCCCAGTGGTTCTGGGATGCACCACCAATGGTGACCGCAAGGGACACCGCGCGGCTAAAGACGTGCGCCAGCGGCAGGAAGGTCAGCACGTGGGAACCCGGTACGGCGATGGCGCCGATCGGGTTGGTGAGCAGGCCACGGGCCTCCGCCAGCCAGTTGCGGTGGGTAAGCATGCAGCCCTTCGGCCGGCCGGTGGTGCCGGAGGTGTAGACCAGCGAGGCCACGTCATCGGTAGCGGTGGCCTCAATGCGTTCGTTCACTGCGGCGTCATCAAGCTCGCGGCCCTCAAACTTCAGGGTGTCAATGGCAGAAGAGTTAATCTCCAAGATGCGGCGCAGCTGGGAAGGTGAACCGTGCAGCTGCGGTGTACCGTCCTCACGCAGCTTGAGGTGCTTGACCAGCTCAGAGTGCTCGCGCGTCTCCGTAATCGCCAGGACAGCGCCGGAATCTTCCACAATCCACTGAACCTGGGAGAGCGAGGAGGATGGGTAGACCGGAACGGAAATCGCGCCGGCAGCCCAGATAGCGTAATCCAGCAGGGACCACTCATAACGCGTCGTCGAGATCAAAGCAACGCGGTCGCCCTGCTCCACGCCGAGGGCAATGAGGCCTTTCGCCACCGCGTAGACCTCCTCGACGAATTCCTTTGCGGTAACGTTGACCCACTCGTAGTTCGCCGGACGGGTAAACATTACGCCATGTGGGCGGGCCTTTGCCGTGGCCATCATGGCCGTCAGGCAGGTCTCCCCTTCATCAATCTGGAACTGAGCTTTGGTATGTGCCTCATTTAAAGTCACAGTTGTGTCCTTTCCCACAAAAACTAAATTCCAGCCCACTCTACCAACCGGATTTATCACGTGCGTGCGGAGGGCGTGGCACAATTGGGCGATGTGACTACCCGTGATCTGCTTCAAGAGCTCGCCCAGCGCCACGGAGTGGCCTGCGAGTACACCGCCCAGAACGGACAGCCTGTGTACGTCAGCGAGGAAACTATTACCTATACGCTGCGCGCACTTGGCGTCTCTATCTCTGACCGACCTGACGATGAAGAATTAACACAGGCCCTCTTTGAGGACTACCTGGATCGCGCTTCCCGCCCATTGCCACCGTGCGTCGTGGCGCGCGAAGGCGCAGAAAAATCCTTCACTGTCCACGTCCACGATGGTGATCCCGTCACCGTCACCATTGAGTTAGAGAATGGCGAGACGCGTCCGACATACCAGGACCACAACGACGCCCCGCCTGCCGACGTCTCCGGGATCATCTGGGGCGAGGCCTCCTTCCACGTTCCTGGAGACTTGCCGTTGGGCTTCCACACCCTGAAGCTATCCTCTCCGGGCATTGGCGAGTATGAATGCCCGCTCATCGTCGTGCCGAACCACCTGAGCACAGCGGATCGCTTCCTCGAGCAGCCCGCAGCGGGTGCGATGGCGCAGCTGTACTCAGTGCGCTCCGACAAGTCCTGGGGTATGGGTGATTTCGGCGACCTGGCCGAGCTTACAGAGATTCTCGCTCCGCACTATGACTTCCTCCTTATTAACCCGTTGCATGCAGGTGAACCGCTCCCGCCAGTGGAGGATTCTCCGTACCTGCCCACCACCCGCCGTTTCATCAACCCCATTTACATCCGCGTCGAGGATGTTCCGGAGCTCAAGCTCCTGAGCCCAGAGCTGCAGGATGATGTGGCCGAGCTGGCTTCCGAGTTCCGCGAGCGCAACCGCTCCGCAGAGGAGATTGACCGCGACTCCATCTTCGAGGCCAAGCTGCAGGTACTGCAAGAGCTCTTCAACCAAGAGATGACGCCGGAGCGCCGTGCGGCCTTTGGTGAATACCAGCGCCGCGAGGGCCGCGGCCTGCGCAACTTTGCCCTGTGGTGCGCTGAGACCGAGTTGGAGCGCCACAGCGGCCGCCGCCACGCACTTGACCTCGATGTCTCCGATTTGGCGGAGTTCTACTCGTGGTTGCAATTCCTCTGCGATGAGCAGCTGGACGCCGCTCAGCGCCGCGCGCTCAATGCTGGGATGTCCATTGGCCTTATCACGGACATGGCTGTGGGCATCCACCCCAGCGGCGCCGATGCGGTCAACCTTTCGGAATACCTTGCGCCGCAGTGCTCGGTAGGTGCACCGCCGGATGATTACAACCAGCAGGGCCAGGATTGGTCACAGCCGCCGTGGCACCCGGTGCGTTTGGCAGAGTCCGGCTACCTCCCGTGGCGGAACCTGCTGCGCACCATGCTGGGCAACGCGGGTGGTCTGCGCGTGGACCACGTTCTCGGTCTGTTCCGCCTGTACTGGATTCCGCGCCACTCCAGCCCGCTCAACGGCACGTACGTGAACTATGACTGGGAAGCCATGCTGGGGATCTTGGCGCTCGAGGCCGAGCGCGCTGGTGCGGTCCTCGTGGGCGAGGACCTGGGCACCCTCGAGCCCTGGGTTCAGACTGCTCTGCAGGACATGGGCGTGCTAGGCACCACCATCATCTGGTTTGAACATGCCGATGATGGCCCCACTCCGCGCCCTCAGGATCAGTACCGCCAGATGGCGATGTCCTCCGTGGGTACGCACGATCTGCCGCCGACTTTGGCCTACCTGCGTGGCGACCACATCGCCTTGCGCGCACGCTTGGGTCTGTTGACCACCGCAGTCGCAGATGAAATGGAGCAAGACCGCGATTGGCAGGAAAAGGTCAAGGACAATCTGCAGGCCTACGGCATGTTGGACAATCGTGAGAACGAAGAGGACTTCCTCGTCGCCCTCCACAAGTACGTCGCCGGCACGCCGTCCGCGCTGACTATCACTAATGTCGTGGACATGGTCGGTGACGTGCGCGCGCAGAACCTTCCGGGAACGACGAAGGACCAGTACCCCAACTGGTGCATTCCGCTGTGCAACACCGCCGGTGAGCCGGTGCTGCTGGAAGATCTGCCGAAGCAGGAGCTTTTCCAGCGCCTAGCCCAAGTGTCAACGCGGTCGAGCTAAGACGCGGCTGAGGGCGGGCCGACTAGACCAGCAGACCCGCTACTGCCACAACAACGATGAGCGCGATCATCAACCACAGGGTCACGCTCACTCGGGATTTGGGGAGGGCCCGCTTACGCTGGGGCTGCTCTGGGCGCTCGGGGTCCCAGAGCCCTTCACGGTGATCATCGGGAGTCATGCTCACCCATCCTAGTCACGGCCTCCACGCGGGAGTACACGCGGTCAATAACCCACATGAGAAGCCACCCCATAATCGTCGCGGCCGGCACGGCGGTGACGGCAAGCACCGCCATTTGCGCCCACACTGGCGCTTGCACAAGCCATTCCATGCCCTCAGGGTAGCCTGTTGGACATGAGCAGCGCACCTCTCGACATCACCTGCCCCGCAGGCACCATCACCGGCTACCTCACGGACGATGTGGCCCACTTCCATTCCATTGAGTACTCCCACATCCCAGGAGATTTCGCGGATCCTGAGCCCGCTGCCCGCCGCGATCAGGATGCGCGCACACCGCATCCGGAAAAGATCGCGCTCACCATCACCGCACCATCCGAGCCGCTCATCACTGGCGAACGCCATGCATCTTCGCTGGCACCGGTGCTGGTCTATGTCCACGGCGGGCGCTACGAGCACGGCTCCCACGAGGACCGCCGCGCAGAAGGCACGCCGACCGCGCAGGCGGGCATTGTGCACGTGCAGCTGGGCTACCGCGTGGGACTGCCGGGCCTGGCACGTTTCCGCGATGATGAACCCAACCGCTACCGCGCCATTGAGGACCTGCAGATGGGCCTGGAATGGATCCAGCGCAATATTGAATCCTTTGGCGGTGACCCCACCAACGTCACCCTTCTGGGCCAGTCCGCCGGAGCCAATGCCGTGCTGTGGCTGACCCGGCGCGATCACTACCGTGGCGCCTTCCGCCGTGGTGTTGCGCTGTCCCCCGGTTTCCCGCGCGAGAGCTTTGAGGAGCGCAAGGCCACGCTGCGTCAGGTAATGAAGAAGCCCATTACGCGCTCCTCCCTGGCTGCGATGAGCCAGGAGGAGCTCGACGCCGGTTATAAAAAGTTCCGCAGGAAGTACAACTTGGACATGGCGCTCGGCCCGACGCCCATGGTGTGCTCGCAGCTTGCCCAGGTCCCCCTCATCCTCGGAAGCACCCGCGACGAGTTCTATAACATCCCCGCCACCCAGAAAATTGACCGCTCTCCCTTCCGCGGGATTGCTTTGCGGTACTTGGCACCGCGTTTGGGTTTCCCGCGCAATGGCTTCAAGCCGTGGTATCAGGTGGCACGGTTCCTGGATAAGGATCGACCGTCTGGCCGCATGGTGGGTGATGCCATCATCCGCCGGTGGACGGCGGAGGTGGCAGAAAAGGCGCCGGGTGAGACGTGGATGGTGGAATTCACGCGCTCCTCCGGCCCGGCGCTGCATTGCGAGGAGCTACGCCCGCTCTTCGGCCGAACCGAGCTGGCCGCGTGGCTGCAGGAGTACGTGCGCACTGGCGATCCTGGTTTCGAGTCCTACCGCCCCGAGCATGCCGTGTGGGAGTACAACCTGGACAATGGAGAACACCGCGTGGCGCACTCCAGCTTGGATTACATTTCCGCGGCGTTCGCCAAGGACGGCGCTCTGCTTTAGCGCAGGAGCGCCTCGCGCAGGGGCACGTGAGCAAGCTCCTCGATCATCCACGGGCTAAACGCGAAAGGCGTAGCCTGTGCGGCGGCGAGGACATCGCCAGCAGGAGCCCACGCGTAGGAATCGACCTCATCCGGATTTAGCGTCGGTTCGTCGGTGGTCTCAAAGAGGTAGACCGGGCAAAACTCATGTTCCACCACCCCAGAGGAATCCTCTGCACGGTAGGAAAAGTCCGGCAACACCAGCTCTGGGGTGCCGGTGAGGCCGAGTTCGAAGTGGGCACGGCGCACGACGGCGTCACCAGTTGCCTCGCCGGGACCTGGGTGCCCGCAAAAGGAGTTGGTCCACACGCCGGGCCACGTCAGCTTGGACAAGGCGCGGCGGGTGAGCAAAATCGTGCCCTCGCGCACGACCCACGCGGAGAACGCAAAATGAAGCGGGGTATCCGCGGTGTGCACAGCGGCCTTGTCCGCCGTGCCGATAGCTTCTCCTTCAGGTGAGGCCAGTACGACGAGTTCCGTCATAGGTTAAGGTCTCCTACAAAGCGCACATTGCCAATGGTAAAGCGCGCATTCCACAGGTTGCCGGCGGCAACGTTATAGACATACTGAAGGTTGGTCGAAGCCCCTGCGCCCAGCGGGTGGTCCAATCCCGGCGCGGGCAGCGACACATTGACCTCAGGGTCATAAGGAACCGGATCAACCGCGGCCCACCCGCCGTTGCCATCGGCACGCTCCAGGGTGGGTTCCGCGAGGGCGTCGGCAGGCAGCGGCAGCTCCCCCAGGTTGTGAATCTTCACGGTCAGCACGGTGCCGCCCCCGCCGGCGTACAGTCCCTGCAGCTCATATTCCACGTTGAGGCCCTCGTCCTTGGCGGGCTCTGCCAGGTTGTCGGTCACCTCGCGGACATCGACGTCTTTAGCCTCAAACGTTGGCGGCTCCGAGCTGGAGACCACGATGTTGTCCTGCGGGCCCGCGTCCGGCGGTTGGAGGATGCTGCAGCCCGACAAGGCCACCAAGCACAGCGGGACGCACGCTAGGGGGAGGTAGTTCTTCACCGCGAATCCTTTTCCATCACGACTACGGTTTCTCCCCTACCTTAGTCCACGGGTTGGATATTCCTATTAAGGGCGTATCATCAGCCGGCGATGAACTCTATTCTCCGCATCGTCCGCAGTGCCTCAGCTCTGTGGCCGTTCTATCTCGGCGTCCTTATCACCGCATCAGTGACCGCTATTCTGTCGCTGCTGACCCCATTTATCCTCCGCGAGGCCACAGATACCGTCGTGGCCGGCGGAGCTTTGCGCACCATCGTGTGGTGGGTCTTTGCCCTTTTCGTGGCGGATGCGCTGGGCAACGTAGTGAAGAATATCGGGGGCTATATCGGCGACGTGATGGTCTCTCGCCTGCGCCAGATTCTCTCGACTCGCTACTTTGCCAAGCTTCTGTCCGTGCCGCAGGGCTACTACGACAACCAGGTCACGGGCACCATCATCGCGCGCTTGGATCGCTCGATTGCAAATGTAACGCAGTTCCTGCAGTCCTTCTCCAATAATTTTTTCGTCATGCTCATCCAAGCCGCGGCGGTCCTCGTCATTACCGCGGTGTACTACTGGCCTTTGGCACTCCTGCTTGCCGCGCTCTTTCCTATCTATATGTGGCTTACAGCAAAGACCTCATCGCGCTGGCAGAAGTTTGAGGCCATCAAGAATGAGAACGTTGACCTGGCCAATGGCCGCTTCGCGGAAGTTATCGGCCAGGTGAAGGTCACCAAGTCCTTCGTGGCCGAAGCCCGTGAGCTGGCCTCGTTCGGTGGGCGCTACCGCACCGTGGTGGATACAACGAGGCCACAGTCACGGTGGTGGCATTCCATGGACACCGCGCGTGGAGTGGCCATGGCACTCATCTTCTTCGGCATCTACGGCCTCATTTTCTGGCGCACACTGGAAGGCCATTTCTCCATCGGTGACATGGTCATGCTCCTGCAGCTGGTGAACATGGCCAAGCAGCCAGTGTTCATGATGAGCTGGATCGTGGATATCAGCCAGCGCGCTATTGCCGGCTCCAAGGATTACTTCAAGGTCATGGAGGAAACCCCGGAGCCCACGGTCAACCCGCAGCTGGTTTCTGCCGCTGCGGCGTCCGACGTCCCGGAGCTCGACCTCTCCCCTGTCGAACCGCTGGCCCCAGCTGAGGGTCCCGTCTTTGCTTTCGACGATGTGTCCTTTGCCTATGAGGCGGACAAGCCGGTGGTGAACGGCATCACCTTTAGCACCGAGGAAGGGCACAAGGTGGCGCTCGTGGGCGAGTCCGGTGGTGGTAAGTCCACGTTGGTCAACCTGTTGCTGGGCCTGTACCAACCCACGGAAGGCACGCTGTCGGTGCTTGGGCAGGACGTGGCCACGCTCACGGCGGAACGCCTGCGTGCCTCGGTGGGCGTGGTCTTTCAGGAGTCCTATTTGTTCTCCGGAACCATCAAGGAGAACATCGCCTACGGTAAGCCAGGGGCATCGATGGAGGAGATCATCGCCGTGGCCAAGCGGGCCAACGCCCACGGTTTTATCGAGGAATTCCCGGACGGCTACGACACCGTCATCGGCGAGCGCGGCCTGAAGCTCTCCGGTGGGCAGAAGCAGCGCGTGGCCGTGGCACGCGCCATGCTCAAGGACGCACCGATTCTGGTCCTCGATGAGGCCACCTCCGCGCTCGACACCAAGGCCGAGCGCGCCGTGCAAGCAGGCCTGGATGAGCTCATGAAGGATCGCACCACGCTCATCATCGCGCACCGCCTGTCCACGATTGCGGATGTGGACACCATCGTCACACTCGACCGAGGTGTCATCTCAGAGATCGGTTCGCCAGCTGAGCTCGCACAGAGCGACGGAATCTATGCCGAGTTGCTCCGCCTGACCCAATCCGCCTCCGCCGCAGACCGCCAGCGACTGAAAAAATACGGATTCGTGCAGACTCCCTCCGAGTAGGGTGGGGCCCATGCATTTTCCTAGTCTGAAAGAACTCTCCGCCCGCGGGACGCGCAAGTGGACCGTGTACGACGAGGATGTCATCCCTCTCTGGATCGCCGAGTCCGATTTTCTCACCGCACCCGCGGTGAAGGAGGCCATCCAGGAGGCCGTTGACGCCGAGTCCTTCGGCTATACCCCGGCCCCCAAGGCCTCGGAGCTCAACGCGGCCGTCGCCGATTTCTACGAAACACGCTATGGCTGGCGCCCGAAGCACGTGTTCTGGATCGGGGACGTTGTCCGCGGCCTGTTGCTCGGCGTGCAGTACTTCACCGAGGGCCCGGTTGCGGTCCCAGTTCCCTCCTACCCACCCCTCTTGGAGCTTCCAGAAACGGCAGGTCGCGAGAAGATCGAGACCTCCCTGGAGCTTGCGGACATTGAGCGTGCTTTCCAGGCCGGCGCCGGCTCCATCCTGCTCTCCCACCCGTACAACCCCCTCGGCATTGTCTTTGATGAGGAGTGGCTACGTGGGCTGGTGGCGCTGGCGGATAAGTATGATGCACGCATTCTTTCCGACGAAATCCACGCGCCACTGGTCTACAAGGGCCGCCACATCCCGCTGGCCTCCCTGTCGGATCGCGTCATCACCGTCACCGCCACGTCCAAGGCGTGGAACACCGCGGGCCTCAAGTGCGCGCAGGTCATCCTGTCCAACTCCGCCGATGTGGAGCGCTGGAATGGCCTCACCGGAGTAGCCAAGGACGGCACCGGCACGCTCGGTGTGCTGGCGGCGGAGGCCGCCTACCGCAAGGGCGTGGACTTCCTCGATGAGGAAGTGGAGTACCTCAAGGACACCCGCGATTGGCTGGTGGATGAGCTACCCAAGCGCGTGCCGGGGCTCAAGACGTCCCGCCCGGAGGCCACGTACCTCTTGTGGCTCGATTTCTCAGAGACAGCCATCGGGGATAATCCGAAACCGGCCGCGTGGGTCCGCGAACACGCCAAGGTAGCCCTCAATGAGGGTGTGACCTTCGGTACGGGCGGCGAGCACCACGCGCGTCTCAATTTTGCGACCTCCCGTGAGCTGCTGGAAGAAGCACTCGACCGCTTGGAGAAGGCCTTCCACTAGAATTTACATCTCACGTCATGGGCATTATCCTTGGAAAAATGTCCATAAATGACGCTCAGGCCTCCCCGCATACAGCCTCGACTGGTTCTCCCATGAAGACCATCGTCGTGGCTTCCCTCATGCTCTTCTCCATGTTCTTTGGAGCGGGCAACCTCATCTTCCCGCCGGAGGTCGGTGTCTCCTCCGGCACCAACTTCTGGCCCGCCACCTTGGGCTTCCTCGCCGCCGGCGTGGCGTTGCCGGTTCTCGCCATCATCGCGGTGGCCATCTCCGGGCAGTCTGTGCGCGATATTGGCAATCACGGCGGCAAAGTTTTCGGCGTTGCCTTCTCCGTCATTGCCTACCTCGCCATCGGCGCTTTCTACGCCTTGCCGCGCACCGGTGCGGTGTCGATGGAAACCGCCATTACCCCACTGCTGGGCTGGGAAGGTACTGCCGCCAACGGTGCCTTCAACGTGGTCTTCTTCCTTATCGCTCTGGTGCTCGCGTGGCGCCCGAACAACATCATCGACACCTTGGGAAAATTCCTCACCCCAGCGCTCGTCGCCCTGCTCGTCGTATTGATCACTGTGGCAACCGTGAGCAACCCACGCGTCCCGGGCACGCCAACGGAGGAGTACGCGACCTCGCCGTTCGTCACCGGCCTCTTTGAGGGCTACAACACCATGGACGCCATCGCCGGCTTAGCCTTCTCCATCGTCATTGTGAACTCCCTTCGCTCCAAAGGTTTTTCCAAGAACACTGAGTTGCTGCGCGGCACGGTGGTCTCCGCGGTCATTGCCGGAATTCTGCTCGCCACGATCTACTTGGGCTTGGCGTGGATTGGCCAGACCATGCCGAACGGCTCCTCCTACGACTCAGGCGCCGCCTTGCTTGCCGACGCCTCCAACCTCACCCTCGGCACCACCGGCCAGGCCGTTTTCTCCGCCATCGTCATCTTGGCCTGCATGACCACCGCGGTGGGACTCATCTCCGCCACGTCAGAGTTCTTCGCCATGCTGGTTCCGAAGACCTCCTACCACTTCTGGGCCTGCCTCTTTACAGCGCTGTCCATCGCTTTTGCATTCCAAGGCCTGGAGACCGTGCTGTCGATTGCCGTGCCCTTCATCATCTTCCTGTACCCGCCGGCCATCTCGCTCATCGCTCTCACCTTGCTGCAGCCAGTGGTCAAGCGCTGGGTGACCTTCCACTGGGCCTTCCGACTTGCACTGTGGGTATCCGTGCTGTGGTCTGCGGCTACCTCCTTTGGCGCACCGCTAGACTTCTCCCCTGGTCAGGACGTGGGCTTGGGCTGGGTTGTTCCCACCCTCCTTGCGTTCATCATCGGCGTTATCATCGATGTTGTATCTACAGGCTCTGAAGAAAGAAGTGAGTAACTCATGACGCAGCGCGCCGCCTTGTCCATCCTCGATTTCTGCACCATCTACGAGGGAGAGTCCCCCGCCCAGTCAATGGCCAGGTCGGTCGAGCTGGCACAGCGCGCGGAGGCCTTGGGGTTTAAGCGTATGTGGTACACCGAGCACCACAACATGCCCTCCATCACCTCCTCATCCCCGGCCGTTCTCATCGCCCACATTGGCGCCAAGACCGAGCGCATCCGCCTCGGCTCAGGCGGCGTGATGCTGCCCAACCACGCTCCCTATGTCATCGCCGAACAGTTCGGCACCTTGGCCGAGCTCTACCCCGATCGCATCGACCTGGGCCTGGGCCGCGCCCCTGGTACCGATATGCAGACCTTGGGCCGCGCACTGCGTCGCGATGGCCACGCCGCGGAGCGCTTCCCGGAGGACATCAGGGAGTTGCAGGGCTACCTCGCCGGCGCATCCATCATCCCGGGCGTTCAAGCCATCCCGGGCGCTGGCACCAATGTGCCCATCTATATCTTGGGCTCCTCCATGTTCGGCGCTTCACTGGCAGCCAAGTACGGTCTGCCCTACGCCTTTGCCTCCCACTTCGCCCCGCAGCACCTCGAGTCCGCCACCGCCTACTACCGCGAGAACTACCAGCCTTCCGAGTCCTTCCCCGAACCTTATGTCATCGCCGGCGTCAACGTCACCGCAGGTGAGAACGCCGAGGAGGAGTTCGAGCGCGTGTGCTTCCGCCGCGTCAAGGCCTTTGTGGGCAGGGGCAAGCAGCTTTCTGACGCCCACGTGGAGCAGATCATCTCCACCGCCCAGGGCCAGCAGATCCTCGACATGCTCAAGTACTCCGCCGTGGGCAACGGCGAGCACGTCCGCGAGTACCTTGCAGAGTTCCAAGAGCTAGCACAGGCGGACGAGCTCATGATTTCACTGCAGTCGACCAATCACGAGAAGGTCTTGGGTAACATGGAAACACTGGCGCACGCGTGGGAGTTGTAATGTTTCCCCAACGTGCAAGACTTTTTGCATGCGCGTGAATTAATATTAGACCTGTTATAACAGTATCAACATTGAGGAGAATGGCCGTGTCACTTCGCGGTACCCAGCAGCACAGCAAGATTGCTGACTATCTGCGCGGACTCATTCGCAGCAAGCAACTCGCCCCAGGTGACTTCCTGCCCAGTGAAGCCGAGCTCTGCGAGCAATTCTCCTCCTCCCGTGGGCCCGTCCGCCAAGCCGTTGCCGCCCTGCGCTCGGAGGGCCTCATTTCCTCCGGCCGCGGCCGGCGTTCCGTCGTGTTGGGCCGATTCACCTCCGAGTCTTTCGACTCGATTTTCTCCGTGACGCACTGGCTCCGCGAGCGCGGCTTCGAGCCCGGCGCGAAGACCCTGTGGCTCGCTCGCTGCCCCGCCCCGAAGAAGGTGGCCAACTTCCTGCAGGTGGACGAAGGTGCCCCGGTCGTCTTCGTGCACCGCGTGCGCAGCGCCAACGACTTTCCCATTTCCATCGAGCGCATGTATTTCCCGCTGGAGGTGGGCAGCCACATCCTCAACTTTGATGCGGACAACGGCTCCATTCACGATCACCTCAGCGCCAAAGGCGTCGAGTTCGACAATGTCAACCGCGAGCTCTCCATGGCGCAAGCCACGGAGGAGGATGCGCGTTCCCTCAACATCGACACGGGCACCCCGCTGTGGCGCCTGCACCTCGACATCTCCGATCACTCTGGCCACCCCGTCGAGTGCACCGAAATCCTGTACCTCAGTGACCGCCTCACGCTCGGCATGACCAGCGTGCGTGGCACTACCTCCCCGCTTGAAGTCAAGCTCTCGGAAGGATGAGAACCCGACTGACTCTGTTGGGGCTGCTGGGGGCGGCGTCGCTAAGCGCATGCTCTGCAGGCTCCACCGCGATTGTGGATGCTGATTCCACCGCGCTCACCTTAGCTACCACCACGCCCGCAACGTCCCTGGACTTCACCACCGTGGGTGGTGCAGCCATCCCTGCTGCACTCATGAGCAACGTCTACGAAACCCTCGTGCGTATCTCTCCGGAGGGTGACATCGTTCCGGGCCTAGCCACATCCTGGGAGGCCGAACCTACGCGCTACACCTTCCACTTGCGCGAGGCCTCCTTTTCCAATGGCGAGGCCTTCACTGCGCACACCGCCGCGTGGTCCATCAACGCGGTGAAGACGGAGTGGACCAACGGCATTAGTGCGCAGATGGACGTCGTCAAGCAGGCCACGGCTGCCGACGACCACACGCTCATCGTCGAGCTCTCCCGCCCCTCGGCCGGCTGGCTATGGTCGATGGGCACCGCCATTGGTGCCATGCGCACCCCTACCGAAGCCGTGGGCACTGGCCCCTTCGCCGTGGCGGGGTTCTCCCCCGGTGAATACATCGCTCTCGAGGCCCGCAGCGACTACTGGGGAACGCCAGCCGCCGAGGACATCACCATCCGTTACTTCCCCGATTCCCTCACCGCGGTCAACGCACTGCGCTCCGGAGGGGTCGACGCGGTGTGGGGCGTACAAAACCCCGAGCTGCTCGACACCCTCGAAGACTCCATCCACACCGCCGTCGGGACCACCAACGGTGAGGTGCTGCTCTCTATGAACAACCAGGCAGCGCCCTTCGATGACCCCCGCGTGCGCCACGCTGTGGCTTATGGCATTGACCGGCAGGCCGCCAATGACATCTTGTGGCAGGGCCGCGCCCGCGACACCGGTGGGGCGCCCGTACCACCGAGCGACCCGTGGTTTAGCGGCCAGGATTACTACCCCTTCGACCCCGCCCGTGCACGCACGCTCATGGAGGACGCCGGGGCCGTGGGCACCCCCTTGACGCTGACCGTCCCGAGTCTGCCTTATACCCAAACCCTCTCGGAGTTCCTCTACTCCCAGCTCACCGAAATCGGTTTCGATGTCACGCTGGAAACCGCCGAATTCCCCGCGGTATGGCTGAGCCAGGTCATGGGCGCGAAGGATTACCAGATGTCTCTCGTGGCGCACGTTGAGCCGCGCGATATCCCCACCATCTTTGGCAACCCGGACTATTACATTGGCTATGACTCCGCGCAGGCCCGCACCTTGCTCCAGCAGGACGATATGAGCGGAGCCGTGGACCAGATCATGGCCGATATGCCGGCCCTAACGTTGATGAATATGCCCAACATTGTGCTCTACCGCGATGGTCTTACCGGCCTTCAGCCCAACCAGATCACCGACGCCATCGAATTGCGAGGTGTGCGATGAGAGTTCTGCGTTTTATCGGCACGTTGTTCGCTGCCTCGATCATCATCTTCCTGCTCATGCGGGCTGTGCCCGGCAACCCGGCGCGCGTAGCCTTGGGCGTCAACGCCACCGACGAGGCCGTCGAGAAGCTGACGCAGTCCATGGGGCTCGACCGCCCGCTGATTGTGCAGTACGTGGAGTGGATGAAAGGCCTACTCACGGGTAATTTCGGTATCTCGTTGTCCTCCCAGCAGGACATCACCCCGCTTGTCCTCGACCGCGCACAGGTAACCCTGCTGCTCATCGGCCTGGCCATCGCCCTCGCTCTTTTGGGCGCCATCCCCATGGGCATCCTCCTCGCGCGATTCCGTCTCCCGGTGCTCAACGCGGCGACGCAGCTGGGCATCGCGGTGCCGAGTTTCTTAGTCGGCATCCTCCTCGTCGCGGTCTTTTCCGTACATCTGGGCTGGCTGCCGGCCAATGGCTGGCAGCTGCCGCGTGAGGGATTGAGCCATCTCGTTCTACCGGTGATTTCCCTGGCGTTGGTGCAGGGCGCGATGCTCACCCGCTACGTCCGCGCCACCCTCACGGAGGAGATGGACAAGGACTATATCCGCACCGCGCGCTCCCTGGGTGAGTCCCGCACTGGGGCGCTCATCCGCCACGGCCTGCGCAACGCGGCGCTGCCCGTCCTCACCGTGACGGGCGTGCAGCTGAGCACGCTCGTGGTGGGCGCGGTGGTCATCGAGAATGTTTTCGTCATCCCAGGTTTGGGCTCCATGCTTCTCGACGCCGTCTCCACCCGCGACCTCACCACAATCCAAACGCTCATCATGGTCTTTGTCACCTTCACCCTCACCGTCAACTTGCTCACGGACCTGGCCTACCGCGTCATCGATCCGCGCCTCAAGGAGGCCCGATGAAACCCGGTTATCTTCTCGTGGGGCTTACAGTCCTGCTGGCTCTCGTCTCGCTGGTGTGGACGCCCTATGACCCGAACCTCATCTCCCCCGACCGCCTGGCCGGCCCCAGCCTCGAGCACCTCATGGGTACCGACCGCTTTGGCCGCGATACCTTCTCCCGCATCCTCACGGGCGCGCAGGTCACGCTGCTCGTGGGTGTCGTCGCGGTGGCTATCGCCGCTCTCATCGGTGTGCCGTTGGGCATCATCGCGGGGATGCGCGGCGGCGGGGTCATCATGGCCGCGGCCGATCTCCTCCTAGCTTTCCCGGCGTTGCTGCTGGCCATCGTCGCCGGCGCGGTGTGGGGCTCGTCCACGCTCACGGCCACCATCGCCATTGGTATTGCGGGCATTCCCTCCTTCATCCGCGTCACGCGCTCCGGCACTCTGCAAATCATGACGCAGGATTACATCGCCGCGGCGCGCATCTCGAAGGTGCCTCCGGCACTCATCGCGTGGCGCCACGTGCTGCCCAACCTGGGTGGCATCATCGCCATCCAGGCTTCGGTGTACTTTGCGCTGGCTGTTCTCGCGGAGGCCGGCCTGTCCTACCTGGGCCTGGGCACCGCCCCTCCAACGGCCTCGTGGGGCCGCATGCTTCACGACGCCCAACCCCTCCTGGCCACCCACCCCCTCCAAGCTCTGTGGCCCGGGCTGGCCATCGCCGGCACCGTCCTCGGATTCAACCTTCTAGGAAGCCATGCTGACCGTCACTGATCTGCGCGTGGGCTCCGTCGGCCCCTTCACCTTCGAGATTGCCCCGGGCGAGCGCGTCGGGCTCGTCGGCGATTCCGGCAGCGGCAAGTCCCTCACCGCGCTCGCCATCATGGGCCTGCTGCCTGACCATCTCAAGGCCACCGGCTCCATCCGCTTCGAGGGCCAGGAGTTGCTCGGTATGCGCGACCGCGACCTGCGCCAGCTTCCCCTAGCTATGGTCTTCCAGGAACCCATGACTGCGCTCGATCCCCTCCAGAAGGTTCCGGGCTTCAACCGCTTCCCGCACCAGCTCTCTGGTGGGCAGCGCCAACGCGCCCTCATTGAGATGGCCATGGCGCGCGGGCCCAAACTCCTCATTTGCGATGAGCCCACCACCGCCCTCGATCCGCACACCCAGGAAGAGATCCTCTCCGACATCGCCTCCGTCACCGACAACCAGGACACCGCGCTGCTGTTCATCAGCCATGATCAGAAGGTGGTCGAGCGCCTCTGCGACCGCGTCGTCCACATCGGTGAGATGACCACTCCGGATCTCAGCTTGCCACCCACCCCTACCCTGGGCGAGCCCGTCATTACCCTTGACCACGTCACTAAGACCTACCGCGGGGTTACCGCGCTGGATGATGTCTCCCTGACCGTCCGCGAGGGCGAACGCCTGGGCATCATCGGCGGCTCCGGCTCTGGCAAATCCACACTTCTCAAGCTGCTCACCGGCTTGATAAAGCCTACGTCTGGCACCGTCACCGTCTCGCGCCGCTTCCACATGGTCTTCCAAGATCCCAAGAGCTCGCTCAATCCGCGCATGCCCGTATGGAAAATCGTGGCCGAAGGCGGCGGCACCCGCGAGGAAGCCGAGCGCGTGCTCCGCGAGGTCGGCATCGACGGCGTCGAGCGCTATCCCCGTGATTTCTCCGGTGGTCAACGCCAGCGCATCTCACTCGCCCGCGCGGTCGTGGGCAAGCCCGAGATCCTGCTGGCCGATGAAGCCGTCTCCGCCCTCGACGCCACCTCCCGCGCGCAGGTCCTCGAGCTGATCCAGCGGGTGACTCGGGACATGACGTTGGTGTTTGTGTCACACGATATGGACGTCGTCAAGCACTTGTGTCCCACCGTGGCCGTGCTGCAGGACGGCAAGCTCGTGGATTCTGGCGAAACGAGTAAGGTGTTCTCACGTTATGGAACACCCTCTGCCGCAACGCCCTAGCGCCCTCCAGCTCTTCACCGCCTTCAACACCTCCGCGCGCCGCTGGCCCGGCGCCCTGCGCGCGGCGCTAGCGATCATCATTCCTGGCTTGGTGGCCATCCTCATCGGACACCCCGACGCCGTGCTCTTGGTCTCCGCCGGAGCGTTCTCCGTCATCTACGGTGAGGGGCACCCCTACCGCACGCGGCGCCGCATCATCCTCACTGCCGGCGCGCTGCTCACGCTCGCCGCCACGACGGGCTCCCTCATCGACGGGCTGGCCATGACCGCGGTGTTCACGGTGACGCTGGCGACGGTGGGCGCGTTCGTGCAGAACGCGCTGCGTCTGCCGCCGCCCGGCACGTTCTTCATGGTGATGGTGGCGGGCGGTTCCACCATGCTGCGCGGGATTTCGCCATGGGAGGTCGCCGGGTGGAGCCTGGCGGGCGTGGCTGCCGGCTACGTGCTGGGCATGTTGCCGCGCTTCTGGGATCCGCACGGCCCGGAGACGCGCGCGGTCGCCGCACTGGAGAAAGCTGCTGCGGCCTTTGTGGACTCCTCCTCGGATTTCCTGGCCAAACACCACCAGGCACAATCTGCCCTGTCCACGGCGTGGCAAGCGCTTGCCGACGCCGGCGTCATCCGCGGTGGCCGCATTCGCCGCCCTGCCCAGGCCTCGCTGGTGCATCGCGCCCTCGCCGCGCAGCAACGCATCGTGGCCCACCACCAGCAGGTGGGCGGCAACTCAGACGACCTGTCGGATGCGCCTACCTATGTCGACCCCGACCGCACCACGATTCCGCACACCAAGCCCACGATGCGCTACCGCATGTACCGCGCGGCCGTGGGCAACTCGCATGCGGTGGTTACGGCGGAAAAGATTGCGCTGGGTGGTCTGGTGACCGCGTTTCTGGGTTTGGCGCTGGGGCTTCACCGCCCGGACTGGGGCGCGGTATCGGTGCTGCTGCTCTTACAGTGGGGCCCAGACCGCGTTCCGGGTACGATTCGCGGCCTGCAGCGCATGCTCGGCTCCGTGTTGGGCGTGTGCGTCTTCGCGCTCATCGCATCCTTCAGCCCGCATGGCTGGGGACTGTTGCTGGCGCTGGCATTCTGCCAGTTCTGCGCGGAGATTCTCGTGGTGAAAAACTATGCGCTGTGCGTGGTGTTCTCCACCCCACTGGCGCTGCTCATGGGCAATTCCTCGGGCCATCTGGCTCAGACGATTGGTCAGCGCATGGCGGAAATCGGGCTATCCGTGGTGGTAGCCATGCTGGTGTTGTGGCTGTGGAAGCCCAACGCGCAGATGCTCAACCACCACCGCTTGCAGACGCGCTGCTTCGAGGCCATGGCGGCCCTGCTCGGCGCGCTGCTTATCAAGACCCCGGAGGAAGCCTTGGCGCAGCGCCGTGACCTGCACTACGAGCTGCTCTCGGAACGCCGCAGTATGCAGTCCCTGGCCACGAACCGCTCTGACATCGAACAGTTCTGGAAGCGCCACACGGCTCTACAAGCAGCCGGCTATTATCTGTTGGACTTCTGCGTGGTCAACCCGCTCTCGCAGCCGAGCCGCGCGGAGCTGGATGAACTCATCGAGCACATCACCGCAGCGGAAACTCATCGATGACCTCATAACGCGGCCCGCCCCCGCGTCCTTCCCCAAGAAAGGACTGCACCAAGCTGATGGTGCTGACCTCGAATTCCGGTCCGCGGTAAACACTCAGCGCGTGGACAGCATCCGGGATAAGCCAGGGGTCGCGCGTACGACGCCCCGCGCGGGCTAGCGTGAGATGCGGACGGGATGGTTCCAGCATGAGGTGCGTGATGTGGCCGTGCACTCCAGCCCACAGCACGTTTTTGTCAAAGGACCCCGCCCCGCTCAGACTCAGTGTCACCGATGCTCCTTCAATTCCGCGGAGCATCTCGCGGACCTCGGCGGCATCATTGGGCTGATCCCCGAAGAAATCCAGCGTGATGTGCCAATTATCTGGATCGACCCACCGCAGCCCATTGTCCTTCAGAGGGCGTACCGCCCGCACCAGATGCTCCCGCGCTTCCTCCGAGGGGAAAAAGGCGCTGAAAAGGCGGATCATCTCACCGTCAACAGGAGTTTTGGATCCAACACGTGCTCTTCCACGCGCTCAAAGACGGCAAAGGCCTCCTCTAGCTCGCGGACATTCTCATCAAAATTAGGCAGCGGCATGGCATTCCAATCGACGCAGAAATAAGTGCCCCTATCCTAACTCACAGCGCTGTCATTTCGCTTATCTGAGACAATGGTGGCCGTGAACTCTCAAAAAGCCACCGGCCCTGCGGTCGGTCTTTATCCCCATAACATGCACCCAGGCTTGGTTCCCGGCATCAGCGTCGAGGACCAACGCAACACCTTCGGGCTCGACAAAGTCACCTTCTTCACCACCGCAGCCCTCATCGTAAGCTTCATCATCTGGGGCATTAGCTCCCCAGAGTCCGTTTCTACGGCATCCTCAACCGCGTTCTCATGGGCCATCACCAACGCCGGATGGCTGCTCAACGTCACCATGATGATGGCGGTGGTCACCATGGCCTACATCGGCTTCTCCCGCCTTGGCCGCATCAAGCTCGGGACTGATGACGAAGAACCCGAATTCGGCTGGTTCAGCTGGGTGGCCATGATGTTCGGCGCGGGCATTGGAGTCGGCATCTTCTTCTACGGCCCCTCCGAGCCGCTAGCGCACTACCTCACCCCACCGCCACATACTGTTGATGGCAACACCGTCGAAGCCCTCCACCAATCCATGGCGCAGGTCCACTACCACTGGGGGCTATCCCCGTGGGCGGCGTACGCGCTCGTCGGCGGTGCCATCGCGTATTCCTCCTACCGCCGCGGCCGCGTGCCGCTGGTCTCCTCCATTTTCAAGCCCCTGTTCGGCTCCCGCGATACCGACGGCCCGCTGGGCAAGCTCATCGACATCCTCGCGCTCGTGGCCACGCTCTTCGGCACCGCGGCTACGCTCGGCGTCTCCGCCATCCAGATTGGCCAGGGTGTCTCCATCATCCGGGGCGCCGGGCCGCTGACCAACACCGCGCTCATCGTCATCATCGCCGTGCTTGGCTGCGGTTTTCTGATTTCGGCAGTCTCCGGTGTTTCCCGCGGCGTGCGCTACCTGTCCAACTTCAACATCACGCTCACACTTGGACTGGTGCTCTTCGTCTTCCTCGTCGGCCCCACCCTCTTGCTGCTCAACCTCATCCCATCCGGCATCGTCACCTACCTGGACCAGCTGCTGCCCATGATGGCCAAGGGGCTGTCCTGGGGCGATGAGACGGTTCAGTTCCAGTCCTACTGGACCGCCTTCTACTGGGCGTGGTGGATTGCCTGGACACCGTTCGTGGGCATGTTCGTAGCCCGCATTTCGCGCGGCCGCACGCTGCGCGAATTCACCGCCGTGACGGTCCTGGCCCCCACCACCATCCTGATCCTGGCCTTCACGATCTTCGGCGGCACGGCCATTGACTTCCACCGCGACAACCTGCAGGGCTTCGACGGCTCCGCCTCCGGCGAGCAGGTATTGTTCGACATGTTTGCCAACCTGCCGCTGCACCAGGTAACCCCCTTCATCCTGCTGGTGGTGCTGGCGGTCTTCTTCATCACCTCGGCCGATTCCGCCTCGGTCATCATGGGCACCATGTCTTCCAAAGGCGACCCAGCGCCCAACAAGATCATCGTCATCTTTTGGGGCCTGTGCATGATGGGAATCGCCGTCGTCATGCTGCTCACCGGCGGCGAAGACGTGCTCACCGGGCTTCAAAACCTCACCATCCTCTCCGCGCTCCCCTTCTGCATTGTGCTACTCGTCATGATGGTTGCCTTCATCACTGACCTACGCTCCGACCCGATGTTCATCCGCCGAAAGTACGCCCAGACCGCGGTGGAGAACGCGGTTCTGAGGGGCATCGAGGAGCACGGCGATGACTTCGAGCTATCCATCGAGCACGCCGACGACGGCCGCGGCGCCGGATCTGATTTCGATTCCTCCGCGCACCGTTATACCGACTGGTACCAACGCACGGACGAAAAAGGCGAGAATGTAGACTACAACTTCGAGACCGATACCTGGTCCGATGGCTACGACCCGGACTCTGAGCAGAAGGAGAAGTAGGTGGGCATCCCTGACGATGTCGTCCTCGACGGCTACACGCTTATCGAACAGCACGAAGTGGACCACGAGTTCCTTATCAATGGCTCGCCGCTCGCCGTGGATACGCCTCTACTTTTTGTGCTCACCATCGTGGGTGTTCTCCTCGTGGCAGCCAGCTTCTTCCTGCGCAGGCCGGTCCGCATCATCGCCGGGCTCCTGGGCGCGATCCTGACGCTGACCAAGCTGTGGTGGATGCCCATCGCACTGGCCCAACAGTTCAACGACAGCCAGGTCTTTGGCTACACGCTGAAGTACTACCCCCAGTACTGGCCGGCGGCCTCCATCATCGTGGTGGTCATCGCTATCATCGGCATCATTTCCGCCTTCCTCCGCCGACGCTAGCGCGATTCCAGCACCGCAATCGCGATGTGCACGCGGTTAGTGCCGCCGAGCTTGTCCAGGATGTGCTTGATGTGGGTCTTCACCGTGGTCACGGAGACGTAGAGCTGATCCGCGATCTCCTGGTTATCCAGCCCTTGGGCCACCAGCTGCGCCACCTCGTTTTCGCGCTGACTTAGGCTTTCCAGCGGGCGGGGCTCAAGCACCTCCACCTCTGCCGGCTCCGGCTCAGGGCGTTTGAGCGCCAGAAGGTTTTTCAGCGCCTGCGGGCTCAGCAGCTGCTGCCCCGTGGCCGCAGCCCGCACCGCGGAGACCAAGCCCTCCGGCTCGATGGTCTTGAGCAAGAAACCCATAGCGCCGGCATGCAGCGCATCCACGATGAACTCATCCGTGTCGAAGGCGGTGAGCATGACCACCGGGATATCCGGAGCACTTGCGCGCAGCTGCCCGGCCGCCTCGATGCCGTCCATAACGGGCATGCGGATATCCATGAGAACGACGTCCGGCCGCAGATCCGTCACGCGTGCCACGCCATCGCGTCCGTTGCTGGCCTCGGCCACCACCTCGATGTCCGAAGCACCTTCCAGGATGAAACGGATACCGCGGCGCAGAGCCTGCTCATCATCGACCAATACCACCGAAATCATTACGCGTGTGCCTCCTCCGGTAGCTCGAGGACCCAGGTGAACGTGGAGGCGTCGTCAAGCACTGTGAAGGTGCCTCCCGCCAGCCGGGCGCGCTCCTCCAGCCCCAGCAGCCCGTTGCCGCCGCCGGACTCAGGCTGGTGCGCCACCTTCTTGTTCTGCATCGTCACCTGCACCTTATCTTCCTCGTTATCCACGGTGAGCGTCACCTTCTTCCCCGGCGCATACTTGCGCGCGTTGGTCAGCCCCTCCTGCACGGCGCGGCCCAAAGTGTGAGCCGCCATCGTGCTTAGCTTATCGACGTCCCCCTTCTCATATCGCACCTTGGTTCCCGCCGCGCGAGCGCGCTCGATGTGTTCTTCAATGGTGGCACGCGGATCCACGCGGTCGTCCACACGGAGGGCCTTGATAACCCCACGCAGGTCTTCCACGGCGGCCTTGGCCTCCGACTGGATGGTGTCTGACGCCTCCTTGATGCGTTCTGGATCGGCGTCCTTGCGGTAGCTCAAGCCACCCGCGTAGACGGAGATGAGGCTAAGCCTGTGCGAGAGGGAATCGTGGATATCGCGGGCAATGCGGTTGCGCTCTTCCAGGCGGGCGCGCTCCTCGCGCGAGCGCAGCTGGTCCTCATTGAGCTCCGCCAAGCTCACCAGCGTGACCTCGCGTTGGCGGCGCTGGGCGCGCACCGACCCCGTAATCCAGGCGACGACGAGCACGATGATTCCGAAGAACCCGTAGCCGAAAACCGACAGGTAGCTCAAGTGCAGGTAGGGCACCGCCATGACGGTCACATACGAGACCACCAGCACCACCGTGCCCGCCAGGGACCACCGCAGTCGGCCGCGCGAGATGAGAGAAATCAACACCACCAGCACTGACAGCGACAGTGGGCGAAACCCACCGAGCGCTAAGACGAGCAGAGCCGCACTCAGCGCCACCGGGTGGCCGGGGTACTCCTCGTGGATGTTGCGCTCCCGGCGCGAGTGGTGCAGGGCGAAGGGCAGCAAAATCCACGTGACAACGGCAAATAGAATCATGAAGGAGGTGACGTATATTTCCTGGTCCGTCACCTCGAAGGTCTCGATCTGAAGGATCCACGTGGCCCCATCCGCCAGCACGCAGAGCAGAATGAGCAGCACTGTGATCCACAGCGGTCGCGTCTTTCTCGTCATGGTTGACACGATAGTTCTCCCCGCGTTCCGGAAAATCCTCCCTGCGGAGGATACCGGTACCCGGACGAGGTTCATAGCCTAAACCGCATGAGACAAACAAGATTCTTGTACTATCTGCTCACCGCCGCTGGGCTCATGAGCGCCGCTTATAAATTCTCCCAAGGCGCCTTCGTACCCACGAGCGCGCTTGCCGCGGTAGCGTACATCGGCATAGCTATCGGCCTCACGCTGCTGATACTGCGCAAATACCCAGGCATTGCGCATGGCGTGGTGTGGGGCATCGCGGTCACCGGAGTCGCGGCTTCGCTCAACGGGAACATGAATCACCTCCTCATCCGCGTGGTCCCAGACTGGCTGGTCGGTGCTGGAATCGCCCCACTCCCCGAGGAGGTCCTCAAATTCCTCGGCGTCATCTTCATTTGCACCTGCGTCATCCAGCCCCGCCACTGGGCGGACTACGTTTTCGTCGGTGTGGCCGTGGGGATGGGCTTTAGCGTGAGCGAGAATGCCGTCTACTACGCCAACATGACGCTGGAGAACCTGGATTCCGATATCAAGGGCACCTTGATGGCGCTCCTTGCCCGCTTCGTCGCGAACCCTCTCATGCATTCTTTCTTCACCGGAATCGCAGCTTATGGACTTTCCCGCAAACAACCGGTGCGGTGGTTGCTTATCGCCATGGCGGTGCACTTCGCTGCCAACTTTGGCCCGTCTGTGACTATCGCGTTGGAGGAAGCCATTTGGCCCGTCTTTGCCGCCCTCATCATTCTCATCTCCCTGTGGGTGGCCACGATTGTCAGCATTGTTAAGCTCCGGAAAATCCTCCCTGCGGAGGATACCACCACGAAACCACAGCTCATAGGGTCGAACGCATGAAAAACACACTGATTTATTCCTGCCTCGGCGTCCTCGCCGCAGTACCGCTTGCCGACGCCCTCCTCCCCGACCCCACTCCCGAGACCACAACCGTGCGCGGTATCCCAGGACTTGAATGCCCGGACGACCCGTACGCTTCCTCGCAGACCTGGAACTGCGAGGGCGCGACCATCATCGCCGAAAAAGGAAGCTCTTCGCACCCGGTAGAGACGTACCTGCCCCGCCAACACCGCTCCTTCAACGGGAACAGCGCGCTCACCGACGCCCCCATCACCACCCAAGCACCGGATCTCTACCGCGTGGCCGACGAGAACGGGATCACGCTGGCCCACCCCGACGACAACACCATTTCCTTCCTCCACATCTACGGACCGAAGGAACGTGACTTCGCCGACCGGGTACAGGAGGACGCTTGAGATACCTGTATTACCTGCTAACGCTCGGAGCGCTGGGCACGACCATCCTCCACTACGCGGGCGAGCCCTTCCTACCGGCGAGTGTGCTGACTGCTGTTATCTTCGCCGCCGTACTCGTCTCCCTCACGCTATTCCTCCTGCGCCGCCGGGATGGGATTACGCATGGCATTCTGTGGGGCTTTGCGGTCTCCGGGCTGGCGGTGGAACTCAACACGAACATGACACACCTCCTTGCCCGCGCAGGCCTGGGCTGGCTGGGCGCTGCGGGGTATGCACCGCTCAACGAAGAACTGCTGAAATTCCTCGGCGTAGTGCTCATCTGCACCTGCGTCATCCGGCCCCGCAGCTGGCGCGACTATGTCTTCGTGGGCGTGGCCGTGGGTATCGGTTTCACTGCGGGCGAGAACGCCACGGCCTTCGCGCGCATGACGGTGGATAACCTCGATTCGGATACCGCTGGCGCACTCGGTGCGGGCGTTATCCGCCTGGCATCTAACCCGCTTTCCCACTCGCTATTCACCGGTCTCAGCGCTTATGGCCTATCCCAGAAACAGCCGGTGCGCTGGCTCATTGCTGCCATCGCGGTGCACACTACGAAGAACCTTTTCCCTTCGCTCAGCAGCACGTTCGACGACGCCATCTGGCCCTTACTTGCCGGCATGGTCGTCGTGGTTGCCCTGTGGGTAGCCACCATCCGCGGCATTATCGTGCTGCGGCGCAAGGCAGCTACTGATTCCCCTGTACCGGCTCACGCATAGCCTTCGTCGCCGGGGATGGGTGCGCGTCCTCGGCGGCCAAGCGCTCAAAGGCCACCGCTGCCAGGGCAGCCGCCTGATCCCCCAGAACGGAGTCATCGAAACGCGCCAGCGGCGAGTGGTTCCACTCGCGCATGTGCTCCGGGGTTTCAGGATTGGCTGTACCCAACCACATGAACGTGCCCGGCACCTGGGCGAGCACCGCGCCGAAATCTTCCGAGGCCATCATCGGCGTCTGCATCGGCACCACGTTTTCTGCGCCAAACATGCCCGACCACAGCGATGCTGCGAACTGGTCCTCGCGCGGTGACGTCTTCGTGGCGGAATACAGAACCTCGAAATCCACCTTGGCCGTGCAACGGTGCGAGGCCGCCACGGAGCTCGACACTTCGATGATCATCTGGCGGACGGCTTCGATGTGTTCGTCGCGAAGCACGCGCACCGTCGCCCCCAGCTCGGCCTTGTCAGGGATGATGTTGACCGCGCCGTCGCCCGCGCGAAGGTTCGTCACGGTGATGACGATGGGTTCGTTGGCGTCGAAGCGGCGCGTCAAAGCCACCTGCAGCGCCACCTGGATTTCCGCCAGCGCGGCGACCGGATCCACCGCGTCGTGCGGGCGCGAGCCGTGTCCGCCTTTGCCGTAGACCGTGATCCACAGGTTGGACGACGACGCCATCATGGGACCCGGAATGTGGTGGAATGTGCCCCTATCCTGCGGCCCGACGTGCAGGCCGTAGGCGGCGATGGGGCGGCGGCCTGCGGCATCAAGCACACCTTCCTCAATCATTGGCTGCGCACCACCCGGGCCCTCCTCACCCGGCTGGAACATAAAGGTGACATCACCCATTAGCTCTTCGCGGTGGCGGCATAGCATCTTCGCCGCACCGATAAGTCCCGCCGTGTGCAGGTCGTGGCCGCAGGCGTGCATGTTGTTGTTCGTGGAGGCGAACGGGCTACCCGTCTGCTCGCGCAACGGCAGGGCGTCCATGTCCGCGCGCAGCAATACCGACACCGGGCGCTCGCCGCGCTTGCCGCCGCGCAGTACCGCCACGACGGAACTCAAATCGTGGCCGCGGTGAATCTCCAGCGGCAGGTCTTTCAAGGCTTCGAGCACCTTCTTCTGCGTACGCGGCAGGTGCAAGCCGATTTCGGGGTTCTGGTGCATATCGCGCCGGAACTCTTGCAGCTGCGGGAGTAGTTCCCGGCCTTCCTCCAGGAACACCTCGCTGGCAAGCCGGTCTCCCAACTTAGCCGAAACCATGGGAAGCGGGGGCAGTTGCTGGCGGTGGCGCGGTGCCATCTTCATGGTGTCATCCTTTCGCAGAGTGGTTTCCCCGAGCTTACCGGCGGCTGTATTAATGTACTAGGCCATGAAGGTCCTTTCCGCGCTGGTGGCCAGCTCCCTGATGTTCACACCCGGCTCCTCCTACCAATTATCAAGCCGCGAAGAGGCTTCCTCGCAGTGGGCCGTCGACACCATGTTCAACGCCATCGACGCGATGGGGACCTCCTCCCACCTGCTCACCGATGCATGGTCCACGGAGCAGGAGGAGTACCCGTACCCAATTAAAGAAATCAACGAGGTCTCCTTGCTGGAGCGGCGTGCCACCGACGAACCTGGTCGTGAGAAGTGGATCGTCTCCTCGCCGTCGATGGGGCGTGACATTCCTGTCGACGTCGTCGTGGGCAATGGTGGGCCCGTGGTGTACTTTCTCGAGGGCGTAGATTCCCCGAAGACCTCGAACTGGATCACCAAGGGGCATGTGAAGCGCGTCTTCGGCGAATCCGACGCCAGCATCGTCATCCCCTCGCAGGGAGCCGGATCCATGTGGACGGATTGGAACGAGGATGACCCGAAGTTGGGGCGCCACAAGTGGGAAACGTTCCTCATCACCGAACTCGCTCCGCTAGTGGAGGCGGAGCTGAACCACAACGGCAAGCGCGGGCTCATTGGGTTGTCCATGGGAGCATCGGGCGCGGTGATGATGGCGAACAACAACCCGGGCTTCTTTGATGGCGTAGCCGGTATTTCTGGCTGCTATTCCACCACCAGCCAGGTGGGTCAGGGAACGGTGGATTTGACGGTGCGCACCAAGGGCGGCGACCCAACGAACATGTGGGGCCCGCGCGGTTCGAAAGATTGGCTACGCAACGACGTCATGTCCCATCCGGAGGGCCTGCGCGGCACGGCGCTTTATCTTTCTGCTGCGTCGGGCGCGTGGACGGACGAGGAACTGGCGGCCTATCCCGGGAAATCCGTCAACGACCGCATCGGCGGCACCCTTTTGGAAGCCGGCTCGCGGCGCTGTACGGAGGAGTTTTCCGCCGCGCTTTCCGACGCCTCAATCCCCCACACCACCAACTACCTCACCGAGGGCACCCACGATTGGGTCATGTTTGGCAAGCAATTGCAGCCGGCGTGGGATGCGATTAAACCGGCTCTCTACTAACGTCGACGGCATGTCCCGATTCCGCAGCGCTTTCGTACCTGCCGCCATCCTTGTGGCGGGGCTTGTCCTCCTCGCAGTGTTCTACGTCGGCTTAAGCCGCCATTACAACACGCAGGAGCTCCAAGCGCTTATCGACGGCGCCAATGCCAACGGCCAGGACTATAACGTCATCATCCACAACGAGCTGACCTGGAGCTATTCGTTTAACGCCGAGTAATACAGCGTTCCGGTTGCGGGGTCGTTAGACCTGTTTTAGGCTTCCGGGTCATGGGGGTATTAGAAACCTACTTCCACTACCGCAATTCGGGGATTGCGCTCGTGGAGAATGCATCCAGCTCACCCGACGAGCTCCGCGCGCTCGGCGCCGACGCGTCTGATGCCGCAGAGTTGGCGCACCTGCACCGCACCTACTTCGGCCCCACCCGCTTTAGCGGCAAACAACGCAAAGCGCGCACCGCCGCCCTTCAGCAGCGCCACAGCCTAGCCACGCTCAACCTCATCGAGTCCTACACCACACGCGTGAAAAAAGACCTCGACGCCTGGAACCTCCGCATCAAACTCGCTTCCACACCAGCCCACAAAATCCGCGACATCGCAGTAAAAAGACTCAAAGAACTACGCACCAAGCGCCACGCCAAACCCGGGGTGCGGTTTACCTATCGGGCCACCGGACCAAACTCCATGACGATCACCGATGACGCCTCCGTCATCGCCGATATCCGCGGCACCCTCG
>NZ_KV788282.1:0-27183 GCF_001807225.1 Corynebacterium sp. HMSC05E07
TACCACAACGGCATTAACGACGATGACCCACAAAGACCTACCGAGCGCGGCTACATGTACCGGCTTAATACCGGAGTGTCCTTCATCCCGCCCTGGGGTGCACCGATCACCGCAATGCCGGAATACCAAGAGGCAGTAGCTAGACTCAACGCCGAAAAAGCTGCCGCAAAGACACCGGCCACAACACAAGCCCCCGGCCCACCATCCAGACAAAGCGATACGACACCAACTCAGCCACCAGAACAACCACCTCCCGACGGCAGCTGACCAGCCACCACACTGCAAGCGCAGAAATCGCTTCCATCGCCTGCACCAAAGGCGCACCCGATAGAAGAACCCGTCAACCACACAGCGTTGACGGGAATATCGGCGATCCTTAAAAGAATTTACCCCCAACTAGAGCAAAATTGACGGGACACCTTGGTGATCCCCGACCATGCTCCAATCGCTACCGCCGAGAGGCATTGACAGCGTGATTCCTAAGCTCTTAAAGAGCGAAACCCGCCAACCGGATAGTGGTTAGCGGGTTGCCTATCGTGCGCATCCACATTTCCAGCGGGGATGAACGTATGGCAGCCCTCGCTGGTGCGCAGACTTATGCTGTCTAATCGAGGGTCGGTGTGGGATCCTCGCCAATAACGACCTCCACCGTGGCTGCATCGGGGCGCAGGGTCTCTTCCAGCTGAGCGGCTACGACGCCGCCCTCTGCCTTAATGGTTCGGGTTATGCGCAAGACCGGCTGGTTGCGTCCAACGGCCAGGGCTTTTTGTTCCTCCGTGCGCGCGGTCGCAGCCACGAGGGAATCGCGTTTAAACACTGGTGCCAGACCGAGGTCCGCCAACAGCTCGGTCAGCGGCCTCTGGACGTCCTCTTCCGTGAGGCTCGGCGCCAGGGCCTGTGGGATAAGGAGCGTGGAGGCCATGATGGGCGAGCCCGCCGAAACCTGCACCGTGCGGCACTCCCACACGGAATCACCCTCCTCAATGTCAAAGGTGGAAGCAAGGTGTCCGGGCGCATCAATGAACGTCAGCGACAGCACCCGAACTTCCACATCGAGGCCATGCTCACGCAATTGGTCGAGGGCGCTGCGCCCGCTCGTCAGGCTCAGTGCCGGCGGAGTGGCGCGCACAAACGTGCCACCAGCGCGCCCGCGTTTGCGATCGATAAGCCCTTCAATCTGCACGATGTCCAATGCGTGGCGCACGGTCATGCGCGCAACCTTATATTCTTGGACCAGCTCCCTCTCCGTGGGGAAACGGTCACCGGGCTGCAGCTCACCGGATTCAATCTTGCTCCGCAGCGAATCCGCGATCACCAAATAGGCGGGGCGGCGGCGTTGAGAGTTTGACACGCCTCACAACTGTACAGCGCCCCGCAGTTTTCGCATCTCGAGAGCGAAAGCTACTTCCGCTGGTTCAGCTCGATGCGCGGGCGCACGCGAATCTCGGTGAGCTGAGTCGTTGGGCCAGCATCGACGGTGGCACGGATGGCCTTCGCCACCTCCACCGGGGCGATGACGTGCTCCGGGTTGTAATCCTGCAAGCCCTGCAACATCGGGGTATCCGTCGGCCCCGGCGCGACGGTGGACACGCGGATACCGAGTTCGCCGAGACGGAGACCATCAGCAAGTGCGTACAGAGCGTGCTTCGTCGCAGCATAGATGACGTTGTCGCCATAAGAGTGGATGCCGGCACCGGAGTTGATGAACACCGCAAGGCCTTCCGCTGCACGCAGTGCAGGCAGAAGCAGGCGGGTCAGCTCCGCCGGAACGTGGACGTTGAGGTCCATCTGTCCGCGCCAATCCTCCGGGCGAGCGCTCTCCACCGACTGCTTCTCGGCCCGCGCGGCGGCGTGAACGAGCACATCGACGCGGTCCAGGTCGGCGAGCTCTCCGGGAAGCGCTGCCTCGTCGAGAAGCGCCAGCAAATCGATGCTCACCGGCACGATGTTCTCTGCCTCCGGCAGGTCCGCAGCGCTACGGCCCAAGGCAAAGACGCGGTGATCACGCGCAAGGTCCTTGATAATCTCCGTGCCCATGCCACCGGTGGCACCGGTAACAACGGCAGTCTTTAGCTCAGTCATTGTTGGTTCTCCTTTAGTCAGCGGAAGCGCTTCGGCACGTCAGGCTCGCCCAGCGTCAGCATCAGGCGATTTGCCCAGTTGAAGAACGCCGAGGAGTTAATGACGTCGATGATGGCCAGCGTATCGAAACCCGCCTCACGGAGACCTTCCACGTGGGAGGCAGCGAAAGTGAAAGGCGAGGAAGTCAGGGCCAGGGCGGCGTCACGGATGGCGGACCACTGTTCCGTGCCCAGGTCAGCGTCTACGCCTTCCTCAAGCAGGCGGTCGATCGCCGCAGCGTCACCGCCTTCCTCCTTAGAGCGCTGCTGGTGCACCGAGGCGCAGTACTCGCAGCCGTTGAAGCGGGAGACCACGGTGGCGGCAAGCTCGCGCTCAGCGCGGCCGAGGCCGCCGTCGGTGTTGTAGAAGATATCCAGGTCAGTCTTCGTGCGCGCCTTGAGCGCAGCAGGGTCGCGAGCCAGCAGGCGGAAGTACTCCATGTCGATGCGCTCGGGCTTGATGAGGGCGTCGCGCTGCGCGTCCGTGAACTCCTCCTTCGGCTGCGGTGGCACCCACGGTTTCCACCCCAGGGAGTGGGCCACGAAGCGCTGCGGCTTGACGACGTCCGGCGCCAACGTCCCCTCCCCCGGTTCCCACTCTGGGGTCTGGGTGGGGCGCGGCGCCTCAGTCACGGCTGCGGGCTGCGCGGTGCCGGCCAGAACGGCCAGGCCGTGGGCCACGCGCAACTGGAAGGACAGAAAGCTCACGAGCTGGCCCAGCGTCACGATGTCATCATTGGACCAGCCAGCCGCCTGCAGGTGGCCGATCGCTGCTGGGGAGGCGTCCTTGGGGTGGAAGGACAATAGGTGGGCGAAGTCGAGAGCGGCGGCTAGGCGCGGGGAGCCATTGAAAAGCGTGAAGCCTCCACCGGAGTACGGGCCAGTGGTGATACCGCGCTCGACCGCGCGGGCAACCTCGGCGGCAAGCTCCTCGGATTCCTCCTCGAGCAAGTCGGAGTAGAAAGACTGTGCACGCGGTACCTGGTAAACGCCTGCCACGAAGGTAGCGATGGCGTAGCGCTCTGCGTAGCTGAAGGTGCCGGGCTCCGCTGGTTCAAGGAGTGCGGCGAAGGAGGCCTGCGCGTTGTCTTTGGCTTCCGGGCGGCGCTCGCGCAGTTGGGACACGTCGCCGGCGTCGGCCAACAGGTCAATGATGTCTGCCATGAGTAATCCTTTCTTTTTGCACCCAGGCTACAGGCCCAGGTTGAGGTCGCCGGCGCGGTAGCGCGAGCCGGGGATAGCCTCAATGAGCTGGCGGGTAAAGGGCGACTGCGGGTTGCTGAAAACCTCCGCAGTGGGCCCGGATTCGACTTGCTTGCCGTGCGAGAGAACAGAGACGGTGTCAGAAATCTGGTTGACCACGGCTAGGTCGTGGGAGATGAAAATGTAGGTCAGGCCGAGTTCTTCCTGTAGCTTTCCGAGGAGGCGCAGGATCTGTGCCTGCACAGTGACGTCGAGGGCGGCGACAGCCTCGTCGAGGATGACCAGTTCCGGTTCCACGATCATGGCACGGGCAATAGCCACGCGCTGGCGCTGGCCGCCGGAGAGCTCGCTCGGGCGGCGGTCGTAGTAGTCCGGGTTGAGCGCCACCAAGTCCAGGAATTCCTTGGCCTTTGCCTTGGCCTTGCTTGCCGACGCCCCCTTCAAGTTACGCAGCGGCTCAGCCACCGTCTGGCCGATGGACTGCTTCGGGTCCAAGGAACCATAGGGGTTCTGGTAGACCAGCTGGATGTTGTTGCGTTCTTCGCGCAGGGCCTTGCCACGCAGGCCCACGATGTTGCGGCCGCCAACGGTAATAGTGCCTTCCGTCGGGGTGTTGAACATGGCGATGCTGCGCCCGGTCGTGGTCTTGCCGGAGCCGGACTCGCCCACCAGCGCGTGGGTCGACCCCTTGGCAACGGTGAAGGAGATGTCATCAACGGCAATGAAATCACCAAAACGCTGGGTGAGGCCTTCGACGCGCACGAGCGCCTCGCGGTCGCCGAGGGCGGCGCGGGCGCTGACCGTGCCTACGTCGGCGAGGGTGAGGGAGGGGGCGTCGGCAAGCAGGCGCTTGGTGTAGTCGTGGTGTGGGTTGGTGAGCACCGTGGCGGCAAGACCCTCTTCGCGCAGCTGACCGGCCTCCATAACGACAACGCGGTCGGCGCGGTCACCGGCCACCGCGAGGTCGTGGGTGATGAAGAGGATGCCCATGCCGAGCTCGGCGCGCATGTCATCGAGGAGGTCGAGGATGATTTTCTGCACGGTGACGTCGAGGGCGGAGGTCGGTTCATCAGCGATGATGAGGTCCGGTTCCAACGCCACTGCAGCGGCGATGAGCACGCGCTGCTTCATGCCGCCGGAGAGCTCATGCGGGTACTGCTGGTAGCGGCGTTCTGGGTCATCGATGCCGACGCGCTCGAGCAGCTCCAGCGCGCGGGCCTTGCGCTCGGCGGCGCTGCCCACGTGGTGGATGGTGAGCCCCTCTTCCACCGAGGCACCGATGGTCTTCAGCGGGTTGAGGGAGTTGTTCGGGTCCTGCGGGATGAGCCCGATGCGTCGACCACGCAGATCCCGCCACTCGCCGCGACTCAGCGAGGTGATGTCGCGGCCGTCGAAGGTGATGGTGCCCGCGTCGACGGTAGCGTTCGACGGTAGAAGGCCGATGGCTGCCATGGCGGAGGTGGTTTTGCCGGAGCCTGACTCGCCGACGATGGCGGTCATCTGCCCCGGGTGGACCTCCACGTTGACGCCCTGGACGGCGGGAACATCGCCCTTCGCGGTGGTGTAGGAGACATTAAGGTCCTGCACGGTCAGCAGCGGCTGCGCTGCGTTCTTTGGTTCAGACATTCTAGGCCTCCACAGGGAAGTTTTGGGACAAGCGGTTGGCGGACATCACCACGGCCACCAGTGCGATGCCGGGCAGGATGATGAGCCACCAGGCGGTGGCCATAAAGTCGCGGCCCTCGGCAATGATGAGGCCCCACTCTGGGGTGGGCGGCGGAGCACCGTAGCCCAAGAAGCCCAGGATGGACAGTTGCAGGATGGCGGTGCCGAACTGCAGGGTGGCTAGGGCGATGACCGGGGTCAGCGAGTTGGGCAGGATATGGCGAAGCAGCACCGTGGTGCGGGTAGCACCCGCGCCGTAGGCGGCCTCGATGTACTCGGCGTTGGCCACGGTGATGACCTGTGAGCGGGCCAGACGAGCAAAGGTAGCCACGGAGGTCGCACCCACGGCTACCGCCGCTTGAACCGAGCCGAAGCCCAGCACAATGATGATGGACAGCGAGAGCAAAATGCCGGGGATGGACAGGAGCACGTCGACGACGCGCATGAGGATGGTGTCGACGACTCCGCGCAGGGAGCCTGCGAGCAGACCGATGAGCGTTCCGACGACGAGCCCCACCGCCACGGCGATGAGCGCACCGAGCAGCGACTGGCGCGCGCCGTAGACCACGCGGGCATAGAGGTCACGGCCCACCGCATCGGTGCCCATGAGGTGGCCGTTCTCCCCCGGCGGGAGCAGGGCGACGTCCGTGCCGGCATACGGGTCGGCCGACGTAAACAGGCCGGGGAACAGCGCGGCGAGAAACGCCACGGCCAGAATGACGATGGCGATAATCGAGCCCGGTTTCAGCCAGGGATTGCCCTGGCCAACAGAGGCGCGGCGGTGTGCGCGGCGAGCCTTAGTGTGCATCATGCTCATGAGCGCACCGTCCTTTCTTCAGAGCCAGCAGCCGGGGCTGCGGCGGGCGTGCGGGAAGCCTTGCGGTCAGAGGGTTTCGCGCGCAGGCGCGGGTCGAGCACCGGGTAGAGAAGGTCCACGACGAGGTTGATGATGATGTAGGAGGTCGCGGCAATGAGTACCACGGCCAAAAGAACCGGGGTATCGCGGTTAGCCACGGCCTGAGCTGTCATGTAGCCCAACCCGGTGCGGCCAAAGACGGTCTCCGTCACCACGGCGCCACCGACGAGCTCACCGAAGAGTAGGCCCGCCATAGTCAACGTGGGCAGCAACGAGTTACGCAGGATCGTGCGCCAGAAGATCCACGACTCCGAGGCACCACGCGCCCGCACCGCTTGGACAAAGGGGCGCGACTGCGTCTCATCAATAGAGCGGATCAGCACCTGGATGAGCGGAGCAGTCATCGGCACGGCCAGCGTGAGCGTGGGCAAGATTAGTCCCTCCACGCTGCCAGGCTCAATGATGCGCACCCAGCCGAGCTGGAAGGAAAAAACCTGGATGAGCAAGATACCGATCCAGAATCCGGGCAGCGAGACCATGAGGGAGGGCAGGCCGCGGAAGAAGGTCGCGATACCACCCAAGCCCGGAAGCGTGGCCAGAAAGGCCACGAGCACGGCCACGATGATGGCCAGGCCAATGGCGCAGGCGGCGAGGATGAGGGTGTGGGGGAGGGCGTCGGCAAGCAGCGTGGCTACCGGGGCACCCGACTGCGTGGAGTTGCCAAAATTACCGGTGAGGAAGCCACCGAGGGCAGTGAAGTACTGCACCATGAGCGGCTTGTCGACGCCCATCTCCTCCCGGATAGCGTCAATCTCCGCCTGGGACAGGCCCAGGGCCGGGTCACCGAAGCGCGACTGCACTGCGTCCGACGGCAGCGCCGAAAGGAGGAAGAAGGCCACAGTGTAGGTAATAAGCAGCACGATGAGCGCTTGCCCGATGCGGCTGAGAATCTGGCGAGTTGTCATTTATTCCTCCTCCTCATTCGTTGCCGCGCCCTGCGGCTCGGCGTCGATGCTGACCTCGTAGAACCACGGTCGCGCGACCGACTCCGGGCTAAAGCCCGACACCTCCGGGCGCACGGCGTAGACCACGGGTTCCTCAAAAAGCGGCAAGGCGTAGGCCTGCTCGGTGATGTAGTCCTGAACCTTCTCCGTGGCCTTGACTCGGCCTTGGGTATCGGGGGTGTCGAGGACGGCGTCGAGAAGCTGCTGCAGGTGGGCGTCGATGGGGTTGCCCTCCTCATCCTGATTGAGGAAGGCATCGCGATTGTTGATGCCATAGAAGGAGGTGATGACGTCGTAGTCCGCGCGGCCGACCATCGAGTGGTACATCTGCACCTTGGTGATGTCCTTGGAGTCTGCGTTCTGCGTGGCCTGGTCACCAGCGTTGACCTGAATGTCAATGCCGATGCCGCGCAGCTGGTCCTGAACCATTGTCATGACCTCCTTGGAACGCGGCTGCGGCAAGGCTGTGTTGGTGCGCAGGCTCAGGCGCTTGCCATCCTTGACGCGGATGCCGTCCGGGCCCGGCTCCCATCCGGCTTCGTCGAGAAGCCTGCGCGATTCCTCCGGATCAAAGGTGTAAGCCGCGGACTGGTCCTTATAAGCCAGACCGGTCTGCGCCACGGTCGAGGTGGCCAGCGGGTAAGAATCGGAGAAGAGCACGCGCAGGATTTCCTCGCGGTCGACGCCGTGGATAATCGCCTCGCGTACGCGCTTATCTCTGAGCAGCGGGTGGTCGAAGCGGAAGGCGAACTGGTTGTTCATCGAGTTCGTACCGCGCGAAACAATGTTAATGCCCTGCTCTTCCAGCAGCGATTCCTGCGGGGCGGAAATCTGGCGGGCAATATCGGCCTGGCCGGAGACAATCGCGCCTGTGCGCACGGATTCCTCGGCGGCGAGGATGTAGTGGATGCCGTCGATAGCCGCGCGGCCCTGGTGTTTAACGGCGGGCGGAGCCCAGTCATAATCGTCGCGGGCTTTCAGGATGAGGTCGGTGCCAATGGACTCCGACTCCACCACGAAAGGCCCGGAACCAATGACATTCACCGCATTGCCGGGGCCGAAACCTTCGTTGTCGAGCTCGAGTGTTGAATCGGACACTAGGCCGGCGTTATAGGCCGACGTGGCTTGGAGGAAGCCCGGGGAAGGTTTAGTGAAGTAGAACTTCACGGTGTCCTCGTCCACGACCTCGCCGCGGTCATAGTTCGCGATCTGCTCCGAGCTGGTCAGCGTGCGGGACTTGTCACCGCGACCGAACAGGTCAAAGTTGGCCACGACGTTCTCCGCGGTGAGCGGAGAGCCGTCGGAGTAGGTGACGTCCGTGCGGATGTCGAAAGTATACTCAGTCGCATCTTCGTTGACCTTGGGCATGTCCGTGGCGATCCACGGCGAGAGCTCAAGGGTCTCCGGGTCCTGGTAAAGGAGGCGGTCAGTCAGTTGGTTGACCACGCCGCCGTTGGGGTAAAAGCCAGCTGCGGGCGGATAGAGCGTTCGGAAAAATTGCGGCTCGAGATAGGTGAGGATGTTCTCCTCCCCCGCTGGCCGGTCCGTGGCTGAGCAGGCGCCGAGCGAAGCAGCTAAACCTGCGGCCATGGTGGCGGCTAGTGCGCGTAAAGTTTTCACGGTAAGAGCTTTCAAGATAGATCGTTGACGTGTGTGTCGATTTAACACAACACATACCGATCGGTATTATTCCACTAGACAGAACAGTCTAAAAATTGAGGTTTGATTATTATGCCCTCCATCGCCATCGTCGGTGCCGGCCCACGCGGCATCTCGCTGGTTGAGCGCCTGGCAGCACACCTGCGCGCCACTCCCCTTGCGTCACCCCTGGAGCTGCACATCATCGATGACGCCCCGCTGGGCGCAGGCCGCATCTGGGATACCGAGCAGACCCGCACGCTGTGCATGAACACGCTTGCCGGCGCGGTCACCCTCTTTACCGAGCCCGGCTCCACCACCACTGCCCCGGTGCTGGAGGGTCCCATCCTCTACGAGTGGATTCAGCTCCTGCGCGGTGAGCGCCCCGACTTGTCTCCGGCAAAGCTCGCGCTGTACGACGCCCACCCACCCCACCCCGACCTCGCCTCCTCCTTCGCCGAGGAGCTCGCGCAGACCCGTCCGGAGTCCAACCCCTCGCGCGCGCTGTACGGCGCCTACCTGGAGTGGGTCTATGAGGTTGCGCTCGCACAGCTCCCAGACAGCGTTGAGGTAGTCCAGCACCGCGCCCGCGCGGTGTCCATCGACTCTGGGGAGGACCAGGACACCATTGTGCTTTCCGACGACTCCACCATCACCTCCGACGCCACCGTCCTCGCCTACGGTTGGCAGGTTCCCGCACTCAACGAGTCCGAGCGCGTCCTGGCGGACGCTGCACAGTCGGGTCTGCACTGGGTGCGCCCGGATAATCCCGTGGAGCAGCCGGTCAATGAGATTCCGGCCGGCGAGAAAATCCTGGTCCGCGGCCTGGGTATGGGCTTCTTCGACGTCATGGCACTACTCACCATCGACCGCGGCGGCCAGTTCGTCGAGGACCCCTCTACGCGCTCCGGTCTGCGCTACGAGCCTAGTGGCGAGGAGCCGCACTTCATCGTGAGCTCGGGCCGTGGCTACCCGTATATCCCGAAGTCGGAGTACCACGCGTTGCCACCGAAGGCGGCGTTGGTGCGGTTCCGGGAGGCCGTCGAAAAGCAGGGCTCAGAGCTGAACTTCTCCACTCAGCTGCTGCCGCACATCCTGCGCGATGCCTACGCCGAGTACTACGAGAACCAGGCACGCGTTGCCCCTGAGGCACTGCAACGCCCGCTCACCGACATCATCGCCACGATCGATGCCACGACGGTCGACGCCGCGGACTTGCGCCGCATGGCGGACCAGCTCACAACAGCGCTCGAGGGTTCCTCCACCCAGCCGCTGGACCTGGCGCACTGGGCGCACCCCCTCGCTGATTTTGAGGGCGGTGACCTCACCGAATACATCGCCGAGGGGCTGGCTCGCGATATCGTCGAAGCCGTTGCAGCTGCCGATTCCCCGCTCAAGTCCGCGCTGTGGGCTATTTCCGCCGCCCGCAAGCCCGCGTCCATCGCTGGCTCAGAGGGCCGCATGACGTGGGAGTCCCGCACAAGCACGTACAAGGAGTTCATGGCGTTCGGCCAGATGGTGGGCTCTGGCCCGCCGCTGTTCCGCACGCGCCAGCTGCTCGCGCTTGTCGACGCCGGCCTCGCCACCTTCCTCGGCGAGCGCCCCCAGCTCGAGGTGGGCGAGAAGTTCACGCTGCGTACGCAGCATGGAGAAGCCTCCTCGGCCTGGCTTATCGACGCCTGGATGCACTCCCCTGACGTCCGCCGCGCCGCCGATCCGCTGGCTGTCTCCCTCAACGGCCGCGTGCGGGCCTTCGTTGACCACGGCCAGGCCACGGGCTCCCCGGAAACGACGTGGAACCGCCGCGTGGTCAACCCCGACGGCACCGAGGATCCCCGCCTGCACATCGTCGGCATCCCGACTTACGCGCAGTGGCCGGATACCACCATCTCCCCCATGCCGGGCACGGACCCGCTCATGCTACAGGAGACCGACCGCACCGCCGGCTCCCTCCTTGCCACCCTCTAGCCCGCGCGATTACAACAGCGCCGCGAGGGTTTTAGGCTAGGGCGTCGAGAGCCTGCTCGAGGTCGGCGAGCAGGTCATCGATGGACTCGATTCCCACCGAGATGCGCACGAGATCTGCCGGCGGCACCAGCTCGGAGCCCTCAGCGGAGATGTGCGTCATGTTCTGTGGGTGCTCGATGAGGGACTCTACGCCGCCGAGGGACTCGGCAAGTGAGATGAGCTTGGTGTTGAGACACACCTGGCGGGCATGCTCCTCACTGTGAAAGCGCACGGACATCATTCCGCCGAAGCCGCGCATCTGCTTCTTGGCCAGCTCGTGGCCCTGGTGCGAGGGTAGGCCCGGGTAGAGGACTTTCTTGACCTCGGGGCGAGAGTCTAGGAACTCGGCCACCGCCTGCGCGTTCGCGCAGTGGCGGTCCATGCGCACTTCGAGGGTCTTGATACCGCGGGCGGTGAGGTAGGCGTCGAACGGCGAGGAGACCGCACCGACGTTGCCCTGGAAGTAGAGAAGGCGCTCATCCATCTCTGCGGAGTTGGTTACTACCGCGCCGCCCAGGACATCCGAGTGGCCGCCCAGGTACTTCGTGGTGGAATGCAGCACATGGTCCGCTCCCAGCTCCAGCGGGTTCTGCAGGTAGGGCGTGGCGAAGGTGTTATCGACGACGATGTGGGCGTCGGACAGCGCTTTGACCGCCTGTGTCACCTCGGCGATGTCGGTGACCGTGGTTGCGGGATTGGTCGGAGTCTCGAGCCAAATAAGCTTCGTGTTCTCTTTAATTGCCTCCTCAACAGCCGCGGTGTCCGCGGTGTTGACGATGGACAGCTCCACGCCCCACTCGCCGTAGTCATGATGGAGCAGGCGATACATGCCACCGTAGGCATCATTGCCCAGAATCACGTGGTCGCCCGGGCGCACGATGATGCGAATGAGTGTGTCGACGGCCGCCATGCCCGTGGCGAAGCAGCGTGCGTAAGAGGCATTCTCCAGTGCCGCGAGGGTCTTCTCCAGGGAGTGCACGGTGGGGTTGGCCACGCGGCCGTACTCGTAGCCGCCGCGCAGCTGCGCGAGACCATCCTGTTGGAAGGTAGTGGAGGCATAGATCGGTACGTTGATGGATCCCATGTGGGGATCCGGCTGGTAACCGGCATGGATGGAACGTGAAGAAAAGCCAAGAGTGCGGTTGTCAGTCATGTCACATCAGTCTAGACCAAGCTGTTCAGTTGCGAGAGTAACAGCCTGTTTATATTCAGCACGTATGAATGCCGCCCACGTCTTATCTAGTATCGGAAGGCGTCAATCGTGAACGAAGGAAAGGACATCGTGACTACTCTTAGCGCGGCTGTGGGAGTCGCAACCGACAAGTCCGGCGAGGCCGTCGACACCGTCACCCAATGGTGGCAGAGCGAGGATATGCGCTCCTGGCTCGTCGATAAGCCCATCGGCATAATGCTCATCCTCATCGTCGCCGTCATCGGCAATTGGCTGCTGCGCCGCCTCATCACCAAACTGGCGGATAACAGCATCAAGAAGGGAAAGCTGAGCTCGCCCCTCTCACAACGCAAGCCGGTGAAAACCGACAAGGCCCTAGCCGCCACCAACGAGGCTCGGCGCGTGTCCCGCATCCAGACCCTGTCAGGAGTGGGCCGCTCCGCCGTGTCCATCTTTGTGTGGGTCTGGGCTGCGCTAGCCATCTTGGACAAGCTCGGCGTTAACGTCGCCCCACTCGTAGCCTCCGCCGGTGTTGTCGGTGTGGCCCTCGGCTTCGGCGCCCAAGCTCTGGTCAAGGACTTCCTGTCTGGCATCTTCATGCTCATGGAGGACCAGTACGGCATCGGCGACACCATTGATTTGGGCAACGGTGTTTTCGGTGATGTGGAGTCCATTTCGCTACGCATCACCACCGTCCGGGATATTGACGGCGCGCTGTGGTACGTGCGCAACGGTGAGATCCTGCAGGTGGCCAACCACTCCGACCGTTACTCAGTCGCCCGCATCCAGGTTCCGGTGGCGCTCAGCAACGATCCGGACAAGGCGTATAACGTCATCAACGCCGCTGCTGCCGACGCCTCCCACGACCCCACCATCCAGCCTGACATCCTGGCCGAGCCTACCGTCAACGGCATGTCGGGCCTTGAGGTCGACCACATGTCTTACCGTGTATCCGTCAAGACGCTACCGGGCAAGCAATGGGATGTTCAGCGTGCCATGCAGGCCAAGATTCTCAGCGCCATGCATGCTGAAGGCATCGCGACCCCCTACCCGCGCGGGATGGCTATCTTCGACATGGAAGAATCGGGTTCAGGAAACGGCCTGACGCGAAAGGACAATTAACTATGCAACCCAGCAGTGTGTACGAGGCCATCGGCGGGATGGAGACCTTTGAGAAGCTCGTCGGAGGCTTCTACGCCCAAGTGCGCACTGACGACGTCATCGGCCCCATGTACCCCGACCAGGATTGGGAAGGTGCTGAGCAGCGTCTGCTGTGGTTCCTCGTGCAGTACTGGGGCGGACCGCAGCTCTTTTCTGAGAACCGCGGGCACCCGCGCCTGCGCATGAGGCACGCCCCCTACCCCATCGACATGGCTGCCCATGATCGCTGGCTGGAGCTCATGGGAAACTCCCTGGCACAGATTGATGAGGAGACCATCCCGCCGGCCTACCGCTCCATGATCTGGGATCACATGGAGCGAGTGGCGGCGATGCTCATCAACCGCGCTCCTTAAAGGCCGAGGGCATCCTTGACCGGCTGGTGGACCAGCCCGCCGTTGCGGGTCATGAGGCCGTTGGCCAAGCCCGGGAAGCGCTCAATAGCGCCCTCGTAGCCGCCGGCAGCCAGCGCGCGCATGTACGGCAGGGTGGCCGAGCCGAGAGCACGGGTGGAGGTGTTGGCCACCGCGCCCGGCATGTTGGCCACGCAGTAGAAGAGGGTGTCGTGGACCTTGAAGGTGGGCTCGTCGTGTGAGGTCTTGTGGGAGTTCTCGAAGCAGCCGCCTTGGTCAATGGCAACGTCGACAAGCACAGCGCCCTTCTTCATGCGCTTGACCACATCCTCGCGCACCAGCTTCGGTGCTGCCGCACCCGGCACGAGGACAGCGCCGATGACGAGGTCGGCGTCAAGAAGCTCTGCTTCCAACGCAGCCGGATCGGAGACGATGGTGCGCACGGTGCCCTGGTACTGGCCATCGAAGCGCTGCAGCACGTGCGGGTCAAGGTCGAGCACGGTAACTTCCGCGCGCAGGCCGTGGGCCATCGCCACAGCGGACGCACCGACCTGGCCACCACCGATAACCACGACGCGCGCCGGCTGGGTGCCCGGCACACCGGGAGCCAGCACACCGCGGCCACCCTGAGTGGACAGCAGGTGGTGGGTACCTTCAATCACGGCCAAACGGCCAGCCACCTGGGACATCGGGGTCAGAAGCGGCAGGGTGCCGCGGGCATCGGTGACGGTCTCATAAGCCACCGAGGTGGTGCCGGCCTTCATGAGGGCCTCCGTCAGCGGACGATCTGCCGCTAGGTGCAGGTAGGTGAAAAGGAGGAGGTCATCACGCAAGAAGCCGTACTCAGGCTCGAGCGGCTCCTTAACCTTGACCACCATGTCCGCAGCCCACGCCTCCTCAGCGGTGGCCACGATGGTAGCGCCGGCCTCCTCGTAGAGCTCATCCGGGAAGGACGCGCCGACGCCGGCACCAGTCTCCACGAGGACCTCATGGCCGTCCTTCACCAACGTCTGGACAGCGCTGGGAGTAAGAGCCACGCGGTTCTCGTTGTTCATGATTTCTTTAGGTGCTGCAATACGCATGAGCCAGACTCCTTTGGAGACAAAAAATTAATGGGTCCACCGTCAGCGTAACGCAGAACACTACGGTGTGAGGGCGTGATTCATTTTTCACGTCGCGGCCTCCCCCATTAGGCGTTAGGATGCTGCCAATGAGCACTATGCGCGATGTTCGCCGTTCCTTTCTCCCGCTGGGATGGACCGCTTTCGGGGGGCCTGCGGCTCACCTAGGATACTTCCGCACGGAGTTTGTCAGCCGCCGGGGTTGGCTGAGTGACTCCTCCTACGCGGACTTGGTAGCGATGTCTCAATTCCTGCCCGGCCCGGCAAGTTCCAAGGTGGGTATGGCGCTGGGCTATGGCCGCGCGGGCCTGGCGGGCATGGCGTATTCCTGGTTCCTGTTTACCTTCCCGTCGGCGCTCATCCTCACGCTGTTTGGCCTCATCGTGGTGCCGAGCAGCGGTGTGGGGTGGCTCGATGGACTGCTCGCCGCGGCGGCGGGCGTGGTGGTGCATGCGATTGTGGGGATGGCCAAGAAGCTCTTATCGACGCCCACCGCCTGGGCCCTCTCCCTCATCAGTTCTGGGGTGCTGCTCGTGGCCGGATCGGCCTGGCAGCTCGCAGTGCTGGCCGTCGCCGGCGTGTTGGGCGCAACGGTACTGCGCCGGTTCTTGCCGGTCACCACTGCCCCCGATATTGACAGTGGCCTGCGCAGCGTGCCAGCCGGCCTGGCGTGGGGCTGCCTAGCGGCGTTCTTCCTCCTCCTGGGTGGATTGGCTGCGGCGGCACAGGTCAGCGATTCCTACCTCCTTACCCGCGCCAACGCCTTCTACCAATCCGGCGCATTAGTCTTCGGTGGCGGGCACGTGGTGTTGCCGCTTCTTGAGGATCAGTTCGTGGGCGCGGGGTGGCTAAGCCAACAGGAGTTCTTGGCCGGCTACTCAGTGGCACAGGGTGTGCCGGGCCCGCTGTTCACCTTCGCTTCCTACCTCGGCGCGGTCGACGGCGGTCTCGGCGGCGCGATCCTCGGCACGGTGCTTATCTTCCTGCCGGGAGCTTTGCTGACGCTGGCGGCGCTGCACTTGTGGGCCCGCTGGAACCACCTGGAGTGGCTACGCAGCGCGTTTGCTGCCGTCAGCGCGGCCGTCATTGGACTGCTGGTCGCTGCACTGTGGGATCCGATCATTACCCACGGTGTCACCGGCTGGGCCTCCGGGCTTATTGCAGTGGCCGCGGGTACTGCGTTGTTCCTCAAAGCACCACCGTGGACCGTCGCGGTAGGCGCGGCATTGGCGGGCGCGGTACTGCTGTAGCACTCCACGGGGAGTGCTACAGCGCTAGAACAAGGACAAGCGCGTCGAATGGTAGACGCTGCCGAACGGCGCATCGACGCGCACCCAACGTCCCTTGCCGGCCACGCGCAGGTGGCGCGGGACATCCATGGGGGCGGCAAAACCTGGGATAAGCCCCAGGTTGGTGCAGGCGAAAATCATGCGCATGGGGATTTCCACCTTCTGCGCAGCCACCTCCGATTCCTCGCCCGGAGTGCTCTCCACCGTGATGACGGGCTGGTTCAGCAGGCTGCTCGGCGGGCCCATCGGGCCAGAAAACTGCCGGGCCAGCTGCTGTCCTTGATCCGCGAGTTCGCGGACCACACCGACGGGCAGCGAGTCGATTTCCCGAAAGCCGTCGGCCGGCGGCAGGGCGCCCGGCCATGAGGGGTCGCGGGCAGGTCCCAGCTTCAGCACCACGGGGGAACCGGTGACTTCGGGGTCGGGGGAGGTGTGGAGGGCGTCGAGAAGCGCCTGCGCTGACACCACCGCACCGTCCCTGCCCACCGCGCCTTCGACGCGGCGGGAGGCCACAACCTCAAACGGGGTGGTCACAAAGACCTCAGTTTGATCGGAGTCATGCTGGCGCAGGCGCACGGACGCCGAGGCATCAAGCCCCGTCGCGCGGACAAGGAGGGCCCGCAGCCCTACCCCACTGCCCCGCAGTTCGAGCGTTTCGCCGTCCATGGCCTAGGCGTTCTCGTCGAGTTCCACGAGCGCGTGCTCGAGGATAATGGCGCGCTCCTCCTCAGTGACCTCGCGCGGCTTCTGGGTCTCCGGGTCCATGGTGACCTGTACGCAGTCAATGACGCAGGCAACCTCGCCCTGCGAGTCCTTCACCTTCTGGCGGGTGGTGAAGGATGTTTTGCCGAGGCGCACCACGGTGGTCTCCACGGTCACGGTGCCGTGGCGACCATCCCACTTGAGGGGGCGAACATAGTCGGCCTCGATGTGGCGGACGAAGGCCACCATGTTGACGCCGCGCGAGTAGAAGTTGTGCATGGCAAATGCCAAGCGCGCCTCCTGCGCCAGCTCAATGAAGTTGGCGTTCATCATGTGGCCATACATGTCAAAATCTGACCAGCGCACACCAACGGTGAGCGCGTGGACATTATCCGTGGTTTCCTCCGACACAACATGTTGAGCAGACATTCCAGGATCCTTCCTGAGGTTGACCTCAGCGTTGGTAATGGGGATGACACCATCCCCTCGAGCAGTTAGCGGCTTAGCTTGCGGTGGGTAACGCGAGACGGACGGGCCGCCTCTTCACCGAGGCGTTCAACCTTGTTCTTCTCATAATCACCGAAGTTACCCTCGAACCAGAACCACTGGCCCTCGGCAACGTTGCCTTCCCAGGCCAGGATATGGGTACAGGTGCGGTCCAGGAACCAGCGGTCGTGGGAAATGACCACCGCACAGCCCGGGAACTTCTCCAGGGCGTTTTCCAGGGAGCCGAGGGTTTCGACGTCAAGGTCGTTCGTCGGCTCATCGAGGAGGATCAGGTTGCCGCCCTCCTTCAGCGTCAGCGCCAGGTTCAGGCGGTTGCGCTCACCACCGGACAGCACCTTGGATGGCTTCTGCTGGTCTGGGCCCTTAAATCCGAAGGCGGAGAGGTAGGCGCGGGACGGCATCTCGTTCTGGCCAACGTGGATGTAGTCCAAGCCGCCGGAGACAACCTCCCACACGGTGGACTCAGGATCAATGTTTTCACGGCCCTGGTCCACGTAGGAGAGCTTGACGGTCTCACCGACGTCGACGGAGCCGGAATCCGGCTGCTCAAGTCCGACGATGGTCTTGAACAGGGTGGACTTACCCACACCGTTCGGGCCAATTACGCCGACGATGCCGTTGCGCGGCAAGGTGAAGGAGAGGTCCTTGATAAGCACGCGGCCGTCAAAGCCCTTAACCAGGTCCTTGACCTCAACGACCTTGTTGCCCAGACGCGGCGGGGTCGGAATCTGGATTTCTTCAAAGTCGAGCTTCTTGTACTGCTCGGCCTCAGCTGCCATTTCCTCGTAGCGCTGGAGACGAGCCTTGTTCTTGGCCTGGCGGGCCTTCGCACCGGAGCGAACCCATGCGAGTTCGTCCTTCAGGCGCTTCTGCAGCTTCTTGTCCTTGGCGCCAGCAACCTCGAGGCGCTCTGCCTTCTTCTCGAGGTAGGTGGAGTAGTTGCCCTCGTACGGGTAGAGCTTGCCGCGGTCAACCTCACAGATCCAACCCGCGACGTGGTCGAGGAAGTAGCGGTCGTGCGTCACGGCCAGGACGGCACCCGGGTAGGACTCGAGGTGCTTCTCCAGCCACTGGACGGACTCGGCGTCGAGGTGGTTCGTGGGCTCGTCGAGAAGCAGCAGGTCCGGCTCGCTCAGCAGCAGCTTGGCCAGGGCCACGCGGCGGCGCTCACCTCCGGAGAGATTGGTCACCGGGTCATCCGACGGCGGGCAGCGTAGGGCCTCCATAGCCTGCTCAATCTTGGAGTCAACCTCCCACGCGTCGGCGTGGTCAAGCTCCTCCTGCAGCTTGCCCATTTCTTCCATGAGCTCATCGGAGTAGTTGGTGGCCATTTCTTCCGCGATCTGCTCGAAGCGCTGCTTCTTCTCGAAGATCTCACCGAGGCCTTCCTCGACATTCTCACGGACCGTCTTCTCCTCGTTGAGCGGCGGCTCCTGGAGGAGGATGCCGACGGTCTTGCCCGGGTCGATGAAAGCCTCACCATTGGAGGGCTGATCGAGGCCGGCCATAATCTTCAGGATCGAGGACTTACCTGCACCGTTGGGGCCCACGACGCCAATCTTGGCGCCTGGGTAGAAGGCCATGGTGACGTTGTCCAAAATGACCTTGTCACCAATGGCCTTGCGCACGTTTTTCATCGTGTAGATGAACTCGCCCATGTTTCACCCTTTGCTTCTGTCAGGATTGGTAAATAACAGTACAAAGACTACATCACATGGGCGACGGCGGGGTTCCGCCCTTGTTTAGGCCATGACTTCCTCCGGCTCGGGAATCTCTTCGGCCGTGTTCAGCGCGTGGTGGCGGTCAGCGGCCGTGTCCAGCGGTGAGTCCTCACCGGGTTGCAGCGCGGTGGGCATCGGCTCATCCGGTGCGGGCTCCATGGGTTGTTCTGATGCCGCAGTGCTTTCCGACGCCGTGTTATCCACATCCGGCACCGGTGGGTTCTCCCCCAGCCACAGCTGTTCTTCGCCATCCTCACCGAATGCGGTACCAACCCTCACGGAGGTGACAAAGTAGCGGTTGAGGTCAAGGCCAACGTGCGCGGCCTTAATGTAGGTCTTGGAACGCCGGCCGCCCTGTGGGTCAGTCCATTGATCCGTCACGATGGAGCCCATGACAAAGATGGGCATGCCCCTTCGCAGAGATTTCTTGACGTTAATGGCGCACTGGCCCCAGACCTCGGCGTCGATGAAGTTGAGGTCGAGTTCGCGCCATATGGTCTTGCCTTCATCGGTAACCTCCGGAACGCTGCGGGAGGAGGCGATGCGGAAGCGAGTCTTATACATAGTCTCGCTGATTTTGGTCAGGTGCGGATCACTAGTGAGGCGTCCGGTAAGAGAAATGGGATATTGCGACATTGCGGGTGTCCTTACATGCTGTGGTAACTCTGTGTGCGAGGAGGCGTTTCACCTCCCTTGATTCGCATCTTTGCCACCGCACACATGCCGCGCAATGCCCCGCCCGTCCGCCTGTGGATAACTTGTTGAATAAGTCAACAACTCCGGTGTTTGCCCAGGTGAAAATCCACAGGCCCCCGCTCGTTCGTACGGAATCTACTGCGGACGAAAACCTGAATCATCGCCCTCGCTGATCTGCTTCAGCATGGCGTTGTAGCTCTCAAGGTCGGCATCGCCGTCAACATCCGCCTTGGCGTCATAGCGGCGGGCCTGGGCGCGGTCCTCGCGCAACCATTCAGTAAACAACGTGCCAAACACCACGACGAGCGGGAACTGGCCAAAGCCCCAGGAAATACCACCGCCGGTGCGTTGATCCTTAATGAAGTCCGGGTTCCACGGCAAGTTGAGGGATTCGTAGAAGTCAAGCCCCAGAATGGACTGCATCTGCATGAGGTAGACGCCAGCGAAAAGGTGCAGCGGCATCGAGAAGAAGAGGATACCCAAGCGCACCTTCGTGGGCGCGCGCCACGGCAACGGGTCCGGCCCGATGACCTCCCAGTAATAGATGTAACCGGAAATCAAGAAAACCCAGTTCATGATGACGTGCCCGGCATGCTCTGAGATGGCAAGTTCATAGAAGCTCGGGAAGAGGTAAAGCATGTAGAGGAAGGCGAGGAACTGCAGAACGTTGACCGCTGGGTGCGTGAGGAAACGTAGGGTACGGGACTTGGTGAGGGCCACGGAGGCGTCGTGAAGCGTGGGCTTACCCGGCTCCCCTGGCTCAAAAGCCTCCATCACCAAAGTCACCGGCGCGCCCAGCACTAGGCACAGGGGGATGGCCATGGACAGAATCATGTGCACGAGCATGTGCATGGAATACAGTGCCGGCATGTAGAGGCCAATACCGTTACTCATAATGACCGTCATGCCCAGCGAGCCCAGCAGGAACCAGGCAGTGCGACCGCCGGGCCACGTCAACCCACGACGCTTCAGGCGCCACAGGGCATACAGGTAGAAGCCGGCCAGCACGAGCCCGAGCGAGCCGAACATGAGATCAAAGCGGAACATGGTCCACACGTTGGTGGCGGTGGGGGCGTCGACAAGCTCGTAGCCCACCAGAATCTGCATGGAGTTCAGATTCGGATCGCGCGGCGGCGGCGGTGGTGTGCGCCCCATGGAAATAGCCACGCCGACGGTGGCAGCCATGATGAAAACCTCCACGATGGAGACCCGAACAAAGAGGCGCGGTGCGCTCTCAAGCTGCGGAATCGTCACCCGGCGGTGAACGAATCCGACGGCAGCAAGCACCACCGTAAGCACAGCCTTGCTCAGCACGAGCAAACCGTAGCGCGTAGTGACAAGGTCACTGAACTCAACACGAATGAGCGCATTGATCACGCCCGTGACTGCGAGCGCGATGATAGAAAAGAGCGCCACCGAGGAGTAGCGGCGCACGGCGACGCCCATATTCGGGCCAAGGCGACGGCCATGCGCGATGAGCCCCATGAGCCCACCCACCCACAGCATGATGAAGAAAAGGTGAATGAGCAGGGAGTTCGTTCCATAGTCATGATCACCGCCCGCCGCGGAGTGACCCTCCATACCGAGCGGAACAGTCAGCAACACCGAGAGGAAGAACGCCCCCACCTGACCAGCCCACGTGCGCGCAACAAATCCCACAATGGCCACCAGAGCAGCCAGCGCGGCCGTGACGAGCCAGACTTGCGACGCCGCGATCTGTCCCACAGCCATCCCCATAAGCTCCGGATTGAGAACCTTGACGATGGGAGTGCCGGTTAGATCCGACATGACAAGGGGCACCTCAAGCAGCGCGACCACCGCGGTGCCGACAGCCGCCCATGCACCAGTGCGGGCAGCGATATGACCGTCAACGCTCAGCCCCGCCTTATGAAGCTGCTCGTTATCGTTGTCCGGCACGGCCGGATAGATGAAGAAGGCGCTGGCCATGAAGGAGCCAATCGAGAGCGCCATGAGCATCCACGCGGCGGCCCGGAAGAATGGCAAACCAAAGGTGGTCAAGCGTCCTGGGTCAGGGATGCCGAGGGCCGCGAGCGAATCCGCAAGGAAGAAGAGGGAAATAATTCCCCCCACAAGGCCCGCAAAAACGACAAAAGAAAGATGCAGAAGGCGGGAAGATCGTGCTCGCGAGGCTACTGTAGAGCTCGCCTGAGCAGGCTTCTGCAAGGCCTGTGAGCTGGAGTTATCTTTCTCTTCGTGCATAGTCGGCAGTCTACCGCCAGACATGTTCTCTTACCTAAAAGGCAGCAAAGATTCAGCAATAGGGTAGGATGCACTCATGGACTCTCGTCAGCTTCACCATTTTCGCACCATCGTGGACCACGGTTCGTTCACGCAGGCTGCGGAAACACTGCGGCTTACACAGCCCTCTCTAAGCCTGACTGTGCGCAAGCTCGAAGAGGATCTCAACGTCAAATTACTTTCCCGGGGGCGTGGCGGCGTTAAGACAACAGAGGCTGGCGAATTTCTCTATGGGGTCGCCACCTCAATCGATTCGTTGCTGGCCACAGCTACCACCCGCTTAGCCGAAATCGCCGCTGGCAGCGCTGGCTCGGTCACTCTGTGCTCGGCACCTGAATTCAACTGGCTGTTTATGCCAACTGTTTTGCGCCGCATGCGCCAGCGCGCACCGCAGGTAAACGTTTCCTTAAGTGACTTAGAACCAACCGCCACGCTCAAGCGTGTATTGGATGGTTCCGTGGAGATCGGCATCATCCCGAGCACCAATCCGCAGCACTTCCAGAACCGCTATGGCGACCAGCTTGCTATTAGTCGCGCGGCAGATATGGAATTCCGCGTCGCCCTTCCGCAGCGCTTGTCCCACCTTCCGGATCCCGTCCGCTTGTCCTCCCTGACCACCGAAACATGGTTGCTGCCGCCGCGCTGGCCGGAGCTCAGCGGGCTGCCGGAGCTGTTGGATCAGCTGTGGGCCACGTCCCCGGACTGCAAGCCGGCGATTGTGCAGGAGATTTCCACGCTGCAGACTGGCCTTCCGTTGGTAGCGGGCGATTATGGCATCAGCCTGATGCCGCACACGGCCCAAGCGCTGGGCCAGCGTGGCGTGCATTTTCACCGTATCGAGGAACCGCTGCCCTCAATGGAGGCACTGCTCATTTACCGCGCGGACCGCGCACTGACCCCGGCTGCACAGACACTCATCGATATCCTCTTGGACACCGCCAGCCATTCCCCGGCCGAGCTTCCCACCGATGGAGCTATCGTCGGACTGCCACCGGCTAGCTAGTTTTTCGAGCAAGTGAATAGCTAAGCTATGATGTTTCGGTAGGCCTCCATAGCTCAGCGGATTAGAGCAGTGGGTTTCTACCCCATGTGTCGCGGGTTCGAGTCCTGCTGGGGGCACGCAGGTCAGAGCCACTTTTTACCGTTCTAGTGGGCGGTGGAAAGTGGCTTTTAGGCTGTTTTCGGGCACACACAAGCATATGCTGAAGGTATGGATATCACCCTCGCTACTTTTGACCATGCCCCAGATTCTGCACTGAGGGGACGGCGCTTTTTGAATGCCTGGGCGCCGTCGGAAAGCTATGCCCAGTCACGCCGTGGAGTGCTCACCGGGCAGTATCCGCAACGCGGTGCGACAACGCGCATCACCGACGTTTTCGAGCAGGCAGAATACGAGATTCGCCAGGACGTCGAGGGTGACACGGGGGTGTTTAGGCTTCTCGAGCAACCTGAAGCCGACGCGCTCGAGCAGCTCCATGGAGTCGTGGCTGTGTGCTCATTGCAGCCCAGGGAGGACGGCACAGCCCCGATGTCACTGCTGTGGCCAGGCGTGGCTGAGGACGGCGAGAGCCATGAGCTGGTTTCTCCATTGGACCTCGCACCGACGTTGGCGGCCATTGCGGGGCTCGACGTGCGCCCCAACGCCGCACTGTCCTTTGACGGCCTCAACCTTGTCCCGCTGCTGCGCTACGGTGCGGCCGGGCATGCGGCACTCTTCTTCGATAACGGCGTACGCATGATGGACGCCACGCTTATCGACGGCACCGCTACCCCACCCTCCGCCCTTCCGCGCCTCCAAGAGGAATGGGGGCTGTGGAAGAGCTTTATGGAGATGGGGCCGCTGCAGTAATTACTGCACGGGAATGACAACCCACAAAATCAGGTAGAGCAGGACACCAGAAAAGCCGAGAAGGGTGGCCGCTACGAAGACGATGCGAACCAAGGTCGGGTCAAGGTCGTAGGTTTCGGCGATGCCGCCGCAGACGCCTCCGATCATCGAGTCGGTAGTGGAACGGGTCAAGCGCTGGTTGTTCATGATGTTCTCCTTTCCTCTTCCATTATGCTGAACGAGTATAAGAACGGCATCGGGGAAACCCCTGATTTTTCCTCTACGCTGGGTGGAAACCTTGACCTTAGAGAAAGGACGCCGTTTCACCATGGCTCACTCCCCCGGATTGCCTGCCCCTACCCGCACCTCTTATGCGCTTCTGACTGGCGCTAGCCAGGGCATCGGTGCCGCGATGGCCAAGGACCTGGCCGCGCGCGGGTACAACGTCATTCTCGTCGCCCGCCGTGAGGAAGTCTTGGAGTCTCTCGCTGCGGAGTTGCGTGCGCGCCACGACGTCGACGCCATCGCACTCGCCGCGGATCTCTCCGCGACTGTCGACGTCTCCCGGGTCATCGAATTCATGGACAGCAAAGAGATCTCCATCATTGTAAATTCCGCTGGCATTGCTAGCTTTGGCAAGTTTATGGACCAGGACTGGGACTATGAGACGCGCCAGTTCGATCTCAATGCGAAAGCTGTCCATCGCCTGACGCGTGCCGCGTTGGATCAGATGCTGCCGCGGCGCAGCGGCGCCATCTGCAACGTCGGTTCCGCCGCGGGCAATGTCTCGATCCCCAATAACGCCACCTACGTCTTCACCAAGGCCGGCGTTAACGCTTTTACCGAGGCGCTGCACTATGAGCTCAAGGGCTCGGGCGTAAGTTGCACGCTGCTTGCACCTGGCCCGGTGCGCGACGCCGTAATTCCGGAGGAAGAGCAGTCCATCGTTGACAAAGTCGTACCAGACTTTCTGTGGACCACCTACGAGTCCTGCTCTAAGGAAACTCTGGAGGCCATGGCCCGAAACCAGCGCCGGGTGGTTCCTGGCCCGCTCTCGAAGGCGATGAACACGCTGGGCAACATTGTGCCCACCCCGATTGCCGCACCCCTCATCGGCAGCTTCTATTCCAAGATGGCCTAAACGCCCACTCTCACTGGGTGAGAGCGGGCGCCTTACGCCTGTGACGGGAATTACTGACCCTGCAGCGGGGAATCCTGCGCGATGGCCTTCTGCGCGGCTTCCTCGCGGGCAAGCTTGCGCTCTACCCAGAACTCAGCATTCTTGATACCGAGCGCCTCTGGGTCAAACTGCGGATCCTTGCCAGCCTTCTTCTGAGCCGTGTAGTCCTTGAGGCACTTGAGCGCTGGGACCTGGAGGAAGAGGATGGCGATGATGTTGAGCCATGCGGTCGCGCCCACACCAATGTCACCAAGCGCCCAGGCGGCACCCGGGGTGGTGGTCGCACCGATGACGACGGAAACAACAAGCAGTACACGCAGCAGCCAGACCAAGGCACGGCGAGCGGTCTTGTTCTTGATCCAACGGTTGAAGTAGGTCAGGTTGACCTCCGCCATGTAGTAGTACGCCAGCACGGTGGTGAAGGCGAAGAAGGCGATAGCAATGGCAATGAAGCTTGGGCCGAAGCCGTTAAGCAACGTGTCGAGGCCGTGCTGAACATAGCCCGGGCCAACAGCCACGTCATCCGGAATAGCGCCCGCGTACCGCGTCGGACCGTCTTCGGACTCGTTCTCGAAGACCTTGTACATGTCTGTGGAGATAATGATGAAGGCGGTGGCGGAGCAGACAAAGATGGTGTCGATGTAAACCGCAAAAGCCTGGACGAATCCCTGCTTAGCCGGGTGGGACACCTCAGCGGCAGCAGCGGACTGCGGGCCGGTACCCTGGCCGGCCTCGTTGGAGTAGATACCGCGCTTCACACCCCACATGATGGCAGAGCCCAGCAGGCCGGAGAAGGCCTGCTCCGCACCGAAGGCAGACTTGAAGATCATCCCGAAGACCTCTGGGATCTGGTTGAAGTTCACGAAAAGAATGATGATGGCGAACAGGATGTAGGCACCCGCCATGAACGGGACGACCAAGGAAGCGAAGTTAGCAATACGCTTCACACCACCGATGATGATGAGGGCAAGAACGCCGGCCAAGACGATGGCGGACCAACCCACTTTGATGCCCCAGGCGTTTTCGACAGCCGCAGCCACACCATTGGCCTGAATGCCAGGTAGGAAGTAACTGGTGGCCAGAATCATGGCGATGGCGAAGACAGTGCCGTAAACCACCATGAAAGGACCAGCCTTCGTGTGCTTATAAGCCTTCTCGATGTAGTAGGCCGGGCCACCACGGTACTCACCGGTGTCCTGGTCTTTTTCCTTGTAAACCTGGGCGAGCGTACATTCGACGAAGGACGTCGCCGAACCCAACAGTGCCACAGCCCACATCCAGAACACGGCGCCCGGGCCGCCGAATGCGATGGCGGTAGCAACACCAGAAATGTTACCCACACCGACTCGGCCGGCCAGCGAAATCATCAGCGACTGGAACGAGGAGACGCCAGACTCGGAGCTTTCACCGTCCTTCAGCTGCTTAATCATGTCGGGGATGCAGCGAATCTGCAGGAACTTGGTGGCAAGGGTGAAATAGATTCCTGCGCCTAGGCACAGGAAAACCAGCGCTGGCGACCAAATTATTGTGTTGAGTGTGTCGAGGAAGCCTGACATCGGAGGAAACCGTCCTTCGGTATATGTGAGTGCCGTCACTATTCGGGCTGAATTAATCATGTCTCATGACCTGAGCCTTTCGTGAGTAGAATCATGAAAAACTTCACGCAGCCCTCCGCCCGCAGCCCTCCATACGCAACAAAAGACCAGCTCACATCGATTAAGGTGACGTGCCGCACTCGTCCGGTAAAACTCTGACGCTACAGCCCCACATACCCCCTCCGCCACCCCCGAATCTGCCCTATACCCCGTGAGAAGAAGCAGGATCAGAAGAGAAACTATGGTGGGGAGCATGAGTGAAATTCCCGCTAAGAACGACCGCCTCGTCTGGATTGACCTGGAGATGACGGGCCTGGATCCCGAGCGTCACGTCATCGTGGAGGTCGCCGCCGTCGTCACCGATGCCGAGCTCACCATCCTGGACGAAGGCCTCGATCTCGTTGTCCACGCCACCGAAGAACAGCTTGGCCAGATGGATGACTTCGTCACCGAGATGCACGCCAACTCCGGGCTGGACAAGGAAATCCGCGACTCCACGGTGACTATTGAGGAAGCAGAGGAGGCGGTGCTGAGGCTCGTCGAGAAGCACTGCGACCCCAACCACCCCGCTCCCCTGGCCGGAAATTCCATCGCCACCGACCGCACCTTCATCCGCGCCTACATGCCGCGACTGGATAAAGCGCTGCACTACCGAATGATTGATGTGTCGACGATCAAGGAGCTGGCGCGTCGCTGGCACCCACGTGCTTACTACAACCAGCCAGATAAGGGCATGGCGCACCGCGCACTGCAGGACATCATTGAATCCATCCGGGAATTGGATTTTTATCGCCGCAGCGTCTTCCGCACCGACGAAGGTCCCACCAGCGAGGAAGCCGAGGAACTCAAGACCGCCACTACGGCAGACTACCAGGCGTTTTTGTAAAATCCACGGTGTGAGTTAACCTGTATCTCGTTGCTTTCGGGCAACGATGGTGGCTGTAGTTCAGCTGGTAGAGCACCAGGTTGTGATCCTGGGTGTCGCGGGTTCGAGCCCCGTCAGCCACCCCAAAGTTTCAAACGCCGCGCGGTGCTCATCGCGCGGCGTTTCGCGTTCCGGTTGCGGGGTCGTTAGACCTGTTTTAGGCTTCCGGGTCATGGGGGTATTAG